>NZ_CP187112.1:1059166-1377500 GCF_050613275.1 Anoxybacillus dikiliensis
TTCATTTGATGAAATGATGGATATTGTTGGAGGAGCTGACAATGTCGTCGCCGCTGTTTTCTTGCGCATTGAAGGGGATGCGCCAGGCAATATGTTTTTCGTATTATCTATTGAACAAGCAGAGCGGTTTATTCAGCAAATGATTGGCGATGAACAGTTTAAACTAGAACAACATTGTTCTGAATTGTCGCTATCTGCGTTGCAAGAGCTAGGCAACATTTTAGCCGGTTCGTATTTATCGTCTTTGTCAGATTTCACTCATTTAAATTTATATCCATCTGTTCCAGCACTTAGCATTGATATGATTGGCGCGATTTTAAGCTATGGATTAATTGAAATGTCGCGCGTTGGCGATCATGTCATTGTCGTTGATACAGCCATTCATGAAGAACATCAGCCTGATGACCGTGTAAATGGACACTTTTTCCTACTCCCTGACCCTGAATCATTTCACATTATTTTTCGGGCTTTAGGTGTGGAACATGATGAGTGAAATTGTTCAAATAGTAAAAGTAGGAATTGCTGACATGAATGTAGTAAAGGCACCACATGTCATTCGTACATGTGGACTCGGCTCTTGCGTCGGTGTCGTTGTGTATGATTTAGTGAAAGAAGTGGCAGGAATGGCGCATGTCATGCTTCCCGACTCGTCGTTGGCAAAATCTGAAAAAATGAATGTAGCAAAATACGCTGATACTGCGATTGAAGAGTTAGTACGGCGAGTCATTGGGGCAGGGGGAAGAAATGGTCATTTGAAGGCAAAAATGGCTGGAGGTGCGCAAATGTTTCAATTTCGTACAGGTACGACAGATATGATGCGCATCGGACCGCGCAACGTTGAGGCCGTTCGTGAGCAGCTTCAACGTTTTCGCATCCCAATCGTTGCTGAAGACGTCGGAGGGAGTAGTGGACGGACGATTGAATTTCATCCGAAAACAGGCATGTTGCTCATTCGAACAGTAAACCAAGGGGTACGGGAAATGTAATGGCTAGTACATGGAAATTTAACGTGATGTTTGCCTTATTTGGCTGTATCGTCGCTTTTTTTTCTTCACTATTGCAAAATAGTGTATGGACATCTATCATACGCGCGTTGATCGCATTTGTTATTTTCTTTGTTTTTGCATTTATCATTCGTTGGATGATGGCGTTTATTCAAAAAGATGCATCTGTACAAAATATGTCGTTAACACCATCGGATGAAATAGAAGTGGAACAGATGATTGAAAGTTTAAGTGAAGAAGAGCAACAAAAAGTAGCAGAGTATATTCGGCAACTATTGAGGCAGGAAGAAAAGTAAATGAACGTTAACATTTAGGGGGGATGATATGATTGAGCAATGCTGGCAAAAGTGGATTGATGCTCGCGATCGCGAGGCTTGCGATCAACTGATCGAAAAATATATGCCACTTGTCGATTATCATGTGCAACGTATTGCTTCATCCCTTCCGAAAAGCGTAAAAAGAGAAGATTTAAAAAGTTTAGCGCTACTTGGCTTATATGATGCGCTAGAAAAGTTTGATCCTTCACGCGATTTAAAATTTGATACGTATGCTTCCTTTCGCATTCGTGGCGCAATTTTAGACGGATTGCGCAAAGAAGATTGGCTTCCGCGCAGCGTACGAGACAAGGCGAAAAAAATAGAGGCAACAATTGAGCAGTTGCAACAAACACATATGCGTGATGTCAGCGCCAAAGAAGTGGCGGAAGCATTAAACATCTCAGAAGATGAAGTGTATGCGGTGATGAGTGAACAGTTTTTCGCCAATGTTTTATCTTTAGATGAGCGACCGTTCGATGATGACGACGATCAACCGTCATTTACGATTCGCGATGATCGATCTCTGTCGCCCGAAGAACATATGTTGCGTGAAGAACAAATTGCGCAATTAGCGAATATTATTCAACAGCTAAATGAAAAAGAACAGCTAGTCATTAGTTTATTTTACAAGGAAGAATTGACGTTTACAGAAATCGGACATATTATGGGACTGTCCACGTCACGAATTTCCCAAATTCACGCAAAAGCCTTATTTAAAATGCGCAAACTGATTGAGCAAGCGATATGACAGTCCTTCATCACTTTATGAAGGAAGTGAGAACATGAGTTTAAAATTAGTCGAGTTACAAGTGGCGTTGCCGAAAACGCATGAGCTCGGGAAATGGCAAGAACATATGCAACAATACGGACAGCTTGCTCAACAACAGCTTGCAACAGAAATAAAAAAACAAGATGAGCGCATTCGGCAACAAGTGACGAGAGCGGAACAAAGCGAACGTGCTAAGTGGAAAAAACAGTCTGAGAAAAAAGAAAAAAGTAAACATCCTTACAAAGGAACATATATTGATTTTATCGGATAAGAGGGATGATATGACGACGTTTTTATGGTTGATCAGCTTCGTTTTGCATGGTGTCTCGCTTTTTCTCATTATTCTTTTATCATTAAAATGGGCAAAAATTAAAGAGACAGAAAGAGAGCAAGCGGAGCTCATTCGCGAAATGGAAACGATGATGACGACATATTTAATGCAGTTTAAAGAGGAAAACGAACGATTTGTTAAACAAATGACATCATCGGCCGTTCGTCAAAAGAAAAAAGAAGCCTCTCCTCCATTTCGGGAAGAACAAGTACGACTTCCAGTTGAAGACGTTGTTGACCGAGTAGAATTATCAACAACTGCGCCAAAGGAAGAGCCGTCGCTCGAGTCGCTCATTTCAGAAGCGCTAAAACTTCAACAACAAGGAAAAACAATGGATGAAATTGCGAAAGCGTTGAAGCGCGGGAAGACAGAAATAGAGCTTTTGCTTAAATTTCACCAAAAGTAGTTGAATGTGCTTTTTAATTATGATATAGTTCTATTTGGTGTGAATACACACGCTCATCGATTTAAGCGACGGTGCTGCTTTGCAGTCTTGCTTAAAAATGACGTGAGCGGAGGAAAAAACCATCTAGGAGGATGAAAGATGTCTGTTATTTCAATGAAACAGTTGCTTGAAGCAGGGGTTCACTTCGGGCATCAAACACGTCGTTGGAACCCAAAAATGAAAAAATACATTTTCACTGAGCGCAATGGTATTTACATCATTGACTTGCAAAAAACAGTGAAAAAAGTAGAAGAAGCGTACAACTTCGTTAAAGAGCTTGCGGCAAACGGCGGCAAAATTTTATTCGTTGGTACGAAAAAACAAGCGCAAGATTCTGTGAAAGAAGAAGCAGAACGTTCTGGCATGTTCTACGTAAACCAACGTTGGTTAGGTGGAACGTTAACAAACTTTGCAACGATCCAAAAACGTATTAAACGTTTAAAAGAAATCGAAAGAATGGCTGAGGACGGCACATTCGATGTATTGCCTAAAAAAGAAGTGGTAAAACTAAAGAAAGAATTAGAGCGTCTTGAAAAGTTTTTAGGCGGTATTAAAGAAATGAAAGAATTGCCAGATGCGTTATTTGTTATCGACCCACGCAAAGAGCGCATTGCCGTTGCAGAAGCTCGTAAATTAAACATTCCGATCATCGGAATCGTAGATACAAACTGCGATCCAGACGAAATCGACTACGTCATTCCTGCGAACGACGATGCGATTCGCGCTGTGAAGCTTCTTACAGCTAAAATTGCTGATGCAATTTTAGAAGCAAAACAAGGCGAAGAAGCCGTTGTCACAGCTGAGTAAACGTGTGAAAGGTGATAAGAGGGGGAAGCCTTTTATCACCTTTTTTTAAGAAAATCGGGCATACTAAGCATACAAACCGTTTCGGTTTGTGTACATACGATTTCGCACATAAAAAAGGAGGATGTTTGACATGGCAATTACTGCTCAAATGGTAAAAGAGTTGCGCGAAAAGACAGGCGCAGGAATGATGGACTGCAAAAAAGCATTAACAGAAACAAACGGTGATATGGAAAAAGCGATCGACTGGCTTCGTGAAAAAGGAATGGCGAAAGCAGCGAAAAAGGCAGATCGCATCGCAGCTGAAGGAACAACGTTAATCGAAGTAGATGGAAATACAGCAGTCATTTTAGAAGTAAACTCTGAAACAGACTTCGTTGCGAAAAACGAAGGGTTTAAAACATTAGTAAAAGAATTAGCTGACCATTTATTAAAACATAAACCTGCAACAGTCGAAGAAGCATTACAACAAAAAATGGATAACGGTGCGACAGTAGAAGAGCACATTAATGCAGCGATCGCTAAAATTGGTGAAAAAATTACGTTACGTCGCTTTGCAGTTGTTGAAAAAGGAGACAACGCCGCATTCGGTGCATACTTACACATGGGTGGTCGCATTGCTGTATTAACTGTATTAGAAGGTACAACAAATAGCGACATTGCAAAAGATGTAGCGATGCACATCGCAGCAATTAATCCAAAATACGTTTCTCGTGATGAAGTATCTGCAGATGAAATCGCTCGCGAGCGCGAAGTGTTAAAACAACAAGCATTAAATGAAGGAAAGCCTGAAAATATCGTTGAAAAAATGGTTGAAGGCCGTTTAGGCAAATTCTTTGAAGACATTTGCTTACTTGAGCAAAGCTTCGTGAAAAATCCAGATGTGAAAGTGCGTCAATTTGTAGAATCAAATGGCGCAACTGTGAAAAGCTTCATCCGTTACGAAGTAGGCGAAGGAATTGAAAAGCGTCAAGATAACTTCGCTGAAGAAGTTATGAGCCAAGTTCGTAAGTAATGGAGACAAATAGGGAACACATATGTGTTCCCTATTTTTAAAGAACGGGATGGAGGTTTACAATGGAAAGTCCAAAGTATAAACGTGTCGTTTTAAAACTAAGCGGTGAAGCGTTAGCGGGAGAGCAAGGATTTGGAATTAATCCATCTGTCATTAAATCGATCGCTCAACAAGTAAAAGAAGTGGCAGAACTAGGAGTCGAAGTTGCCGTTGTCGTTGGGGGCGGAAACATTTGGCGTGGAAAAATTGGCAGCGAAATGGGGATGGACCGCGCCACAGCCGATTACATGGGGATGTTAGCAACGGTGATGAACTCGCTTGCCCTACAAGATAGCTTAGAGCAGCTCGGTGTACAAACGCGTGTACAAACGTCGATTGAAATGCGCCAAGTAGCTGAGCCGTACATTCGAAGAAGAGCGATTCGTCACTTAGAAAAAAAACGTGTCGTCATTTTTGCAGCAGGAACAGGGAACCCATACTTTTCAACGGATACGACAGCCGCGCTTCGTGCAGCAGAAATTGAAGCAGACGTCATTTTAATGGCGAAAAACAACGTAGACGGTGTATATAGCGCTGATCCAAAAGTGGACAAAAACGCTGTCAAATATGATGAACTATCTTATTTAGATGTCATTAAACAAGGATTAGGCGTCATGGACTCGACTGCTTCATCGTTATGTATGGATAACGATATTCCGCTCATTGTTTTCTCAATTATGGAAGAAGGAAATATTAAACGTGCTGTATTAGGTGAAAATATTGGAACAATTGTAAGGGGGAAATAACATGCAAGTATTAACGAATGCGAAAGAAAAAATGGATAAAGCTGTACAAGCGTTTTCTCGTGAACTCGCAACGATTCGTGCTGGGCGAGCAAATCCTGCTTTGTTAGAAAAAATTACAGTTGATTATTACGGCATGCCAACACCGATTATTCAGTTAGCGGGCATTCAAGTGCCAGAAGCGCGTCTTCTTGTCATTCAGCCGTATGACAAATCTGTGTTGAAAGAAATCGAAAAGGCGATTTTAGCATCAGATTTAGGTTTAACACCTTCAAACGACGGTTCAGTCATTCGCATTGCGATTCCACCGCTTACTGAAGAGCGCCGCCGTGAACTTGTGAAGCTTGTGAAAAAATATGCTGAAGAAGCAAAAGTTGCTGTGCGCAACATTCGTCGCGATGCAAACGACGAGTTGAAAAAGCTGGAGAAAAACGGTGAGATTACTGAAGATGAATTGCGCGGCTATACAGAAGACATTCAAAAACTAACAGACGATCATATCGCAAAAATCGATGCGATTACGAAAGAAAAAGAGAAAGAAGTGATGGAAGTATAAGTCCCTCTATGTTTATAGAGGGTTTTTTGTTATAATTACGAAATAGGGCGCACAGCCTAATTACGATCGATCAAAGCTGGAGGACATGCGCTTATGTTTGAAAAGATGAAAAGATGGAAAAACAAAGAAGAAGCGTATTCAAAAGAAACCGTTTTACAAGGACCGATTCCTGCGCATGTGGCGATCATTATGGACGGAAACGGACGATGGGCGAAAAAACGTGCATTGCCACGGATGGCTGGACATTACGAAGGTATGCAAACGGTGCGAAAAATTACGCGCTTTGCCAACGAACTAGGTGTGAAAGTGTTAACGTTATATGCATTTTCAACAGAAAATTGGAAACGACCGAAAACAGAAGTCGATTATTTAATGCAGCTTCCGGAACAGTTTTTAACGACATTTTTGCCCGAGTTAATTGCAGAAAACGTACAAGTGCGCGTGATGGGACATAAAGACCAACTACCTTTACATACGTTACGTGCAGTCGATCAGGCGATCGAACAGACGAAACAAAATACCGGTTTAATTTTAAACTTTGCTTTAAACTACGGAAGCCGTGCAGAAATTGTACATGCGGTTCAAAAACTTGTTGACGATGTGCAAAACGGAGCGATTCAAGCAAACGATGTCGATGAGCAATTGTTCCATTCGTATTTGATGACAAACGATTTGCCTGATCCTGATTTGCTTATTCGCACAAGCGGGGAAATTCGTTTAAGTAACTTTATGCTTTGGCAATTAGCGTATACAGAGTTTTGGTTTACAGATGTATTATGGCCAGACTTCACAGAACAACACTTTTTACAGGCGGTACATGAATTTCAGCAACGTAGCCGCCGATTTGGAGGCGTATAATTTCATATGAAACAAAGAATTGTGACAGCAATTATTGCAGCTTCAGTCTTTTTACCGATCGTCATATATGGCGGATGGCCATTTTTAGTCTTAACGTATATACTCGCTACGGTTGGTTTATTTGAACTTATTCGCATGAAAAAAATGTCGCTTTTTTCGTTTCCAAGCATCGTTAGTTTTCTTGTATTATGGCTCTTTTTATATCCGTATGAACATATGATAAACATATGGATACTCATCATCGGACTGTTTTTGTTGCTCATTTATACGGTCATATCCAAAAATGCGTTTACGTTTGACGATGTTGGGTTTATGATTGCTTCTTTACTATATGTAGGCGTTGGGTTTTATTCGTTTTTTCATGTGCGTGAAGCAGGGGTGTCGTACATTTTTTATGCGCTCTTTTTAATTTGGGCAACGGATAGCGGAGCATACTTTATTGGTCGAGCGCTTGGAAAACGAAAACTGTGGGAGCACATTAGCCCGAATAAAACAGTTGAAGGTGCTGTTGGAGGCATTTTATGTGCGATTTTTGTTGTTAGTGTTTATGAGTGGTTATCACCGTTTGCTCCATCTTTTCCGATGTTACTGATTGCGACAGTCATTTTGTCCGTTTTCGGTCAGCTCGGTGACTTAGTGGAATCAGCGTTTAAACGGCATTATGGGGTGAAAGATTCAGGTGCGATTTTACCTGGGCATGGAGGCATTTTAGATCGCTTTGATAGTTTGCTGTTTATTTTACCAATGTTACATTTGTTTTACCTCATTGTTTAAAAAGGAGTGGACAGCTTGCGAGCAATTAGTTTATTAGGAGCGACGGGCTCGATTGGAATGCAAACGTTAGATGTCATTCGTGCTCATCGCGATGCGTTTCGTCTCATTGCTTTTTCAGCTGGACGAAATATAGAACAGGCAAAAATCATCATTGAACAATTTTCACCAAAAGTTGTATGTGTTTCTCAAAAAGAAGATGCGGACATGTTGCAGAGCGAATATATTGGTCGAGTGCGCATCGTTTCAGGTGAAGATGGGCTCATTGAAGTGGCGACAGTGGAAGAAGCGGACATTGTCGTCAATGCGGTCGTAGGAAGCGTTGGACTAGTGCCTACGTTAAAAGCGATTGAAGCGAAAAAAACAATTGCGTTAGCTAATAAAGAAACGTTAGTTACCGCAGGCCATCTCGTTATGAAGCACGCGATCGATTACGGTGTGTCCATTTTGCCTGTAGACAGTGAACATTCCGCTATTTTCCAATGTTTACAAGGAGAGAAACAAAAAAATATCGAATGTATTATTTTGACGGCATCAGGCGGTAGTTTTCGCGATCGCACGCGCGAGCAGCTAGAACATGTCACGGTGGAAGAAGCGCTAAAACATCCGAATTGGTCGATGGGAGCAAAAATTACGATCGACTCCGCAACAATGATGAATAAGGGGCTTGAAGTCATCGAAGCACATTGGTTGTTCCAACTACCGTATGAACAAATTGACGTTCTTTTACATAAAGAAAGCATCATTCATTCTATGGTGCAATTTCATGACGGAAGTGTAATCGCTCAGCTCGGGACGCCAGATATGCGTGTACCGATTCAATATGCGCTAACGTATCCCGATCGTTTTCCGCTACATATCGAACGACTAAACTTCGCACAAGTAGCCACGTTGCATTTTCAAAAAGTGGACATGAATCGGTTCCGTTGTTTACAATTTGCTTATGAGGCAGGAAAAATAGGTGGAACGATGCCGACCGTATTAAATGCAGCGAATGAAGAAGCGGTGGCAGCCTTTTTAGCTGGACGAATATCGTTTTTAGCGATTGAACAGTGCATTGAACAAGCGATGGAGCGGCACGTGCCGATTGCTTATCCAGATCTCGAGACGATTCGCGAAGTCGATCGTGAAACGAGACAATATGTAAAATCACTACACATGTAAAAGGTGGTTGAAACGTTGGAAACGGTTATTGCTTTTATTATCATTTTTGGTGCGCTTGTGTTTTTTCATGAATTAGGGCACTTCATTTTCGCAAAGCGAGCAGGTATTTTATGTCGCGAATTTGCGATTGGATTCGGTCCGAAAGTGTTTTCAATGAAAAAAGGAGAAACGACATATACGATTCGTTTGCTCCCACTTGGCGGTTTTGTACGCATGGCCGGTGAAGATTCAGAAATGATTGACGTGAAGCGTGGTCAAGTTGTTGGCTTATTGTTTCATGCAGATGGGAAAGTGAAAAAAGTGATCGTCAATCATAAAGATGAATATCCCGATGCGAAAGTGATTGAAGTAGAACGCGCCGATTTTGAACATGAGCTATACATCGAAGGATATGAAGGCGATGATGAGCGTTTACAACGCTTTGAATTAAGCGATCCCGCTTACATCGTCATCGATCGAGAAGAAGTGCAAATTGCGCCGTACGATCGTCAATTTGGTTCCAAAACGCTCGGACAGCGCGCCATGGCCATTTTTGCTGGTCCGTTGATGAATTTTATTTTAGCGCTTGTCATTTTCATTCTTATCGGACTGTTGCAAGGTTATCCGGTTGATAAACCAGTAATTGGTGAATTGACAGAGGATGGTGCTGCACGTCAAGCTGGGTTACAACAAGGGGATGTCGTCATGTCGATTGATGGACAGCCGATGTCTTCTTGGACAGATGTTGTAACAATCATTCGGAAAAACCCAGAAAAACCGCTTCAATTTCAAGTCAATCGCAATGGTCAAATCATTGATCTCACCGTCACACCAGAAAAGAAAACGATCGAAGGTGAGACGATCGGTCTCATCGGTGTGTATGGACCGATGGAAAAATCGGTCGTTGGTGCTATAAAGCAGGGCGCGCTAGAAACGTACTATTGGACAAAAGAAATTATTGTTGGTTTAGGTCATTTGCTGACGGGAAGATTTTCGTTCGATATGTTATCTGGACCAGTTGGTATTGCAGTTTCGACGCATAAAGTCGCTCAATCAGGTGTGTATTACTTAATGAAATGGGGAGCGATTTTAAGCATCAACTTAGGCATTATCAACTTGCTTCCACTTCCAGCGCTCGATGGAGGACGGTTAACGTTTTTTGCGATTGAAGCGTTGCGTGGAAAGCCGATTGATCGCCAAAAAGAAGGCATTGTGCATTTTATTGGCTTCGCCCTTCTTATGTTGCTTATGCTTGTTGTTACATGGAATGACATTCAAAAATTTTTCTTATAATTAAATGAAGTAAGAGGTGCTAAAAAAGATGAAACAAAGTATGTCGTTTATTCCTACATTACGTGAAGTGCCGGCAGATGCGGAAATTAAAAGCCATCAACTGCTGCTTCGTGCCGGCTTTATTCGCCAAAATGCAAGCGGCGTGTACAGCTTTTTGCCACTTGGTAAACGCGTGCTGCAAAAAATTGAAGCGATCATTCGCGAAGAAATGGAGCGCGCAGGTGCTGTTGAACTACTCATGCCAGCGCTTCAACAAGCAGAATTATGGCAAGAATCAGGTCGTTGGTATTCATACGGACCAGAATTAATGCGTTTAAAAGATCGCCACGATCGCGACTTTGCGCTCGGTGCGACACATGAAGAAGTCATTACGGCCCTCGTTCGTGATGAAGTAAAATCGTATAAACGGCTACCGCTTACGCTTTATCAAATTCAAACGAAGTTTCGCGACGAAAAACGTCCGCGCTTCGGTTTGCTTCGCGGTCGCGAATTTATTATGAAAGATGCGTATTCATTTCACGCTTCACAAGAAAGTTTAGACGAAGTGTACAATAAAATGTACGAAGCGTATGCAAACGTGTTCCGACGCTGCGGATTAAATTTCCGTGCCGTCATTGCGGACTCTGGTGCAATGGGGGGCAAAGATACGCATGAATTTATGGTTTTATCCGATGTTGGTGAAGACACGATCGCATATTCAGATTCGTCTGATTATGCAGCAAACATTGAAATGGCGCCGGTGATTACGACTTATGAGCGAAGTGATGAACCGCATGCACCGCTTGAGAAAGTGCATACACCAGAACAACGTTCGATTGAAGAAGTGAGTCAATTCCTTCAAGTGCCAAAAGAAAAATGTATCAAGTCGTTATTATTTAAAGTAGACGATCGGTATGTCCTTGTTCTTGTGCGCGGTGATCATGAAGTCAATGATGTAAAAGTAAAAAATATATTAGAAGCGACTGTTGTAGAATTAGCAACACCAGATGAAACGAAGCAGGTAATGAACTGCGAAGTTGGTTCACTTGGACCAATTGGCGTTCGCAACGATGTGCTCGTTTTAGCTGACCATGCGGTGAAAGCAATTGTTAACGGTGTATGTGGAGCGAATGAAGCGCACTACCATTATAAAGGGGTCAATCCAGATCGTGATTTTGCTGCGCAATATGCCGATGTTCGTTTCATTCAAGAAGGAGATCCGTCACCAGATGGGAAAGGGACGATTCGTTTCGCGCGCGGAATTGAAGTTGGACACGTATTTAAACTTGGGACGCGTTATAGTGAAGCGATGAATGCAACATATTTAGACGAAAATGGGCGCACGCAGCCGATGATTATGGGGTGCTATGGCATTGGTGTATCCCGCACGCTTGCGGCAATCGCAGAGCAATATAACGATGAGCATGGACTCATATGGCCGACAGCAGTTGCTCCGTTCCATGTTCATCTCATTTCTGTCAACCCAAAAGTGGACGAGCAACGAGAGCTTGCCGATGAATGGTATGACCGTTTACAACAAGAAGGATTTGAAGTACTGTATGACGATCGTGCCGAGCGTCCAGGAGTCAAATTCGCTGACAGCGATTTAATTGGGTTACCTGTGCGTGTAACGGTCGGAAAACGTGCAAATGAAGGGATCGTTGAAGTAAAAGTACGAAAAACAGGTGAAACAGAAGAAGTACACGTGTCGCAATTAGTCGAAACGTTGCGCCGTTACTTATAGGCAGAGAGGGGGATCCCCCCTCTTTCTGTCGTCTATCGCTCCCAAACGATGTATAAAAAAGAAAGGGAGGTGTACCGTTACATTTTTTGTAACGAACAACGATGAGAGAAGAACAAAAAGAACGATTTTCTATTTTACTACAACAGCTACAACTTTCTTCACATATGGCAGATGACTTATTGCATGGACGGATTGAAAAAGTTGTTGTCGACAAACAGATGAAATGTTGGCACTTTTATTTTCGATTTCCTGCGATTTTACGAGCGCACGTCTATGCAGAGTTTCGTAAACGATTAATGGAACAATTTCGCCATATTGCCGATGTGCAATGTACGATAGAAGTAGAGGATCAAACGTTTACTGCTGAAGATGTCGTGTCGTACTGGCCAATATTTGTTGACATGATTCAACAAACATCGCCTCTCTTTTCACTACTTACACAACAGCAACCGGAAGTAAAAGGAACGAAAGTTACTGTACAAGCGCGTAATGAAGCGGAAGCGATCGCGTTAAAAAAGCGATTTGCGGAAATGTTCGCTGCGACGTATGCTTCTTTCGGTTTTCCTCACTTGCAGTTAGAAGCGAGTGTAAAGCACGACGAGCAGCAGTTTGAACAATTTTTGGCGCAAAAACAAAAAGAAGATGAAGAACGAGCGTTGGCTGCGTTTATGGAAGCAATGCCGAAACAAGAAGAGTCTACTGTAAGTGAAACAAGCGGTCCGCTTGTGATCGGCTATCAAATTAAAGATGACGAACATATTCGTCCGCTCGATCAAATTGTAGAGGAAGAACGTCGCGTCGTTGTGCAAGGATACATTTTTGATGCCGAAGCAAAAGAACTAAAAAGCGGACGTACGTTATTAACGTTAAAAATAACGGACTATACAAATTCGATTCTTGTCAAAATGTTCTCACGCGATAAAGAAGACGCTGAGCTTATGCAGCGTGTAAAAAAAGGAATGTGGGTAAAAGTGCGTGGCAGCGTGCAAAATGACACATTCGTGCGCGATCTTGTGCTTATTGCGAACGATTTAAATGAAGTGAAACCAAATGAACGTCAAGATACAGCCGAAGAAAAACGGGTAGAATTGCACGTCCATACTCAAATGAGTCAAATGGATGCGGTTGCTTCCATTACAAAGCTTGTCGAACAAGCGAAAAAATGGGGGCATGAAGCAATTGCTGTAACGGACCATGCGGTCGTTCAATCGTTTCCAGAAGCATATAGTGCGGGAAAAAAATATGGTGTAAAAATTTTATATGGACTAGAGGCAAATATTGTCGATGACGGGGTGCCAATCGCTTATAATGAGGCGCATCGACGGCTAATGGACGATACGTTTGTCGTATTTGACGTGGAAACGACAGGACTTTCTGCTGTATATGATACAATTATTGAATTAGCAGCGGTCAAAGTAAAAAACGGGGAAATTATCGACCGTTTTGAGTCGTTTGCGAATCCGCATCATCCGCTGTCAGCAACAACCATCGAATTAACGAAAATTACAGATGACATGTTAAAAGATGCGCCAGATGTCGAAGAAGTGTTAGAAAAGTTTTATCGTTGGATCGATGATTGTGTGCTCGTTGCTCATAATGCGACGTTTGACATCGGTTTTTTAAATGCAGGATTTAAAAAGATGAATCGAGGTAAAGTAACGAATCCGGTTATTGATACACTTGAACTTGCTCGCTATTTATATCCAGAGTTAAAAAACCACCGTTTAAATACGCTTTGTAAAAAATTTAATATTGAATTAACCCAGCACCATCGCGCGATTTATGATGCAGAGGCGACAGCATATTTACTTATTCATTTGGTGAAAGAACTTGATGAAAAAGGAATTCAATATCTCGACCAATTAAACGAAGCATCGAAAGAACAAGGGGCGTTCCAACGTTCCCGACCGTTTCATGCAACGTTGCTTGTACAAAATGAAGTCGGGTTAAAAAATTTATTTAAACTCGTATCGTTTTCACATGTGAACTATTTTTATCGCGTGCCACGCATCCCACGTTCCGTATTGCAACAACATCGCGAAGGCATTTTAGTCGGATCAGGTTGCGATAAAGGCGAGTTATTTGAAGCGATAATGCAAAAAGGAATCGAAGAAGCGGAGGCGATTGCACCGTTTTACGACTTTCTTGAAGTACATCCGCCAGAAGTATATGCGCCGCTTATTGAGATGGAATACGTACGCGATGAAGCAGCACTCAAAGAAATTATTACAAACATTGTGCAACTTGGCGAACGGCTCGGCATTCCGGTTGTTGCGACTGGAAATGTGCATTACATCAATCGAGAAGATAAAATATATCGCAAAATTTTAATTCATTCACAATCTGGTGGAAACCCGTTAAATCGCCACGAATTGCCAAACGTTCACTTTCGTACGACGAACGAAATGTTAGAAGCGTTCTCGTTTCTTGGTGAACAAAAAGCAAAAGAAATTGTTGTGACAAATACGAAAAAAATTGCCCATTTAATCGGAGAAGTGAAACCGATTAAAGATGAATTGTACACACCGAAAATTGAAGGAGCGGACGAAGAAATTCGTCGGATGAGCTATGAACGGGCGAAAAGTATTTATGGTGACCCGCTTCCAGACATCGTTGAAAAACGGTTAGAAAAAGAATTAAAAAGCATTATCGGTCACGGGTTTGCAGTCATTTATTTAATTTCTCATAAACTTGTAAAGAAATCGCTCGATGACGGATATCTTGTCGGTTCACGCGGCTCGGTTGGCTCATCGTTTGTCGCAACGATGACAGAAATTACGGAAGTGAACCCACTTCCACCGCATTATGTTTGTCCGAACTGTAAACATTCTGAGTTTTTCGATGACGGTTCGGTCGGCTCAGGATTTGATCTACCAGATAAAAACTGCCCGAAATGTGGCGTGCGATACAATAAAGACGGTCACGATATTCCGTTCGAGACGTTTTTAGGGTTTAAAGGAGATAAAGTGCCAGATATCGATTTAAACTTTTCGGGTGAGTACCAACCGCAAGCGCATAACTACACGAAAGTGTTATTCGGTGAAGATAACGTATATCGTGCAGGAACGATCGGTACTGTCGCTGACAAAACGGCATACGGATTCGTCAAAGGGTATATAAACGATCAAAACCTTCATGTGCGCGGGGCAGAAATTGATCGTTTAGCTGCAGGATGTACAGGGGTGAAACGAACGACAGGGCAACATCCAGGTGGAATTATTGTCGTGCCAGATTACATGGATATTTATGACTTTACACCCATTCAATATCCGGCTGACGATACGAGCGCGGAGTGGCGCACGACGCATTTTGACTTCCACTCTATTCATGATAACTTATTAAAACTTGATATTCTCGGACACGATGATCCAACGGTCATTCGGATGTTGCAAGATTTAAGTGGAATTGATCCAAAGACGATACCGACAGACGATCCTGAAGTGATGAAAATTTTTAGTAGCACGGAATCGCTTGGCGTGACGCCGGAACAAATTATGTGCAACACCGGAACACTTGGCATTCCAGAGTTCGGTACAAGATTTGTTCGTCAAATGTTAGAAGAAACAAAACCGAAAACATTTTCGGAACTTGTACAAATTTCCGGGTTATCGCATGGAACAGACGTTTGGCTCGGCAATGCACAAGAGCTTATTCAAAATGGGACATGTACGCTATCTGAAGTGATTGGATGTCGCGATGACATTATGGTGTATTTAATTTATCGTGGGCTAGAGCCTTCGTTAGCATTTAAAATTATGGAGTCCGTTCGAAAAGGAAAAGGATTAACACCTGAGTTTGAAGAAGAAATGCGCAAACATGATGTGCCAGAATGGTACATTGAATCATGTAAAAAAATTAAATACATGTTCCCGAAAGCGCATGCTGCTGCTTACGTGCTTATGGCTGTTCGCATCGCATACTTTAAAGTCCACCATCCGCTTCTTTATTACGCATCGTATTTTACTGTGCGTGCAGAAGATTTTGATTTAGATGTGATGATTCAAGGGTCTGCTGCGATTCGTAAACGAATTGAAGAAATTCAAGCAAAAGGGCTCGATGCGTCCCCGAAAGAAAAAAGCTTGTTGACTGTGCTTGAAATTGCCCTTGAAATGTGCGAACGAGGATTTTCATTCAAAAATATTGATTTGTATCGTTCACAAGCAACAGAGTTTATTATTGACGGAAATTCGCTTATTCCGCCGTTTAATGCGATTCCTGGACTAGGGAAAAACGTGGCCCAAAGCATTGTACGCGCACGTGAAGAAGGAGAGTTTTTATCGAAAGAAGATTTGCAACAACGCGGCAAAGTATCGAAAACGATTTTAGAATATCTCGAAAGCCGTGGGTGCTTACAGTCGCTACCGGATCACAATCAATTATCACTCTTTTGAATGAGTTGCAATTTTTTTGCCAATATGTTATAGTTCTAGTGGAAATGGTAAAGATAATGGACAAAAAGAGTGGGGAAACCCACTCTTTCGTATTGATTCGAGATTCCTTGCCAACCGCAAGGGATTTTCTTGCAGTTAGGAGGACCAACATGAAAAAAGTCACGCACATCGTTGAGGAGCTCGTTACCCCGATCGTGACAGATATGGGGTTAGAACTTGTCGACATTGAATATGTGAAAGAAGGAAAGAATTGGTTTTTGCGCGTCTTTATTGATTCACCAACTGGAATTGATATCGATCAATGCGGTGTCGTAAGCGAGCGATTAAGTGAAAAGCTTGATGAAATCGATCCGATTCCGCACAATTATTTTTTAGAAGTATCGTCACCGGGGGCAGAACGTCCGCTTAAAAAGGCGAAAGATTTCGAACGCGCCGTTGGGAAAAATGTTTATGTGAAAACGTATGAGCCAATTGATGGCCAAAAAGAATTTGAAGGACTATTAACTGCATTTGATGGTCAAACGGTGACCGTAGAAGTAAAAGTCAAAACAAAGAAAAAAATGGTGATTATTCCATACGAAAAAGTAGCTAGTGCACGGCTAGCTGTCATTTTCTCTTAATTCACATTAAAGGGGGACGACCGGTTCATGAATACAGAGTTGTTGGATGCCCTAACGGCGCTCGAGCGCGATAAAGGCATTAGTAAAGAAGTGTTAATTGAAGCAATTGAGGCGGCGATTGTGTCCGCTTATAAACGCAATTTTAATCAAGCACAAAACGTTCGCGTCGATTTTAATCAAGAGACAGGAACGATTCGCGTATTTGCCCGCAAAGAAGTAGTCGATGAAGTGTACGATTCACGCTTAGAAATTTCGCTTGATGAAGCGAAGCGAATCAATCCAAATTATCAAGTAGGAGATGTCGTTGAAATTGAAGTGACGCCGAAAAACTTCGGACGCATCGCTGCGCAAACAGCAAAGCAAGTCGTCACGCAACGCGTTCGCGAAGCAGAGCGCGGAGTCATTTATGCCGAATTTGTTGACCGAGAAGAAGATATTATGACAGGTATTGTTCAGCGGACGGATTCGAAATTTATTTACGTCAGCCTCGGCAAAATTGAGGCGTTGCTTCCGGTAAGTGAACAAATGCCGAATGAAACGTATAAGCCACATGATCGCATTAAAGTGTACATTACAAAAGTCGAAAAAACGACAAAAGGTCCACAAATTTACGTATCTCGCACGCATCCAGGTTTGTTAAAGCGATTGTTTGAATTAGAAGTGCCAGAAATTTATGACGGTACGGTAGAAATTAAATCGGTCGCACGCGAGGCAGGGGATCGCTCGAAAATTTCTGTTCATTCCGATAACCCAGAGGTCGATCCGGTTGGTGCATGTGTTGGACCTAAAGGACAACGGGTGCAAGCGATTGTAAACGAGTTAAAAGGCGAAAAAATCGACATCGTTCGTTGGTCAGCGGATCCAGTTGAATTTGTCGCTAATGCGTTAAGTCCATCCAAAGTGCTTGATGTCATCGTCAACGAAGAAGAAAAAGCAACAACGGTCATCGTACCAGATTATCAACTTTCGCTTGCCATTGGAAAACGTGGGCAAAACGCTCGTTTAGCAGCGAAATTAACAAATTGGAAAATTGATATTAAAAGCCAGTCTGAAGCGGAGCAATTAGGTATTTACCCTCGTTCTTCATCATCGTTCCAAGTTGACGAAGAGGAGATTAGTGAGGTGGAATAATATGCCGAAAAAAATTCCGATGCGCAAATGTGTTGTCACAGGGGAAATGAAGCCGAAAAAAGAGCTTATTCGCATCGTTCGTTCAAAAGAAGGCGACGTATCGATTGACCCGACAGGAAAAAAAGCGGGACGCGGTGCATACATTACGCTAAGTAAAGAATGCATTTTGCTTGCAAAAAAGAAAAATACGCTTGCGCATCATTTGAAAGCGACTATTGACGATTCGATTTACGAACAGCTATTACAGCTCGCTGAGAAGGAGAATGGAGAAACAAATGAATCATAAACCGTGGGCCTCTTTTCTCGGATTAGCGAATCGGGCGCGCAAAGTTATTTCGGGAGAAGAGCTTGTTGTGAAAGAAATTCAGCGTCAGCGCGTGAAGCTTGTCATTTTATCGGAAGATGCGTCAGAAAATACGAGAAAAAAAATTTCCGATAAATGTGCATTTTATCGCGTTCCGCTTTGTTATGTAGACAATCGCCATGAATTAGGTGGAGCGATTGGCAAAGGAGCACGGGTCGTTGTAGCAATTACAGATGAAGGATTCGCACAAAAGCTAAAAACGATGCTCTAACATTTTGGGGGTGAATGTATGTCAAAAATGCGTGTATATGAATATGCCAAAAAACATAACGTGTCAAGTAAAGATGTCATCCATAAATTAAAAGAAATGAACATCGACGTATCGAACCATATGACGATGATTGAAGCGGATGTTGTCGAAAAGCTAGATCGTTCGTTCAAAAAAGAACAAAAGCAAGAACAAAAACAAGAAATGAAAAAAGAAGAAAAGAAAACACCTGTGAAAAAACCTGTTTTAGAACAGTTTGAAGAAGATGAGGATGAAGTCATTCAAACGAAAGTGCCGATCAAAAAAGCAGTAGTAAAAAATCGCGAAGGGAAAAAACACGACTTGCAAATTCAACAAAAAGAAAAGAAAATTTTCAATAACAAAAAAAATAAAAAACAAAAACCTCAGCAAGCTCCACAACAAGAAGTACAAAAGAAAAAAGAAAAAGAGCTTCCGAAAAAAATTACATTTGAAGGTTCTTTAACGGTCGCAGAGTTAGCAAAAAAATTAGGCAAAGAGCCTTCTGAAATTATTAAAAAGCTATTTATGCTTGGCATCATTGCAACAATTAACAAAGACTTAGACAAAGATGCGATCGAGTTAATTTGTTCCGACTACGGCGTAGAAGTAGAGGAGAAAGTTACCATCGACGAAACAGAATTTGAAACGATTGAAATCGTCGATAACCCAGAAGATTTAGTTGAGCGTCCGCCAGTTGTCACGATCATGGGACACGTTGACCACGGAAAAACAACGTTGCTTGACTCGATTCGCCATACGAAAGTAACAGAACAAGAAGCTGGCGGTATTACACAACATATCGGTGCGTATCAAGTGGTTGTAAACGGCAAAAAAATCACATTTTTAGACACACCTGGTCACGAAGCGTTTACAACGATGCGTGCACGCGGCGCGCAAGTGACAGATATCGTCATTCTCGTTGTCGCAGCGGATGATGGGGTCATGCCGCAAACTGTTGAAGCGATTAACCACGCGAAAGCGGCAAAGGTTCCAATTATTGTCGCGGTCAATAAAATCGATAAGCCAACAGCGAATCCAGATCGCGTCATGCAAGAGCTAATGGAATATGAGCTCGTTCCAGAGGAATGGGGCGGCGATACAATTTATTGTAAACTATCTGCGTTAACAGGCGAAGGGATTGACAATTTGCTTGAAATGATTTTGCTTGTGAGCGAAATGGAAGAGTTAAAAGCAAATCCAAATCGTCGTGCGACGGGAACAGTCATTGAAGCGAAGCTCGATAAAGGTCGTGGTCCGGTGGCAACTCTCCTCGTTCAATCAGGGACGTTACGCGTTGGCGATCCGATCGTTGTCGGTTATACGTACGGACGCGTACGGGCGATGACGAATGACCTTGGACGTCGTGTAAAAGAAGCGGGACCATCGACACCAGTTGAAATTACTGGATTAAACGAAGTACCGCAAGCAGGCGATCGCTTCATGGTGTTTGAAGACGAGAAAAAAGCACGTCAAATTGGTGAAGCTCGCGCCCAAAAACAAATTGCCCAACAACGAAGCGTAAAAGCGCGCGTTAGCTTAGACGACTTGTTTGAAAAAATTAAGCAAGGCGAAATGAAAGAATTAAATATTATTGTTAAAGCGGACGTACAAGGTTCCGTAGAAGCGCTCGTTGCGGCATTACAAAAAATCGAAGTAGAAGGTGTACGCGTCAAGATTATCCACTCTGGCGTCGGCGCGGTCACAGAATACGACATTATGCTTGCATCGGCATCGAATGCGATTGTCATTGGCTTTAACGTTCGTCCAGATGCGAACGCAAAACGTGTCGCGGAAGCAGAAAAGGTCGACATTCGTCTCCATCGCATCATTTACAAAGTGATCGAAGAAATTGAAGCAGCGATGAAAGGGATGCTTGACCCAGAGTACGAAGAAAAAGTGATCGGTCAAGCGGAAGTGCGTCAAACGTTTAAAGTATCAAAAGTTGGTACAATTGCAGGATGCTATGTGACAGATGGAAAAATTACGCGCGACAGTAGCGTCCGTCTCATTCGTCAAGGCATCGTCGTTTACGAAGGACAAATTGATACGTTAAAACGTTACAAAGACGATGTAAAAGAAGTTGCACAAGGGTACGAGTGCGGGATAACAATTAAAAACTTTAATGACATTAAAGAAGGCGACGTCATTGAAGCATATATGATGCAAGAAGTGGAGCGCAAATGATCGGATACGTCGAATGTGAATGCATCATTTACGACGTCCAATCATTGAAAGAAAAACGAGCCGTGTTGCAACGCATTATCACACGGCTCAAACAAAAATATAATATATCGGTAGCCGAAGTAGATTATCAAAACGTATGGCAACGAACGAAGCTTGGGATTGTTGCGATTACAGCCGAGCGAACGGCGACGGAACAAGAGCTACATCGGGCGTTACAATTTATCGATTCGTTTCCAGAAATCGAACGAACGGTTACGACATTTGAGTGGTTTTAATCGAGGTGATGACAATGAGTTTGCGAGCCACACGTGTAGGCGAACAAATGAAAAAAGAATTAAGCGATATTATCGGACGCAAACTAAAAGACCCGCGCATCGGTTTCGTTACCGTAACAGATGTTCGTGTAACGGGTGATTTGCAGCAAGCAAAAGTGTATATTTCTGTTCTTGGTGATGAAGAACAAAAGAAAAATACGCTAAAAGGGTTAGCTAAAGCAACGGGCTTTATCCGTTCAGAAATTGGTCAGCGTATTCGTTTGCGCAAGACGCCGGAAATTTACTTTGAAATTGATGAAACGATCGATTACGGTCAACGAATCGAAAGTTTAATTAAACAAATTTCCGAAGAAAAAGAACATAAAGAAGAATAATGGATAGACGTGCGTCTATCCATTTCCGCTATTTTAGAGGTGAAGCGATGGACGGAGTGTTATTGTTACATAAACCTGCAGGCATGACGTCACATGATTGTGTCATGCGCATTCGTAAGTTGTTCCAAACGAAAAAAGTTGGTCATACAGGAACGCTTGATCCTGACGTAAGTGGTGTATTGCCAATTTGCATCGGCAAAGCAACAAAAATCGTTGAACTATTAACAGCGGAGAGAAAAACTTATGAAGGGGAAGTGACGTTAGGCATAGCGACGACAACAGAAGATGCATCAGGTGACATCGTTTCAGTGAAACCGATTGAACAGCCCATTTTCCGTCATGACATTGAACGAGTATTTGCTAATCTCACAGGTGACATTGAACAAGTTCCACCAATGTATTCCGCAGTAAAAGTAAATGGAAAAAAACTATATGAGTATGCACGCGCGGGTATTGACGTGGAACGGCCGAAACGAAACGTCCACATTTTTGAATTGCTCCTTCTTGATGATAGACAAGTATTTACAGGTGAAAACATATCGTTTCGTTTCCGTGTGACATGTAGTAAAGGGACATATGTGCGTACACTCGCTGTTCAAATTGGTGAGCGACTTGGGTATCCGGCGCACATGTCACATCTTGTTCGCACAGCGTCAGGACCGTTTACACTCGATCAATGCGTGTCGTTTGCTGACATTGAACAGCATGTCGTAGCTGGTACAGCGCATACGTTACTTTTATCGATTGAACGAGCGTTAGTTCATTTCCCGACGTATGTCATGGGTAAGGAAGAAGAGAAAAAAGTAAAACATGGGGCGCTCTTACCGATTCTACCCTCTATGCCAGAGCGTCTGTTAATGGTCAATGAACAAGGTGAAGCGTTAGCGATTTATATGCCTCATCCGACAAAGCAAAGCTATATGAAACCTTTAAAAGTATTGTAGGTGAAGACGATGAAAACCATTTGGCTGTCCCATCCGTTAAACAAAAAAAATGATGACCCGCTTGTTATGGCGCTCGGTTATTTTGACGGCGTTCATCTCGGACATCAAAAAGTCATTCAAACGGCAAAACAAATCGCTGATCAATATGGATACAAAAGTGCGGTCATGACGTTTCATCCGCATCCGTCGGTCGTGCTCGGACGCTCACAGCAACATGTTCGATTTATTACACCATTAAAAGAAAAAGAAAAACAAATTGCAAAACTTGGCGTTGATTATTTATACGTTGTTGAATTTACGCCTGAATTTGCCTATTTGTTGCCGCAACAATTTGTTGATGAATACATCATTGGACTCGGTGTGAAGCATGTCGTGGCAGGCTTTGATTTTACGTACGGCCGCTTAGGAAAAGGAACGATGGAAACATTGCCGTTCCATTCCCGCGAACAGTTTACGCAAACGGTCATTCCAAAACAGACGTTTGGGGAAGAAAAAATTAGTTCCACATATATTCGGCAACGGTTAGCTGAAGGGGATGTTGAACAGTTACCCCATTTACTCGGAAGATGGTATGAAGTGACAGGCACAGTCATCCATGGAGATAAACGGGGACGAACGATCGGATTTCCAACAGCAAACGTTGCACTTGACGATGATTATATTATCCCACGTATTGGTGTATATGCTGTCACGGTAACGATAGACGACAACACGTGGACGGGAGTATGCAACGTCGGATATAAGCCGACATTTCGCGCCCAACAACAAAAAGATCCGTCGATCGAAGTGCATTTGTTTGACTTTTCATCGGACATTTACGACGCACATGTACGTATTCAATGGCATAAACGATTGCGCGATGAACGAGCATTTTCTTCCGTTCACGAGCTCGTTGAACAAATTCATCATGATGCTCAAGCGGCACGCGAATATTTTCAAAATCCCCTTGCATTTTATCGGAAAAACATGTATTCTATTTAGTGTATGTTAACCATTGCTAGGCAATACGAGTCACCGCCGTTTGCTTGGTAACTGGGGTTGAAAAAAGAGGAGGTGAACAAGGATGGCATTAACACAAGAGCGTAAAAACGAGATCATCAACCAGTTCAAAATTCACGAAACTGACACAGGTTCTCCAGAAGTACAAGTTGCTATCCTTACAGAGCAAATTAACAACTTGAACGAACATTTACGTGTTCATCGTAAAGACCATCATTCTCGTCGTGGTCTTTTGAAAATGGTTGGTCGTCGTCGTAACTTACTTACGTATTTACGTAACAAAGACATCAACCGTTATCGTGAATTGATTAACAAACTCGGATTACGCCGATAAGTAAAAAGCGGGAGCATTCCCGCTTTTTATTAGTATTTGCGCCGATATTTGCTTATACTAAAACAAATACGATTTTTTATTTGTACATAGAGAGGGGTACTCGGTTTATATGGAACAAGAAAAACATGTGTTTTCGATCGACTGGGCAGGTCGGCCGTTGACCGTTGAAATTGGCGAATTAGCCAAACAAGCAAACGGCGCTGTATTAGTGCGATACGGCGATACGGTCGTATTAAGTACAGCGACAGCATCGAAAGAACCAAAAAGCGTCGACTTTTTCCCACTAACAGTCAATTACGAAGAACGTTTATACGCCGTTGGTAAAATTCCAGGGGGATTCATTAAACGTGAAGGACGCCCGAGCGAAAAAGCCATTTTAGCTAGCCGTCTCATCGACCGTCCGATTCGGCCATTATTTGCTGAAGGATTTCGAAACGAAGTGCAAGTTGTCAGCATGGTGATGAGCGTTGATCAAGACTGCTCACCAGAAATGGCGGCGATGTTTGGCTCTTCGCTTGCGTTAACAATTTCTGATATCCCATTTGAAGGACCGATCGCAGGGGTAACAGTTGGCCGTGTGAACGGTGAATTTGTCATTAACCCGTCTGTCGCACAAATGGAACAAAGCGATATGCATCTTGTCGTTGCCGGAACGAAAGATGCGATTAACATGGTTGAAGCAGGGGCAAATGAAGTACCAGAAGAAGTCATGCTTGAAGCGATTATGTTTGGGCATGAGGAAATTAAGCGTTTAATCGCATTCCAAGAAGACATTGCCGCAAAAGTTGGCAAAGAGAAGATGGAAGTTGTTCTGTATGAACTCGATGCCCAGCTTGAAGCGGACATTCGTGCTCGCGTAGAAGGAGAAGTGAAACGCGCGGTTCAAGTCCCAGAAAAATTAGCGCGCGAAGCAGCAATTGAACAATTAAAAGCAGAAGTTGTAGCAGCGTACGAACAACAAGAAGCAGATGAAGAAACAATAAAGCAAGTAAAAGAAATTTTACATAAACTTGTCAAAGAAGAAGTGCGTCGCTTAATTACGGAAGAAAAAGTGCGTCCAGACGGACGAAAAGTAGACGAAATTCGTCCGCTTTCATCAGCCGTTGGACTTTTACCACGCACGCACGGGTCTGGCTTGTTTACTCGGGGACAAACACAGGCGCTTAGCGTATGTACGCTTGGTGCACTTGGTGATGTACAAATTTTGGATGGACTTGGTATCGAAGAAACAAAACGGTTTATGCATCATTACAACTTCCCGCCATTCTCAGTCGGAGAAACGGGGGCGATGCGTGGACCAGGGCGTCGCGAAATCGGTCATGGAGCGCTTGGTGAACGCGCGCTTGAGCCGGTTATTCCGTCTGAAAAAGAGTTTCCATATACGATTCGCCTCGTATCAGAAGTGTTAGAATCAAACGGTTCGACATCTCAAGCGAGCATTTGTGCGAGCACATTGGCGATGATGGATGCGGGTGTGCCGATTAAAGCGCCAGTGGCTGGCATTGCGATGGGGCTTGTGAAAAGCGGTGAACACTATACGATTTTAACAGATATTCAAGGCATGGAAGATCATCTCGGTGATATGGACTTTAAAGTAGCAGGGACAGAAAAAGGAGTCACTGCTTTGCAGATGGACATTAAAATTAAAGGTTTATCGCGTGAAATTTTAGAAGAAGCGCTGCAACAAGCACGCAAAGGTCGCCTTGAAATTTTAAAACATATGATGCAAACGATGAGCGAACCGCGCAAAGAGCTATCTAAATATGCACCAAAAATTTTAACGATGCAAATTAATCCGGATAAAATTCGTGATGTCATTGGCCCGAGCGGAAAACAAATTAACAAAATTATTGAAGAAACGGGCGTAAAAATTGATATTGAACAAGACGGAACGATCTTCATTTCATCTGTAAACGAAGATATGAATCAAAAGGCGAAAAAGATGATTGAAGATATCGTTCGGGAAGTAGAAGTTGGACAAGTGTACTTAGGAAAAGTGAAACGAATTGAAAAGTTTGGTGCATTTGTCGAATTGTTTAGCGGAAAAGACGGTCTCGTACACATTTCAGAATTGGCAGAGGAACGTGTCGGAAAAGTGGAAGATGTCGTTTCTATCGGCGATGAAATTTTAGTGAAAGTAACGGAAATTGATAAACAAGGCCGCGTAAACTTATCGCGTAAAGCGGTATTGCGCGATCAAAAAGAAGCTGAGCAATAAGAACGGAGCCTTGGGTTCACATTCCCTTGGCTTCTTTGCTGTGTGTAAATTTTTTAGCACTCGTTCTACCTTGTCCGTCTTGCACATACCCTCTTTATTAGAAAAGGAGGGGACGAAGCATGCGGAGAGCGCTCTTTTTAATTATCATGATATGTATGGCGGCGATCATCGTGCAAAATCCGTGGACGACGACGTATATTCACGAATTACGGCATATGACAGCAGCAAAACAAAGCGATCCGCTATACATTCAAATTATGGAACGGGCAAAACAATATAATATTCCTGCGCAAAATGCAAAAATCGATCGCGTTTGGAAGGCGATTCCTGGCTACAACGGATTAGAAGTAGACGTTGAAGCATCATATAAACAAATGAAACAGAACGGAATATTTTCCGAACAACAGCTTGTATACAAACAAGTGTCGCCTACCATTCATTTGCCGGATTTGCCTCCATCACCA
Organism: Anoxybacillus dikiliensis; assembly: GCF_050613275.1. GTDB lineage: Bacteria > Bacillota > Bacilli > Bacillales > Anoxybacillaceae > Anoxybacillus. Next base: position 1,085,505 of record NZ_CP187112.1, read on the forward strand.
ATTTATCGGGGACATCCAGATAAACCGATGGTCTCTTTTTTAATTAATGTCGCATGGGGAAGTGAACATATCCCAAACATGTTACATATTCTTGAAAAATACAACGTTCGCGCCACATTTTTTTTAGAAGGTCGCTGGGTGAAAGAAAACCCGCAGCTTGCGAAAATGATTGTAGATGCAGGACATGAAATTGGCAATCATTCATACAACCATCCAGATTTAAAAACGATGAGTAAACAAGCGATTCGTGAACAAATGGTCAAAACAAACGATGCCATTGAAGCGGTGACAGGAGTGAAACCTCGCTTATTCGCTCCGCCAAGCGGTAGCTATCGCGACGATGTCGTATATATCGCTCATGAGCTCGGAATGTACACGATTTTATGGACGGTCGATACAATTGATTGGCAAAAACCGTCCCCGTCTGTTATAGTGGAACGAGTAACGTCTAAAGTGCATAATGGGGCGATGATTTTAATGCATCCAACCGTATCGACGGTACAGGCGTTAGAGCGGTTAATTCAATCATTACAAAAGCGAGAATATGTCATTGACAATGTGTCCACATTATTAAGTGAGGAAAGAATTGTAAAAAGTAGGAGGAAGGGACTTGATTAAAACATATACATGTCAAAATGGGGTAAGAGTTGTACTTGAGCACATTCCAACTGTTCGGTCTGTGGCGATCGGAATTTGGATCGGCACCGGGTCACGCAATGAAAACGAACGAAACAACGGCATTTCACACTTCCTTGAGCATATGTTTTTCAAAGGAACGAAGACGCGTACAGCGCGAGAAATTGCGGAATCGTTTGATCGCATCGGCGGTCAAGTGAACGCGTTTACGTCGAAAGAGTATACGTGCTATTACGCAAAAGTATTAGATACGCATGCATCATTTGCGCTAGATATATTGGCGGACATGTTTTTCCATTCAACGTTTGTAGATGAGGAATTACAAAAAGAGAAAAATGTCGTATTTGAAGAAATTAAAATGTATGAAGATACACCAGATGACCTCGTTCATGACTTGCTGAGCAAAGCAAGTTATGGCAATCATCCGCTCGGTTATCCGATTTTAGGAACGGAGGAAACGTTAGCGACATTTACAGGTGAGACGTTGCGACAATATATGCATGAAACGTATACACCAGATCGAGTTGTCGTCTCAGTTGCGGGCAATGTTGACGATTCGTTTATTCAACAAGTGGAGGATTATTTCGGATCATTTACAAGACAAAAAGGTAACGACGTCCATACGGCGCCAACGTTTTATCCGAATAAAATGGCGCGCAAAAAAGATACAGAGCAAGCGCACGTATGTATCGGATTTAACGGATTGCCAATTGGTCATGAAGACGTGTATAGCTTAATTATTTTAAACAATATTTTAGGCGGAAGCATGAGCAGTCGCCTTTTCCAAGAAGTACGTGAGCAGCGTGGACTAGCTTATTCCATTTTCTCTTACCATTCTGCATATCGCGACGGAGGAATGGTAACGATTTACGGAGGCACAGGAAGCCAACAGCTCGATCTTCTATTCGATACGATTCAACAAACGATCGAACAATTAAAACAAGATGGTATTACTGAAAAAGAGCTAGAAAATAGCAAGGAACAAATGAAAGGAAACTTAATGTTAAGTTTAGAAAGCACAAATAGCCGCATGAGCCGAAACGGAAAAAATGAGTTGTTGTTAGGTCGTCATCGCTCGCTTGATGAAATCATTGAAAGCATCGATCGCGTGACGAAGGAAAGCGTGGATCGGATGGCGCAAACGATTTTTACAGACGACTTCTCCGTTGCCCTTATCAGTCCAGAAGGAACATTGCCAAAAAGCCTGCAGCAATAAACTTGCAGGCATTTTTTTATGCCTTTTTTTCTACAATGATAAAGAAAGGGGGGCAACATGTGCGACTAAGTGAACTGAGCGGGAAAGAAATTGTCGATATGAAAAGGGCAGAGCGGCTCGGCATTTTAGGACAGACCGATTTAGAAATTAATGAGCGAACAGGACAAATTCAAGCGCTCCTTATTCCAACAACAAAATGGTTTGGTTTTCGGAAAGAAGGGACAGATATACGTGTACCGTGGAGCCGCGTAAAAAAAATTGGCTCTGATATGATTTTAATTGATATTGATGACTAGACACCTCAAGCGGGTGTCTTTTTTCATTTTACGCTCACCGTTTTATAACCGGCATCATAAGATGTGAAAGTAACGATGGGCAAAAAACTAGATGTATAAGAGGGTGAATGAACTCATGCTGACAGGAATGCACGTTGCGATCATCGGTGGGGACGCTCGGCAGCTTGAAGTCATTCGGAAATTGATGGAACTTGACGCGAAATTGTCACTCGTTGGCTTCGATCAATTAGACCATGGCTTTGCTGGAGTAACAAAAATGAAAATTCATGAAGTCGATTTCCATGATGTAGACGCCATTGTTTTACCTGTCCACGGAACGAATATGGACGGTGAAATCCAAACGGTGTTTTCAAATGAAAAAATGACATTTACAGAGGAGTTGCTTCGCCAAACACCAGCGCACTGCACCGTTTATTCAGGAATTACAAACGACTATTTAGATCGTGTCATCAAGTCGGTTGGGAGAAAGCATGTTCAACTATTTGAACGGGATGATGTGGCGATTTATAACTCGATTCCAACGGCAGAGGGAACGGTCATGATGGTCATTCAACATACAGATGTGACGATTCATGGATCGCGCATCGCTGTTTTAGGGTTAGGACGTGTAGGCATGACGGTAGCGCGGACGTTTGCGGCTTTAGGTGCCCGAGTAAAAGTAGGCGCTCGCCGATCCGAACACTTAGCGCGCATTGCAGAGATGGCGCTAGAACCGTTTCATTTAAACGATTTAGAACAACACGTGAAAGATATTGATGTTTGCATTAATACGATTCCTCATCTCATTGTGACCGCCAGCGTTATTGCAAAAATGCCTGCCCACACACTCATTATTGATTTAGCGTCAAAACCGGGTGGCACCGACTTTCGATATGCTGAAAAACGAGGCATTCAAGCATTACTAGCACCAGGGCTTCCTGGCATTGTCGCTCCAAAAACGGCGGGGCAAATTGTCGCGAACGTATTGTCGCAACTTCTTTCTGCAGATTTGAAAAAACGAAAGGAGAATAAAAAATGAACGTACAAGGAAAGCGCATTGGCTTCGGTTTAACAGGCTCACATTGCACATATGATGCGGTCATCCCGGAAATTGAAAAATTAATTGCTAAAGGAGCAGATGTCATACCGATCGTTTCGTATACGGTGCAATCGACAAATACGCGGTTCGGCAAGGGGGAAGAATGGGTAAAAAAGCTTGAAGAGATGACAGGCCATCAAGTCATTGATACAATTGTAAAGGCGGAGCCGTTAGGCCCGAAATTACCGCTTGATTGTATGGTTATTGCACCGTTAACAGGAAATTCAATGAGCAAATTAGCGAATGCGATGACAGATTCCCCTGTATTAATGGCAGCGAAAGCGACGATGCGCAATCATCGTCCGGTTGTTGTCGGCATTTCGACAAACGACGCGCTTGGTTTAAATGGCGTGAATTTAATGCGATTAATGGCAGCAAAAAATATTTACTTTATTCCGTTCGGTCAAGACGACCCATTTAAAAAGCCAAATTCGATGGTCGCTCATATGCCATTGTTGCTTGATACGGTAGAAGCCGCGCTAGAAGGACGGCAAATTCAACCGGTCATCGTCGAATATCGCCGTTCATAAATAAACAGTTGAAAGAAAATTTATAAAAAACGTCTCTCCTTTATGAACGAATATGCTAAAATAAATGATATTAAAATTGTCTATGAGTTGGAAGGAGAAGGAGAAATGGAGCAAAAAGGATTGCATGTGGCAGTTGTCGGTGCAACGGGAGCTGTCGGACAACAAATGATTCAAACGTTAGAAAAAAGAAATTTCCCAATTGCTAAACTATCTTTGCTTTCATCGGAGCGTTCAGCTGGGAAAAAAGTGATGTTTAAAGGTGAAGAAATTGAAGTGCAAGCAGCAAAGCCAGAAAGCTTTGAAGGTGTGCATATCGCGTTATTTAGCGCAGGAGGAGCAGTATCTAAACAGCTTGCTCCGGAAGCGGTGAAACGTGGAGCGATTGTTGTTGATAATACGAGCGCGTTTCGTATGGACGAAAACGTGCCGCTCGTTGTCCCTGAAGTGAATGAAGCAGATTTACATTGGCATAACGGAATTATCGCAAATCCAAACTGCTCAACCATTCAAATGGTCGTTGCGCTTGAACCGATTCGCCAGGCGTTTGGATTAAAGCGCGTCATCGTCTCAACATACCAAGCGGTGTCAGGAGCAGGGGCGCAAGCGGTAGAAGAGTTAAAAACACAAACGGCGAACATGTTAAATGGTCAGGAAGTCACACCGGAAATTTTACCGGTTAAATCGGATCGTAAACATTATCCGATCGCATTTAACGCCATTCCACAAATTGATAAGTTTCAAGATAACGGATTTACATTTGAAGAAATGAAAATGATTAATGAAACGAAAAAAATTATGCATATGCCTGAATTAGAAGTAGCAGCAACGTGCGTGCGCATTCCGGTCATGACAGGACATTCCGAATCTGTGTATATTGAAATTGAACAAGAAGGCGTAACGGTTGATGAGTTGAAAGCATTATTAAAAGAAGCGCCTGGCGTCGTATTGCAAGACGACCCAAGTGAACAGTTGTATCCGATGCCGCTATATGCAACGGGACAAAACGACGTATTTGTCGGTCGTATTCGTAAAGATTTAAATCGCGACACGGGGTTCCATTTATGGATCGTTTCTGATAACTTGTTAAAGGGTGCGGCGTGGAACTCTGTTCAAATCGCTGAAAGTCTTTTAAAATTAGGGCTTGTAAAAGCGTAAAATCATCATCGAGGTGTTGACGTTGAAAATCATCGTTCAAAAGTTTGGCGGCACGTCCGTTCGTGATGAACACGGCCGAGATTTAGCGCGCAAACATATTGAAAAAGCGCTTCAAGACGGTTATAAAGTGGTTGTCGTCGTTTCAGCGATGGGGCGAAAAGGAGATCCGTATGCGACGGATACGCTCCTTAGCCTCATTGACGGGGCGAATGCGCATGTGACAAACCGTGAAAAAGATTTATTGATGGCGTGTGGCGAAATCATTTCAAGCGTCGTGTTTACAAACATGTTAAATAAGTGTGGGGTAAAAGCGACAGCCTTTACCGGGGGGCAAGCAGGCTTTCGTACGAACAACGACCATACGAATGCGAAAATTATTGATATGCGTTGTGAGCGTTTGTTGCGTGCCTTAAAAGAGCACGATGTTGTCGTTGTCGCAGGTTTTCAAGGCGTCACTGAAAACGGGGATGTGACAACGATTGGACGCGGAGGAAGCGACACGTCTGCGGCTGCGCTCGGTGCCGCACTCGGTGCGGAATGGATCGACATTTTTACCGATGTGGAAGGCGTGATGACTGCAGACCCGCGCATTGTAGAAAACGCACGACCGCTTGATGTCGTCACATATACAGAAATTTGCAATATGGCGTATCAAGGAGCGAAAGTGATCCATCCTCGTGCGGTCGAGATTGCGATGCAAGCCAAAGTCCCACTTCGCATTCGCTCTACGTATTCCGATGCGCCAGGGACGCTTGTCACATCGATTGCGAAAAAAGGAAGCGATGTAAAAGAGCGATTAGTGACAGGAATTGCCCATGTTTCAAATATTACGCAAATTAAAGTGCCAGCAAAAGAGGGACATTACGATTTACAAGCGGAAGTATTTAAAGCGATGGCGAATGAAGGAATTAGTGTCGACTTCATTAACATTTCCCCAAATGGTGTCGTATATACGGTATCGAGCGACATGGCGGATCGAGCGATTGCTACGTTACAAAAGCTCGGTTATGAGCCAACCGTCACGCGCGGCTGCGCGAAAGTGTCGACTGTTGGTGCAGGGATCGCAGGTGTTCCGGGTGTGACAGCAAAAATTGTTACAGCATTATCGGAACGTGGCATTCAAATTTTGCAATCAGCTGATAGCCATACAACGATTTGGGTGCTAGTGAAGGAAGAACATTTAAAAGAAGCGGTCAATGCATTGCATGATGCATTTCAACTTGCGGAGCAGAAACAATACGATTTTAGTTAGGAGTGAAACATTGTGGTTCAATTTGGTCAAATTGCCACAGCAATGGTTACCCCATTTGACAATAAAGGGAACATCGATTTTGCGAAAACGACGCAATTAGTGAATTATTTAATTGAAAACGGCACGGATTCACTCGTTGTTGCTGGAACGACTGGAGAATCTCCGACGTTGACGACGGAGGAAAAATTGGCGCTTTTCCGCCACGTGGTCGAAGTTGTTGACGGACGTGTGCCAGTCATTGCTGGAACAGGAAGCAATAACACACGGGCATCGATTGAATTGACGAAAAAGGCAGAAGAAATTGGTGTCGATGCGGTCATGATCGTTGCACCTTATTACAATAAGCCGAATCAAGAAGGAATTTATCAACATTATAAAGCCATTGCAGAGAGCACGTCATTGCCTGTGATGGTGTATAACATTCCGGGACGGGCGGTTGTGAATATTTCTGTTGAAACGATTGTCCGCCTCTCGCAAATTCCAAACGTTGTCGCTGTGAAAGACGCAAGCGGCAATTTAGACGCGATGACAGAAATCATCGCAAAAACGCGTGACGATTTTATGTTGTATAGCGGAGATGACGGATTGACACTTCCTGTATTAGCTATTGGGGGAAGCGGTGTCGTTTCCGTCGCCTCGCACATTATCGGAAACGAAATGAAAGAAATGATTCAAGCCTTTATGCGCGGAGACAATGAGGAAGCGGCAACGCTACATCAGCGGCTGTTGCCGATCATGAAAGCGCTATTTGCTGCTCCAAGCCCTGTTCCCGTAAAAACGGCTTTACAAATGAAAGGGTTAGATGTCGGTTCAGTCCGTCTTCCGCTTGTGCCACTAACTGAGCAAGAACGTTTGCAGCTCATGCATGTGTTACAAGGTTAAAAGAAAGGGAATTCATCCCTTTCTTTTTTATTGTTGAATCAGTTATAATGGATGTAAGTGACTTTGAGCGGGTGAGTTTGTTTGACTGTAGGAGGCTTTGAAGATGAAACAAGCAGAGAAAATTCGTGTATTTTCCCTCGGCGGCGTGGGAGAGGTAGGAAAAAATATGTATGTCGTCGAGGTGGATGAAGACATTTTTGTTTTAGATGCAGGACTAATGTTTCCAGAGGACGAAATGTTCGGCATTGATATGGTCATTCCTGATATTACGTATTTAGTGGAGCAACAAGAGCGCATTCGCGGCATTTTTTTAACGCACGGCCATGATGATCATATTGGAGCAATTGCGTACGTGTTACGAAAAATTACTGTACCTGTGTACGGAGCAAAATTGACGCTTGCGCTCGTGGAAGAAAAATTAAAAGAGCAAGGGATTACATCGAAAGCAAAGCGCATCGAAATAAACGCTGATAGTGAAATTGTATTTGATAAGGCTGTCGTATCGTTTTTTCAAACAAACCATAGCATTCCAGATTGCCTTGGTGTAAGCATTCATACGTCACAAGGTGCCATTGTATATACGAGCGATTTTAAATTTGATCAAACGCCTGTTGGCATATGTCGTACTGATTTCGGTAAAATGGCACAAATCGGAGCGCAAGGTGTGCTTTGTTTACTATCCGATAGCACGAATGCGGAAAAACCGGGATATACGGGTTCTGAAGCGGTTGTCGGACAAGAAATTTCCGATGTGATTTACAATGCAGATGGACGCATTATCGTTGCTTGTTTTGCATCAAACATTACGCGCATTCAACAAGTGTTAAATGCTGCACGCGATCATAGACGAAAAGTCGTTATTATGAGCCGGCATATGCATAAGGTAATTGATATTGCTGTGCGTCTAGGGTATTTGAAGTTTGATGAAAATATGATCATTCCGATGAACGAAGTAGGTCGCTACAATGATCGCGATTTAGTCATTTTAACGACAGGAAACCAAGGCGAGCCGATGGCGGCACTCGCACGAATGGCGAAACAGGCGCACAAATACATCAATATTAAAGAAGGAGACACGGTTATCGTCGCTTCTTCTCCAATGCCGGGACATGAATTGTTTATTGCTCGAACGATTGATGCCTTATACCGTGCAGGAGCGAATGTTGTGTACGGTCAACGTCAAGTGCATGTGTCTGGACACGGATACCAAGAAGAATTAAAGTTAATGATTAATTTCATGAAGCCGAAATATTTTATTCCGGTACACGGAGAGTTTCGCATGCAAAAGGCGCACGGGAAAATTGCTCAAGCTGTCGGCATTCGCCAAGATGCGATCTTCCTAATTGAAAAAGGGGAAGTGATCGAGTTTCGTAACGGTCACGCCCGTTTTGGTGGAAAAGTGCCGAGCGGTCAAATTTTAATTGATGGATTAGGTGTTGGCGATGTAGGAAATATCGTGTTGCGTGATCGCCGCTTACTTTCACAAGACGGAATTATGATTGTTGTTGTTACATTAAGTAAACAAGATAAGCGCATCGTTGCCGGTCCAGAAATGATTTCCCGCGGTTTTGTATACGTACGTGAATCAGAAATACTTTTAGAAGAATCTGTTAAAATTGTAAAAGAAATTGTCGAAAAAAGTATGGAAGATTATGTTGTTGAATGGTCTTCATTAAAGACAAACATTCGCGATGCATTGAGCCAATATTTATTTGAGAAAACAAAACGAAAACCGATGATTTTACCAATTATTATGGAAGTGTAAAACAACATGCTCAAAGTCAAGAAAACACCTGCATTTCGCAGGTGTTTTTTGTATGAACAAGACGATGTTCACGTATACTAACGACATCATGTAACAGAAAGGGGATTATGATGGAAGAACGAGATGTACCTCAAGAGGAAACAAAACCATCTCCGACTGAAAATATTGTTCAGCTCGGTCAAACAAATGTCCCACAGCTTTCTTCCGATTCAACGATCCATTGTTTAACGATTGTTGGACAAATTGAAGGACATATTCAATTACCACCGCAAAACAAAACGACAAAATATGAACACATTATTCCGCAAATTGTAGCAATCGAACAAAATCCGAATATTGAAGGATTGCTTGTCGTATTGAATACAGTTGGGGGAGATGTTGAGGCCGGGCTAGCCATTGCAGAAATGTTAGCATCGATGTCTAAGCCGACCGTTTCGATTGTGCTTGGTGGAGGACATTCGATTGGTGTGCCGATTGCGGTTTCGTGCGACTATTCGTTTATTGCAGAAACGGCGACGATGACGATTCATCCGATTCGTTTGACGGGTCTTGTCATCGGCGTCCCGCAAACGTTTGAGTATTTAGATAAAATGCAAGAGCGCGTCATCAATTTTGTCGTGAAACATTCAAACATTAGTGAAGAAAAATTTAAAGAGCTCATGTTTTCTAAGGGAAATTTAACACGCGATATCGGAACGAATGTGGTGGGAACAGATGCGGTAAAGTACGGTTTAATTGACGAGGTCGGAGGGCTATCGCAAGCGATGCGCAAATTGCGCGAATTCATTGATCATTCTAAGCAACAAGGGGCGATGTTACAATGATTTTACATACGATCGTTCCAGAATTTATCGTTTTTCAAACGAATGAGGCTGAGTATAAAAAACAACGGGCGGTCCAATATAACGGGGTGTCTTTACTTGTGCAACAAACAGAAACAAATGAGTATGAAATTGTGCGGGTGTTAAGCAGCGATCCGCAACATTATTTAACGTATGAACCAGGCACAAAACTTTATGCGACATCACTACAATTTATGGTATAATAAGAACAAGCAGCCACGCTTCACTGTTGGCTGCTTTTTCACCTTATATGTTGGAGTGGGCGAAATGGGAAAGAAAAATAAGCGTCGCACAAACAAACAAGATCAATGGAAAAAAACATTGCGTTTTGAATTCATCGGATTGACGATGCTAGCATGCACAGTCATTGCGATGGCAAACGTCGGAGCTGTCGGACGTTCACTCGTTTTTGCCACCCGCTTTTTTATGGGAGAGTGGTATATCATTGCACTATTAGGGGCGCTTGTTGTATCGCTATACGTGATTTGGAAAAGGGCATGGCCTCCGTTTTTTCAACGCGTTCTCGTTGGATTGTACTTGATCATTCTTTCGTTATTGTTGTTTAGTCACGAAGCGCTATTTCATATTTTATCGAGAAATGGAAAATTGGTGAACCCGAGCATTATTCAAACGACGTGGGAGTTATTTTGGAAAAATGTGCGCGGGGAAAATGGTACTTTTTCTGATTTAGGCGGAGGTATGCTTGGCGCTTTATTGTACACAATTAGCTATTATTTATTTGATCAATTAGGAACAAAATGGATTGCTTCGCTGTTGATGATACTTGGCGTGTTGCTTTTAACAGGAAAAACGTTGCGTGATACAGCAGGAAAAGGAATTGAATGGTTTGTTTCATTTATGCGGACGCAAACGAAAGCGGTAATCACCGATGTTCGTTCATTTTTCAATCGTCCGAAAAAAGAAAAGCAACAGCAGCCACATATTGAAGTAGTGACAGCGCTGGAGGAAAAAGAGAAAGAGGAAGAGGAGGACGAAACGATCGTCGTGGAAGGTCCTGTCATTTCTAACTTCAATGAAGGAGCGGAAGAAGAAAAGCCGATCGTATTTACGCAAACACATGAAACAGATTACGCGTTGCCGCCCATTGATTTACTTTCTCCTCCAAGGGCGGTTGATCAATCGCGGGAAAAAGAAAGTATTTATGAAAATGCCCGCAAGCTAGAGAAAACGTTCCAAAGCTTCGGTGTAAAGGCAAAGGTAACAAAAGTGCATATCGGTCCAGCTGTCACAAGATATGAAGTATATCCAGATGTCGGTGTAAAAGTAAGTAAAATCGTTAGTTTAAGCGATGATTTAGCGCTTGCCCTAGCGGCAAAAGACATTCGCATTGAAGCACCGATTCCCGGGAAGTCAGCGATCGGTATTGAAGTGCCGAATGAAGAAATTGCAATGGTTTCTTTACGCGAAGTATTAGAGGCGAAAGAAGCCGATAAACGAGAGGCGAAACTGTTAATTGGGCTTGGACGTGACATATCGGGACAAGCGGTGCTTGCTGAACTAAATAAAATGCCTCATTTGCTTGTTGCTGGTGCGACGGGAAGCGGGAAAAGCGTATGTATTAACGCCATTATCGTTAGTTTGCTTATGCGTACGAAACCGCATGAAGTGAAAATGATGATGATTGATCCGAAAATGGTTGAGTTAAGTGTATATAACGGTATTCCGCATTTGCTTTCTCCGGTCGTAACCGATCCGAAAAAAGCGTCTCAAGCGTTAAAAAAAGTCGTGAGCGAAATGGAGCGGCGATATGAGCTCTTTTCGCATACGGGCACGCGCAATATTGAAGGATATAACGAATATATCGAGCGTCATAATGAAACAGCAGAAGTCAAGCAACCGCTTTTACCTTACATTGTCGTCATCGTTGACGAACTAGCCGATTTAATGATGGTTGCTTCAAGCGATGTAGAAGATTCCATCACTCGTCTTGCTCAAATGGCGCGCGCAGCAGGCATTCATTTAATTATCGCCACGCAGCGTCCATCTGTTGATGTCATTACAGGCGTCATTAAAGCAAATATTCCGTCTCGCATCGCATTTAGTGTATCATCACAAACGGACTCCCGAACGATTTTAGACATGGGTGGAGCTGAAAAATTGCTTGGGCGAGGTGACATGCTCTTTTTACCTGTCGGTGCGTCTAAACCTGTTCGTGTTCAAGGGGCTTTTGTGTCCGATCAAGAAGTAGAAGCGGTCGTACAATATGTCATTTCGCAACAACAAGCGCAATACGAAGAGGCGATGATGGCGCAAGATGATGAACCGACAGAAGCGTTTGATGATGAGTTGTTTGATGAAGCGGTTCAGCTCGTCATTGATATGCAAAGTGCATCTGTTTCGATGTTGCAGCGACGATTTCGTATCGGTTATAACCGGGCAGCACGTTTAATTGATGCGATGGAAGCTCGCGGCATTGTTGGACCTTATGAAGGAAGTAAACCGCGCGCGGTGCTTGTATCGTCAAACGATCAAGTAAAAACGTCATGAAAGAGGCTAAAAGTAAGCCTCTTTTTTTGTATAAATGGGGCATAATAATGATATATTATTAAAATCGCTTACATATGATTTCATACGACTTTTTTCGACATTTTTTTTATTCGCTATTTATTTATAGGTGAAAAAATGTTATATTATTAGTAAGAAATTTGTCTAACATCAGATGTCTGATATCTAAGGTGGGGGATGGTGAATGTCTGTTAAATCTGATCATCGACACTTATATTTACAAGTCATTGATCGTATTAAAAAAGATATTGAAAAAGGGGTATATAAGGAAAAGGAAAAACTCCCTTCTGAATTTGAATTGGCAAAACAATTAGGAGTGAGCCGAGCGACATTGCGTGAAGCATTACGCGTATTAGAAGAAGAAAATGTCATCATCCGCCGCCACGGTGTCGGGACGTTCGTTAGCTCCCGCCCAATGTTTACCTCAGGTATTGAACAACTAAGTAGCGTGACGGAGATGATTCGCCAAGCCGGGCGTAAACCGGGAACGATTTTTTTATCTTCTTCTATTCAAAAACCGACTGAAGATGATATAAAGCGCTTTCAATGTCATAAAGAGGAAGATTTACTTGTTGTTGAGCGGGTGCGAACAGCAAATAACGAACCGGTCGTATATTGTATTGATAAAGTTCCTTGTAAATATTTACCTAAAGGAATTGCTTATGAAAATGAGTCGTTATTAGAAATATTACATAATGAAGCGAATCGGTATATCGCGTATGCGGTTACACACATTGAGCCGCTCGGCTATCACGAAAAAGTGTCACCGATTTTACAATGCGAGCCGGAAACAGCGCTTTTAGTTTTAAAGCAAATGCATTTTGACGAAAATGACGAACCGATTTTATACTCAATCGACTACTTCAAATCAGATAAGTTTAGTTTCCACGTGTTAAGAAAACGCGTGTAGCTTATAAACATACTTATCCTATTAAGGAGGTGACGTTGGAGGGAGAAGGTTATTTTGCATTTCACTTTTTACTAATCCATATTTCATTTGAGGGGGTAATGATTGATGAAGAAAAAGCGTTTTGGACTATCCATGTCTTTATTACTAACTGCCGGCATGCTTCTTGGCGGCTGCGGTCAAGCGAAAGAAGAAACGAAAACGGAAGAAGGAAAAGCGTCTGAGTTTAGCGTAGCGATGGTGACAGACGTTGGTGGAATTGATGATAAGTCGTTCAACCAATCAGCATGGGAAGGGTTGCAAAAATTTGGTGAAGAAAACGGATTGAAAAAAGGAAAAGGTGGCTATGACTATTTACAGTCACAAAGCGATGCAGATTATGCAACAAACTTAAATAAACTTGTACGTAACGACTTCGACCTCATTTACGGTATCGGCTTTTTAATGACAGATGCCATCACAGAAATTGCAGAACAAAAACCAGACAATAAATTTGCGATCGTCGACAGCGTTGTTGAAAAACCGAATGTCGCAAGCATTACATTTAAGGAGCATGAAGGATCATTCCTTGTCGGTGTTGTCGCTGGTTTAATGACAAAAACGAATAAAATCGGTTTCGTTGGCGGTATGGAAATTCCGTTAATTGAAAAATTCGAAAGCGGCTTCATCGCAGGTGTAAAAGCGGTAAACCCAAATGCGACAGTGGAAGTGCAATATGCAGGTGCGTTTGATAAAGCCGATAAAGGAAAAGCAATTGCTTCAAGCATGTACGCTTCTGGCATTGACATCATTTATCACGCAGCTGGGGCGACAGGAAACGGTGTATTTTCTGAAGCAATTGACTTGAAAAAACAAGATCCGAACAAAGAAATTTGGGTTATCGGTGTTGACCGCGACCAATACGAAGAAGGAAAAGTGCCTGGAACAGATAAAAGCGTAACATTAACATCAATGGTAAAACGTGTTGACGTTGCAGTATACGACTTAGCAACAAAAACGAAAAACGGCAACTTCCCTGGTGGTCAAGCTGTAGAGTACGGCTTAAAAGAAGATGGTGTAGGCATTGCGCCAACAACGAAAAACAACGTTCCTGAAGACGTATTGAAAAAAGTGGATGAGTGGAAACAAAAAATTATTAACGGCGAAGTGAAAGTACCTACAACTCGCGCTGAGTTGAAGTAAGCAAATAACTGTTCTCCGAAGAATGCGTTTCTTCGGAGAACCACTAAATGAAGGGTTGCAACATGTTGCAGCTTTTCATTTAGTGATTTTAACAAGCTCACATAAGGAGTGGATCACGTTTGGAATACGTAATTGAGATGCTAAATATCCGCAAAGTTTTTGGGAATTTTGTGGCAAACGATAACATTACGTTGCAACTGAAAAAAGGGGAAATTCATGCGCTATTAGGTGAAAACGGCGCGGGAAAGTCGACGTTAATGAACGTACTATTCGGTTTATATCAGCCGGACGGCGGGGAAATTCGTGTCAAAGGGAAAAAAGTAAATATCGCCAATCCGAACGTCGCCAACGACTTAGGGATCGGAATGGTGCATCAACACTTTATGCTCGTTGATACATTTACAGTAACGGAAAACATCATTTTAGGAAGCGAACCGAAAAAAGGTGGGCAAATCGATATTGAGCGCGCAGAAAAGGAAGTGCGCGAACTGTCCGAACGTTACGGTTTGGCTGTTGATCCGAAAGCGAAAATTGCAGATATTTCTGTCGGGATGCAGCAACGTGTAGAAATTTTAAAAACGTTATATCGTGGGGCAGATATTTTAATTTTTGACGAACCAACAGCAGTGTTAACGCCACAAGAAATTCAAGAACTTATCCAAATTATGAAAGCGCTTGTACGTGAAGGAAAATCGATTATTTTAATTACGCACAAATTAAAAGAAATTATGGAAGTGTGCGATCGCGTGACCGTCATTCGACGCGGGAAAGGCATCGGCACATTAAACGTATCGGAAACAAATCCGAACGAACTCGCTGCACTCATGGTTGGACGTGAAGTGCATTTCAAAACAGAAAAACAACCTCCGAAAGTCGGGAAACCTGTCCTTGAAATTGAAGATTTAGTCGTGAAAGACTCACGTGGCATTACGGCAGTCGACCATTTACATTTAACTGTTCATGCTGGAGAAATTGTCGGAATCGCAGGGGTAGACGGAAACGGACAGACGGAGTTAATTGAAGCGATTACCGGTTTAATGAAGTCAGAATCAGGTTCCATTCGTTTAAATGGAAAAGAGATTCGCAATTTAACACCTAGACAAATTACAGAAACGGGTGTAGGCCATATCCCACAAGACCGACATAAACATGGTCTTGTGCTAGACTTCCCAATTGGGGAAAACATGGTGCTCCAAACGTATTATAAAGAGCCGTACTCAAAACGCGGCATTTTAAACTTTAAAGCGATTTACGATAAAGCACGTCAGCTTATTCAAGAATTTGACGTTCGTACGCCAGACGAATATACGAAAGCGCGGGCTTTATCTGGGGGCAACCAACAAAAAGCGATTATCGGACGCGAGGTAGACCGCGACCCAGATTTACTCATTGCTGCGCAACCGACACGCGGACTTGACGTTGGAGCGATCGAATTCATTCATAAACGTCTCATTGAACAGCGCGATAAAGGAAAAGCGGTATTGCTCGTTTCATTCGAATTAGATGAAATTATGAACGTCAGCGATCGCATTGCCGTTATTTATGAAGGAAAAATTGTAGCCATTGTCGATCCGAAAGAAACGACAGAACAAGAGCTTGGCTTGTTGATGGCAGGAAGCAAAAGGAAGGAAGCAGGTGTATCATCATGAGTGAAAATCGTTTAACGAACATTCTCGTCCCTGTTTTTGCAGTTATTCTTGGAATTATTGCAGGCGCCATTGTCATGATCGTGAGCGGTTATGACCCAATTGCCGGATATTCTGCTTTATTGTATGGGGCTTTCGGTGATCGATATTATATTGGGGAAACGATTCGTCAAGTGACACCATATATTTTAGCGGGGTTAGCGGTTGCCTTTGCGTTTCGTACAGGGTTATTTAACATTGGGGTAGAAGGGCAACTCATCGTTGGTTGGCTTGCAGCCGTTTGGGTCGGCGTTTCCTTTGAACTTCCAAAGGTCATTCATTTGCCGTTAGCAATTGTTGCGGCAGCGCTTGCAGGTGCGCTTTGGGGATTTATTCCTGGCTTTTTAAAAGCACGTTTCCGCGTCCATGAAGTCATTGTGACGATTATGATGAACTATATTGCGCTATACGTATCGAATGCGGTCATTCGTTCTGTTTTATCCGATCAAGGTTTTAAATCGGAAAAGATTCATCCATCAGCATCGTTACGTTCAGAGTTTTTACAGTCTTTAACTGATTACTCCACGCTTCATTACGGTATTATTATTTCGTTAATTGCGGCTGTTGTCATGTGGTTCTTGCTTGAAAAAACGACGACAGGGTATGAACTTCGTGCCGTCGGTTTTAACCAACATGCGTCTCATTATGCAGGGATGAATGTCAACCGCAATATTATATTAGCGATGGTCATTTCAGGAGCATTTGCAGGTATTGCAGGTGCGATGGAAGGGCTAGGAACGTTTGAAAACGTCTCTGTCAAAGCTGGATTTACCGGAGTCGGATTCGATGGAATTGCGGTTGCCCTCCTTGGTGGAAATAACGCATTCGGAATTATTTTAGCAGCGATCTTATTTGGAGCGTTAAAAGTTGGAGCGCTTGAAATGCCATCAGCAGCCGACGTGCCAACAGAACTTGTTGACATCGTCATTGCGTTGATTATTTTCTTCGTTGCTTCAAGCTACTTAATTCGTCTCGTGCTTACGCGCTTCAAAAAGGAGGGAAAATAAATGTTACACATTCTTGAAATTATTATTCCTTCCGCGATTTTCTTTGCGGCACCTCTTATTTTTACGGCGCTTGGTGGCGTATTTAGTGAACGTTCAGGCGTTGTCAATATCGGATTAGAAGGATTGATGGTCATCGGTGCATTTACCGGTGTCGTGTTTAACTTAACGTTTGCCGATCAATTTGGTGAATTCACACCATGGCTCGCGATGGTTGTCGCGATGGTTGTCGCTTCGATTTTCTCGCTTATGCATGCGGTTGCGGCTATTTCACTTCGCGCGGACCAAGTCGTTAGCGGGGTGGCGATCAACTTTTTAGCGTTAGGATTATCGTTGTTTCTTGTGAAAATGTGGTATGGAAAAGGTCAAACAGACCAAGTGCAAGTTGGTTTTGATAAAATCGACATTCCAATTTTAAGCAAAATTCCTGTTCTCGGTCCAATTTTATTTTCGAACGGATATGTACCATCTTACTTAGCGATTGTATTAGCGTTTGTCGTATGGTACGTCATTTACAAAACACCGTTTGGGCTTCGTCTTCGTGCTGTTGGGGAACATCCGATGGCGGCGGATACGATGGGAATTAACGTTGCAAAAATGCGGTACATCGCAGTCATGTTAAGTGGTGCGCTCGCAGGAATTGGCGGTTCGATTTATGCAACGATCATTTCGCGTGATTTTAGCCATGCGACAATTTCTGGACAAGGGTTTATGGCGCTTGCGGCGATGATTTTCGGAAAATGGCATCCGCTTGGTGCGATGGGAGCAGCGCTTTTCTTCGGATTTGCGCAAAGTTTAAGCATCGTTGGACAGGCGATTCCGTTTTTGAAAAACGTACCAACCGTTTACTTGCTCATTTTGCCATATGCTTTAACCATTTTAGCGTTAACTGGATTTATCGGACGTGCAGATGCGCCAAAAGCGCTCGGTACGCCGTACGTAAAAGGAAAACGTTAATTGGAAAAAGACTTCGGGACAGCCCGAAGTCTTTTTTTCACGCTTTTGATCACGCATAATAAGAACAAGGAGGGGATTTTATTGCATAAATTAGTTGATCAATTATTTTTTGAACTGCAACGTCCCGTAACGATTGAATCGCGCGATTTTGAATTGCTTGCATATAGCGGCCATCACGATGAAACGGATGAAGTGCGCATGCGCACCATTTTAAGCAAACGAGCATCCGCTCACGTTTTTCATTATTTGCATGAACATGGGTGGATGCAAAAAATTGAACAAGCAAACGGAGTCGTTGGCATTCCTCCACTTCATGAGATTGATCTTGGCGCACGCGCTGTCGTTTGCTTAAAACATGCTGGGAAAGTATATGGCTATCTTTGGGTACAAGCCGCGTTTCACGATTTAACAGACGAGCAACGGAGACGCATCGAAGAAGTAGCAAAAGAGGCCGCTCAAATGTTACATGAGCAAATGGTAAAGAGATACAAGCGTCAAGAAGAAGTTCATGACCTTTTTCTTCGCTTTATTCAATACCGTGATATGAGCGAACGAGACGTTCAAATGGAACTACAGTTGCTTGGGGCAACGTTTCCTTCACGATTTGCTGTTGTTGTTTTTTATGTTGAAAACGACAGTAGAAAAGATGACATCCGAAAATATATGACATGGATAACAAAAGCAACACATGCCCCAATCTTTTTTATTCATCACGATCATCCGTTTTTGCTTATTGTTGGGGAAACACCGACGCAACGCCCGATCGATGTAGTGAACATGATGATCACAAAATTGCAACAAGATTTTCATTGCCGAATGGATGACGATGTACTCGTTGGTATTGGCAATGAATATAACGGGCTGCAAAAACTGCGCGACAGTTATAAAGAGGCGATGGAAGTCATTCATTTGAAAAGGCACATGGATGAGCCTTTACCGCATGCTTATGGCGATTTAGGTATTTATCGCATCGTTCCATTCATATACGAACAGTATAAACAGCGTAGTTATAAAAACGAAGCGATTATGAAACTAAAAAAGCACGATGAACAACATAGAACCGATTTTTTACATACGCTTCGTGCATACATTCAGCACGACTGCAATATGAAACAAACAGCTGAAAGTTTATACATTCATCCGAATACGTTACATTATCGACTAAAGCGCATGCAGTCGATCACGACTCTTCCGCTGCACGATTTTGAACAACGAATGATGTTATATATCGATCTCCTTTTATACAAATATAAGGAAAGTATTGTGGATGAGCAACAAAAATAAGCAGAAATGATTATATATTGACGACAAACAATTTTCAGAAAGTATAAATTATAATGAATCGTAGAATATGTGACAAAATCGTGAAAGGATCGATGCATGTGACTGTAGAGTACAAACATGAACCATTTACAAACTTTGCATGCCAACAAGAAACGGATGCTTTTCGTCAAGCACTTGCGCATGTTGAAGGGCAGCTTGGAAAAGAATATCCACTGATTATCGGAGGAAAACGAATCGTCACGGAAGAAAAAGTCGTGTCGATCAATCCGGCGAATAAACAACAAGTCGTTGGTGTCGTCTCAAAGGCGACAAAAGCGCTTGCTGATGAAGCGATGCAAGCGGCGCTTTCCGCATTTGAGACGTGGAAGCGCGTATCACCTCAAGCGCGTGCGGACGTATTGTTTCGTGCAGCCGCAATGTTAAGAAGAAGAAAACATGAATTTTCGGCATGGCTCGTAAAAGAAGTCGGCAAACCGTGGAAAGAGGCAGATGCTGACACAGCGGAAGCAATTGACTTTTTAGAGTATTATGGCCGACAAATGATGAAGCTTGCGGAAGGTGTTCCGGTATTAAGCCGTCCGGGAGAGGCAAATCGCTTCTTTTATGTTCCGCTCGGTGTCGGACTTATCATTTCTCCGTTTAACTTCCCGCTTGCGATTATGGCAGGAACGACGGTGGCTGCCATTGTGACAGGAAACACGGTCATTTTGCGACCATCTGATCGCGCACCAATTGTTGCTGCGAAATTTGTCGAGCTAATGGAAGAAGCAGGTCTTCCTGCAGGTGTATTAAACTATTTACCAGGCGGCGAAGCAGAAGTTGGAGAATATATTGTTGAACATCCAAAAACGCGCTTTATTTCGTTTACTGGATCGCGTGCTGTTGGCTGTCGCATTTATGAACGGGCAGCGATCGTTCAACCAGGACAAAAATGGTTGAAACGAGTCATCGCAGAAATGGGAGGAAAAGATGCGATCATCGTTGATGAAGATGCGGATCTTGAATTAGCAGCGCAATCGATCGTTGCTTCCGCATTCGGTTTTTCAGGACAAAAATGTTCGGCATGCTCGCGTGCCATCGTGTTAGAAAATGTATATGACGAAGTGCTTCACCGTGTCGTTACGTTAACGAAACAATTAAAAGTAGGCGACCCTGAAGAGCAAAGTACATTCATGGGACCTGTCATCGATCAAGCGTCGTACAATAAAATTATGAACTACATTGAAATTGGAAAACAAGAGGGGAAACTCGTAACAGGTGGAGAAGGTGACGACGCGACAGGATTTTTTATTCAGCCAACCATTTTTGCTGACGTCGCACCAACTGCGCGCATCATGCAAGAAGAAATTTTCGGTCCAGTCGTTGCGTTTACGAAAGTGCGTACGTTTGATGAAGCGCTTGAAGTGGCGAATAATACAGATTACGGATTAACAGGGGCGGTCATTTCAAACAATCGTGCTCATTTAGAAAAAGCGCGCGAGGAGTTTCATGTTGGAAACTTATACTTCAATCGCGGCTGCACAGGAGCAATTGTTGGGTACCATCCATTTGGTGGGTTCAACATGTCAGGAACAGATTCTAAAGCAGGTGGTCCAGACTATTTATTGCTTCATATGCAAGCAAAAACAGTCAGTGAAATGTTTTAAAAGGGGGAATGGCCATGCTTGCACAACTATCGAAAAACATCTTTTTGTATGCGTCACAAAGTAAAATGTTAAATCAAGCAGCGAAAAAATGGGGGCTCCGTTTTGGAGCGTCCCAAGTCGTTGCGGGGGAAACGATTGAAAGCGCTATCAAAAAAGTGCGTGAACTAAATGAAAAAGGGCTCGTTTGTACGCTCGATCATTTAGGAGAGTTCGTTTCAAGTCGCGAAGAAGCCATTGAAGCGACAAAATATAACATCCGTACGTTAGAAGCTATTCATCGCGCAGGAGTTCAAAGCAACTTGTCTGTCAAATTGACACAGCTTGGGCTTGATATTGACTTTGATTTTTGCTTAAACAATATGCGTCAAATTGTTGAAACGGCGAAACGGTACAACAATTTCGTGCGCATCGATATGGAAGATTCAGCGCATTGCCAAGCGACGCTCGATGTATTACACGAACTACGCCGCACGTACGACAACGTCGGAACTGTCATTCAAGCATATTTATATCGCGCGGAACAAGATGTAAAAGATTTAAAAGGTGTATCGCTTCGTTTAGTGAAAGGAGCGTATAAAGAGCCGCCAGAAGTGGCGTTTCAAGAGAAACAACAAATTGATGAAAACTACATGAATATCATTCGTCTTCACTTATTGAGCGGAAGTTATACAGCGATTGCCACACACGATCATCATATTATTGAAAAAGTAAAAAAGTTTGCTAAAGAAAATAATATTCCACGCAACCAATTTGAGTTTCAAATGTTATATGGCTTTCGGACAGATATGCAACAACAGCTTGCAAAAGAAGGCTATACAATGCGCGTATATGTTCCGTTCGGAAATGATTGGTTTGGCTATTTCATGCGCCGATTAGCAGAACGTCCACAAAACGTCGCATTCGCATTAAAAGGTTTTTTTGGAAAATAATTTTTTGTACAAATTGTGAACATATTTTAGTATAATGATACGTACAAAGGGGTTTTTATAGACAACAAAGGAAGGGGAGATTGTTTTGGTTATTACATCTGTCGTTTTGTATATGGTAGGGATGTTATTCATCGGATATTGGGCATATAAACGGACATCGAACTTGTCTGATTATATGTTAGGCGGACGAACGCTCGGTCCAGCCGTCACCGCGTTAAGTGCGGGAGCATCGGATATGAGCGGTTGGTTGTTGCTCGGATTGCCGGGAGCGATGTATGCACAAGGGGTAAGCGCTTCATGGATTGTCATCGGATTAGCTCTGGGAGCGTACGCGAACTGGTTATACGTTGCTCCACGTTTACGAGTATATACAGAAGTAGCGAACGATTCGATTACGATTCCGTCGTTTTTAGAAAACCGTTTCGGTGATACATCGAAGTTGTTGCGTCTCGTGTCTGGATTCGTCATTATGATTTTCTTTACGTTTTACGTTTCTTCAGGTCTCGTTTCTGGTGGGGTCATGTTTAAAAATTCATTTGGTACAGATTATCATACAGGATTATGGATTGTCGCTGGTGTTGTTGTTGCGTACACATTATTCGGGGGATTTTTAGCGGTCAGTTGGACGGACTTTGTGCAAGGACTCATTATGTTTATTGCGCTTATTCTCGTACCTGTTGTAACGCTAATGCACATTGGTGGCTTAGCGGAAACGACGACAACGATTCGCGACATCGATCCGAATTTGCTCGATTTATTTAAAGGGACAAGCGTTGTCGGCATCATTTCTTTATTTGCTTGGGGGCTCGGTTATTTCGGACAGCCGCACATTATTGTTCGTTTTATGGCGATCTCCTCGGTGAAAGAAATGAAACAAGCGCGCCGCATCGGAATGGGCTGGATGATCTTTTCGTCTGTCGGTGCGATGTTAACAGGTCTTTTTGGAATCGCTTACTTTAAACAAGCAGGCATGACGTTAGAAGACCCAGAAACAGTATTTATTAAACTCGGGGAAATTTTATTCCATCCGCTGATTACAGGATTTTTACTTGCAGCGATTTTAGCGGCAATTATGAGTACAATTTCATCTCAATTGCTAGTGACATCTAGTTCACTAACGGAAGATTTATATAAAATTTTATTCCGTCGCTCAGCGTCTGATAAAGAGCTTGTATTTGTCGGTCGCTTATCCGTCCTGCTTGTATCGATTGTTGCTTTGTTGCTAGCGTACGAGCAAAATAATACAATTTTAAATCTTGTTGGTTATGCATGGGCAGGATTTGGAGCTTCATTCGGTCCTGTGATTATATTAAGTTTGTACTGGCGCCGTATGACAAAATGGGGGGCGCTTGCGGGAATGATTGCAGGAGCAACGACAGTCATCGTCTGGGCGAACTCTTCATATGCAAGCGTCATGTACGAAATGGTGCCGGGCTTTATTGCTAGCTTCATTGCCGTGATTATCGTCAGCTTATTCACAGCTACACCGGAAAAGCGTGTGACAGAGCAATTTGATACGTTTAAACGTACCATTTCATCATAAGAAAAAGGTGTCCGAACAGGGCACCTTTTTACGTTGAAAACTGTCGGATCGCTCGTTTCATTTCGTTTGAAATATGTTCTGATTTTGAAGCGGATGTTGCGATTTGCTCGACAATTTCATTTGTTTCAATTAATCGGCTAGATAATTCATTTACTTCTTGGGCGCTGTTTGCTGTCGCTGTAGATACTTCATGAATGGAAGTAATCATTTCATGTAAAGCGCGATTTAATTCGGTAGCTGTTTGGCTAAATTGGGCAACAACCTCTTCAATAAACGAAGCTGTTTGTTCATATTGTTTTGTCACTGTTTTCATTTGTTCATAATCGCGTTGAACATCTGTCGAGATGTATGATATTGTAGCTGAAGCGCTCGTTGACAGCTGTTCTACAGCGGATGTTAACTGTTTGGCAACGTGTTGAATATTTTCAACTGCTTGTTGTGATTGTTCAGCTAGTTTACGAATTTCCTCGGCAACGACTGCAAATCCTTTTCCTTGCTCTCCAACGCGCGAAGCTTCAATAGAGGCGTTGAGTGCTAATAAATTTGTTTGTTTTGCGATATTCATAATTGTATTTGTAAATAGTTCAATATCTGTGATGACTTGTGAAGCCTCAATCGCTTTCTCTAGCTTTCTTTTCGTTTCTGCTAACAGTTCACTTGCTTTTTCTGATGATGACGTGACGATGTGATCTGTATGGATCGCTTGTTGGCGAATGGATGAGGCATTTTGTTCGCCTTCTTTCATTTTATGAATCATTCGCTGAACAGCGTGTTCGATTTCTTTTGATGTTGCAGACATTTGCTCAGCAAACGCTGCAGTTTCTTCGACGTTTCCAGACACGTTTTTCGTGGACGATGAAATATGTGCAAGATGACCACTTAAATGACGAATATCACTATAGACGGTGGAAACGATTCTATCAAGTTCGTGAGCCTCGTGCTGAATGCGCCAAATCATCGTTGCTAGCATATCCAACACACTGTTAAAGTTTGCGACGATACGGCCAACTTCATCGTTGCTTTTTAATGTGAGTCGAGCAGTTAAATCTCCACGCTGTACAATCGTTTCAAACTGTTTGTTCATTTCTTTCATTGCGCGAATTAACGTCACCTTTCCGACAAAAAAACTAATGAGTCCAACGATGATACCTGCTCCGACGCAAAGAAGTGTAAAGTATGTGGCGTATGATGGATGTTTATATACTGTAAAAAAACTAGCAACGATCGGAAAAGCGAGTCCCATGACAATACCTGTTCCGATGGAAATAAGTAAAAAACGACCTGTTACACTTGACAATACATATGTCACCCCTTCAAAAAGACTATTACAAAAATACTATAAGCGTGTACGTCTGACAATACATGTGTATGTATTTTTTCGAATTTTTTACACAGTATTTATGTTTTTTGTGATATATTTACAAAAAAGTAGTTATATCATTACACAATTTACATATTTACAGATTGTATGTTTGGAGTGGATAAAAGTGAACGCATTTGGAGCTATCGTCGCATTTTTATTAGCTATGATTTTTATTTTACGAAATGTTCCGGTCGCATATGGAATGATGTGTGGGGCGTTTATTGGTGCTTTACTTGGCGGGGCTTCTGTCGATGAGGCAGTTCGTCTCATGATGGATGGGGCGAAAGAAATGATCCCTTCTATTTTGCGCATTTTAGCTGCTGGTGCGCTTGCAGGAGTGTTAATGCAGTCGGGGGCTGCAATAGCAATTGCTGAAAAACTATTGAGGGCATGTGGGGAGAAGTATGCGCTATTTGCGTTATGTTGTACAGCAATGGTGCTAACAGCTTGTGGAATATTTGTTGACGTAGCAATTATGACGATTGCACCTGTTGCGCTTGCGATTGCTCAGCGGCTTTTTCTTTCGCGTTTTGCAGTATTACTTGCGCTCATTGGTGGGGGAAAAGCAGGGAATATCATTTCCCCGAATCCAAACACGATCGCCGCAGCAGAAGCGTTTCATGTGCCGCTTTCCTCCCTTATGATGGCCGGGATTGTGCCTGCTTGTATCGGTCTTTTCGTGACGTACAACATAACAAAACGATGGTCCGTAGACAATACGCAAAAGGTGGAAGCTGAAATCGTTCGAAAAGAAACTCCTTCTTGGACGAAAGCGATTGTCGCCCCTGCTGTAGCTATGGCTCTTTTATTGTTGCGCCCTCTTTTTGGTATCGATATTGACCCGCTGATCGCATTGCCGACTGGTGCTCTCGTTGGTGTGGTAGCTATGAAAAAGACGAGCGAGCTGAACGATTTTTTGCGCATTGGGATAGAGAAGATGAGCGATGTGATTTTCATGCTTATTGGTACAGGGGCGCTAGCCGGTGTGATCGCAAGCTCATCGCTACATCATTCTTTTATGCATATGCTTCAGTCGTTCGGTTTTTCGCCGTATACAATCGCCCCATTGGCTGGTGCGTTGTTATCAGGTATTACAGCATCGACAACCGCAGGAACAGCAGTAGCGAGCCATGTTTTTGGTGGATCGCTTATTGAGGCGGGTGTTTCACCGCTTGCTGGAGCAGCGATGATACATGCCGGAGCAACGACGCTTGATCATTTACCACACGGTAGTTTTTTTCATGTGACGGCCGCAAGCGTTCACATGTCAACGAAAGAGAGATTAAAATTACTTCCATACGAAACAGTCATTGGTTTAACTATAGCGGTGACATGTACAATTTCGTTTGTTGTATTTTTATAAAACAATGTTCTAAATAATCAACAAATAAAATAAAAAAAGGATTTTTACCCCATACGTTGAATAGTACATGTTGAGGGGAGTGGGGGAAATGAGAAAAATATACGTAGCTATATGTATTGTCTTTTGTTTATTTGCTAATCGAGTTTGGGCAGAAGGGGAAACGAGCGTTACGCTTAGCGTGGCTGGTGATGTCACCCTTGGTCGTGATGAAAATTACGGTTATGCGTACTCGTTTGATGATGAAGCGAAAAAGAACGGGCTTGCTTTTTTCACGAAACACATTGAATCTATTTTGAAAAGCGATGACTTTACGACCGTCAACTTGGAAACGACTCTCACAACAGCAACGCAAAAAGCAGAAAAGAAATTTCGATTTCGTGGCCATCCATCTTATGTCCATATTTTAACGCGCGCCGGCATCGATGCTGTGAATCTGGCAAACAATCATACGTTTGACTATGGGCAAAAAGGGTATACGGATACGATTGCTACGTTAAAACGAGCCAATGTCGGGTATTTTGGGAACGGAATTTTGCTAATGAAAACAGTAAAAGGGATAAAAATTGGCGCGCTCGGTTATAAAGGTTGGAGTGACACGAAAGCACTTCGTCAGCAAATTACCGATCATATTCGCACATTGCGAAAACAAGGGGCGCAACTTGTGCTCATTCACTTTCATTGGGGAGAAGAGCGCAGTTATTTGCCAAACAACACACAAAAAGCGCTCGGAAGATTTGCGATCGATAGCGGGGCGGATCTCGTCGTCGGTCATCATCCGCATGTCATTCAAGGAATCGAACAATACAAGGGGAAAATGATCGTCTATAGCTTAGGCAATTTTATGTTTGGAGGAAATAAAAATCCGAGCGATAAAGATACGTTCGTTTACCAACAAACATTTTATTTTGCTGACGGTAAAAAACAGCCGAAAACGACCGTTCGTATCATTCCGTTTCGCATTTCATCTGTAACGACACGAAACAACTATCAACCGATTCCGCTTCAAGGAAAAGAAGCAAGTCGTGTAAAAGAAAAAATCGTCAATTTATCAGCAAAAATTAACAAACCAACGTGGCTCGTATATGAAAAATAAAAAAATATGATAGAAGAAAGGGAGTGATTTTATGTACATCGGGGACATTGTATTTCAACTCGTGATGTTTGGTACATTGCTTGGAGTTTTTGCTGTATTTGTTTTTGGTGCTGTATGGTTGATGCGGTCTATAAAGGGAAAAAGAGGGTGAAAAAGTTCGGCAGGCGCCGAACTTTTTTACTTTACAATTAATACGGGTGCTTCTACTCGCTTAGCGACTTTATGGCTCACGCTTCCTAACACCATTTCTTGTAACGTATTTAATCCGCGACTGCCGACAATGACGAGATCAAAGGAATGCGCGTTTGCAAACTCAACAATAGCAGGTCCTGGTTCTCCTCTTAACATACGAATTTCGTACGGAATGTTGGCTTCTTTCAACAACGCCTCAGTTGAAGATAAACGTTTTTTACGCATCGCTTCTCGTTCTTCTATGTTTCCTTCTAGCAATACGTCCGTTTTCGCTGTCGTTGTATTAATAACATATACAACAGTAACTATCGCTTCTTGAAAGTATGAACAAAGTTCTATTGCTTTTTTTGTCGCACGTAAAGCATGTTCAGAGCCATCTGACGCAAGTAAAATGTTTTTCATTCGTTCAACCTCACAACTATTTTTGTTTATTATATCGTCTAATGAAAGCTTTTTCAAAAAAATTTTTTGGTATCGCTTTCTTTGTTGATATGTACGCATGTACAGATGTTTTTGAGCCGTCATAAAAGGTTGAGCATGTGAACAATGTTATGTATAATCGCTTTGTTGTGTACGGGATCGCTTCTTTGTGGAAGAAGCAATATATGAAAGAGAAAGAGGGGTTGTATGTTTAAACATTGGAAAGAAGAATGGTTTGGAAATATTAGAGGAGATATACTTGCGGGGCTTGTCGTTGCGCTTGCGCTTATTCCAGAGGCGATTGCATTCTCGATCATCGCAGGTGTCGATCCGATGGTTGGTTTGTACGCTTCTTTTTGTATCGCGGTCGTCACCGCTTTTGTTGGCGGAAGGCCGGGGATGATTTCTGCAGCAACCGGGGCGATGGCGCTTGTTCTCGTTCGTTTAGTAGCGGAGCACGGTTTACAATATATGCTGGCAGCTACAATTTTAACAGGTGTCATTCAAATTGTTTTAGGGTTACTGAAAGTTGGGAATATATTAAAATTCATTCCTCGTCCGGTCATGATCGGATTTGTTAACGCGCTTGCCATTTTAATTTTTGCTGCTCAATTGCCACATTTCCAAGGAGAATCTTGGATGATGTATGCGCTTGTGGCACTCGGTTTATTCATTATTTACGTTTTCCCGCGCATCACAACAGCTATCCCATCTCCGCTTGTTGCGATTGTCGTCATTACAACGATTGCTTTCGTGGCTAAATTAGATGTGCGCACGGTAGGAGATATGGGAGCAATTTCTGCAACGTTGCCGAGCTTTTTGATTCCAAATGTACCATTGACGTTTGAAACGCTCATGATTATTTTCCCTTATTCATTATCTCTTGCGCTTGTTGGATTAATAGAATCCCTTTTAACAGCGCAAATTGTCGACGATTTGACGGATACAGAAAGCGATAAAAACAAAGAGTCGCGCGGTCAAGGAATCGCTAATATTGTGGCCGGTTTCTTTGGCGGCATGGCGGGATGTGCGATGATTGGGCAATCGGTTATTAACGTGAAATCAGGTGGGCGAGGTCGCTTTTCTTCCCTCGTCGCTGGTGTGTTTTTAATGCTGCTCATTGTTGCGTTTAACCGTATTGTTGTTACGATTCCGCTTGCGGCGCTTGTTGCTGTTATGATCATGGTATCGATCAGCACGTTTGATTGGGGTTCGATACAACGACTTGCTAAAGTGCCAAAGGCAGATGCTTTCGTCATGATTATTACTGTTGCCATAGTGGTAATCACGCATAACTTAGCGATCGGAGTGATTGCTGGAATGATGTTGAGTGCGTTATTTTTTGCTGCGGATATGTCCAAAGTGAAGGTGACGAAAACGATAAAAGGTGACATCGCAACATATGATGTAGAAGGCACGCTCTTTTTCGCCTCGGCGAACGACTTTGTCCGTGCGTTTCACTACAATGACGATGTGAAAAAAGTAAACATTAACTTGGCGAAAGCACGTATTAAAGACGAAACAGGTGTACATGCGATCGATCGCGTTGTGATAAAAATGCACCAAAGCGGTGTAGAAGCAAATGTCATCGGCTTAAGTGAAGCGTGCGAAACACTTGTCAATCGCCTTGCTCTCTACAACAAACCAGGAGGGCTCGAACAAACGATTGGACATTAAAACCGAGCATATCGCTCGGTTTTATAATGCTTTTCCGCAAGATGGACAAAAGCGAAAATCTGTTTGTACATTTGTTCCACAGTATGGGCAAAACTTCCCTTCTTCATGATGGACGAAGCGAGCGTTTAGCGGATCTTTCTCTTCATGTTCATCAACGATATCGACGATGGACATCCGCTCTTTTCCTGTCGCATTTTTATAATGGTAGACGGCTTGAAAAATACCAAGCCCAACAAAAATCAGTCCGAACAGCGGAAATATTTGTGTTCCTGGAAACGGAGAATCTTTTGTAATCGAAAAGGTCATAAATGTCCAAAATACGCCAAATAAAATGGTGGCGATGCTGCCAATAAATCCTTGCATCGACGGTCCACGGCCAGGTTTTATACTTTTCATGTTTTTTCCCCTTTCGCTATATTCATACGTTCCATTATATACAAGAAACAGAGAAAATTCATTTCATGTTTTGAAAAAAAGGTACTATTTTGTAAATATATATGCTAGATTAAGTAATGACATCATAAATTACATGTGTAAGCAATACGCAAAAGGAGGCTCAGTTTATGACGTTATCATCGTTGAGGAGTCAGGCAAGAGATGCATTAAGAGGAAAATGGGGTAGCGCAGTGCTTTTTATGCTCGTGTATGCGGCTGTAACTATTGTTTTTCCAATGGCCGTTGAAGTTGTACTAAGCGGGGGATGGGAAACATGGCTTGATCAAGAAGAGGTGCCAACTTCAGCCTCTATCGTAAGCATGATTATCTCCCTTGCGCTCATTCCTCTCAGCATCGCGATGTATTGGGTATTTTTAGATGTGTATCGGAATGAACCGGTTCGTATTTCCCCGCTGTTTACGGTGTATCAAAACGGAAAATTAGTTTTGAAATTGATCGGTACGTCGCTATTAATCGCTCTTTTTATCATTTTATGGAGCTTATTGTTCATCATCCCGGGAATTATTAAGTCGTTATCTTACTCACAAACGTTCTTTTTACTAAAGGATCACCCAGAGTACAGTGCACTTCAAGCGATTAGCGAAAGTAAAAAGCGCATGAAAGGATATAAAGGAAAGTTATTTTTGTTATATCTCAGCTTCATCGGCTGGGGGCTTCTGTCCATCGTTACGCTTGGTATCGGACTTTTATGGCTTATTCCTTACGTTTATACATCGCTTGCTGCATTTTATGATCAATTTATTCGCAAGCAGGAAGTGACAGCCGAATAAAAAACGAACAAGGGCGACCTTGTTCGTTTTTTTTCTATAAATAAAGCTAGAAAAATATCGAATGATTTTGTAAAATCATTAAAAAAAGAATATTGTTTCTTTTTGTCGGAAATGAGCGAATGAAGCCGTTCTTATTTAATCATATAAACACGTTTGTAAAATGAAGAATAATAGTGACATACTATAATTTAAATGTGTTATAATAAATGAGGGGAAATGTTGGCCAGATCGGAATGAACATTTAGGGGGTTCAATGATGAAAACAGATGTCATTTTAATTGGTGCGGGGATTATGAGTGCGACTTTAGGGACGTTGTTGAAAGAGTTAGCACCAGAGTGGGAGATTTCAGTGTTTGAAAGACTAGATCAACCAGCAGATGAAAGTTCGAACGAATGGAACAATGCAGGTACGGGTCATGCCGCACTTTGTGAACTAAACTACACAGTAGAAAAAGCGGACGGATCAATTGATATAAGCAAAGCGATCAAAATTAACGAACAATTTCAACAATCGCTTCAATTTTGGTCTTATCTCGTTCAAAACAAGCGCATTCGCAATCCGAGGGACTTTGTTATGCCAATCCCGCATATGAGTTTCGTGCAGGGGGAAGAAAATGTTGCATTTTTGAGAAAGCGCTTTGAACAGATGGTAAACAATCCGTTATTTAAAGGAATGGAGTTTTCAGATGATCCACAACAATTGAAAGAGTGGATCCCGCTGATGATGGAAGACCGCATCGTGACAGAACCGATTGCTGCCACGCGCATCGAGTCGGGGACCGATGTGAACTTTGGTGCTTTAACCCGCATGTTATTTGAACATTTAGAACATAAGCATGTCAATTTATATTATAAGCATCACGTGGAAGATATGAAACGGACAAGCGACAATTTATGGGAAGTAAAGGTACGCAACCTTACAACCGGCGAAGTTGAAGTCCATACAGCGAAATTCGTCTTTATCGGTGCAGGCGGTGGGAGCTTACATTTACTACAAAAATCCGGCATTCCTGAAGGAAGAGGAATTGGTGGTTTCCCGGTAAGCGGGCTATTTATGGTATGCAACAATCCAGACATTATCGCCCAACATCATGCGAAAGTGTACGGAAAAGCAAAAGTTGGTGCGCCGCCGATGTCTGTGCCGCATTTAGATACGAGATTCATAGGCAATGAGAAAATGTTATTATTTGGGCCGTTCGCTGGTTTTTCACCGAAGTTTTTAAAGAATGGCTCGATGTTCGACTTAATTACATCCGTCAAGCCGCATAATGTGTTGACGATGCTTGCAGCTGGGGCAAAAAATATGGCGCTAACAAAATATTTAATCGAACAAGTCATGTTATCAAAAGAACAACGCATGGAAGAACTGCGCGAATTTATCCCGAATGCGAAAAGCGAAGACTGGGATATTATTATCGCTGGCCAGCGCGTACAAGTCATTAAAGATACAGAAGCAGGCGGTAAAGGAACGCTTCAATTCGGTACGGAAGTTGTTGCTGCACATGACGGATCGGTTGCCGCTTTACTCGGTGCATCGCCAGGCGCATCAACGGCTGTTCATGTCATGCTTGAAGTCATTGAAAAATGTTTCCCTAAAGAAATGAAACAATGGGAACTAAAAATTAAAGAAATGATTCCATCTTACGGTGTATCGCTTATGAAAAACGAAGCGCTTTTACGCGAAGTACAAACATTGGCTGCCCAAACGCTCGGCTTAAAAGAAACAATGCCGCTTCAAATTGCATAAATATGAAAGGCAGAAGTCGGTGGACTTCTGTCTTTTTTCGTAGCGATCAAACGGGAAAAAAGGAGTTCTGTTTTTAGGTTTATCATCAAAATATGTACTTCTTTTTTAACAAAAAAGAGTAATGTGGAAGTAAAGTCGAGTTTTTCGTTTCTTGACCATGGTCGTTTTTACTTATCAAGTACAACTTATGGTGGAAAAGATATCGGCATGATTTTTCAAGATCCGCTGACGGCGTTAAATCCGCTTATGACTGTTGGTAAACAAATTGAAGAAAGCATGGACTATCACACATGCGACATGTACTCTGATCCATACCAAACGCCTTTACGAGTACCTTTCTCATCATTTTGCAATATGATTAAGAACATATTGTCAAATCGAAAACAACTATTTTCAAGAAAATTTTTAATTATTCGGTTAATTTTATTTATCTATCCTGAAAACAAAATTTGGCAAAAAACAACCCCCACCTAGCCTTTGGAATTGAATTCCAAAGGAAGGTATTTCAGTATGTATATGGTTAATAAGTGCTATGCACTCGTTTTTTCCAGTTTCACTTCGTACCCTAACCCCTCTAATCGTTTCACCGTTTGACGCACGATGCTCGCTTCTCGCTGCCGATCCCAGTAGTCGGCTCCCAACTCTCTATACGGTTCCTTTCGAGTTAAGATGTAATAGATCATTTCTAAAATCGTTCTCCCGACCGCGACACTCGCTCGATTCGCTCCTCTTCGTTTGGCGATCCGATGATACTTGGCCGATAGGTACGTGTTCTTCGTTCGGGCGGCGGCACGGGCGCATTCCACGAGGCACGACCTTAGCTTCTTGTTCCCTTTCCTCGTTCGACCTGACAACCGTTTCCCTGCACTCTCATGATTCCCGGGAGCCATTCCGGCCCATGAGGCCAAGTGCGCGGCGGTAGGGAACCGGCTCATGTCCGTCCCGATTTCCGCTACAATTTGTTCCGCGCTTTGCCGCCCCACTCCCGGGATCGTATCGATGAGCTCCAGCGCTTCATGAAAAGGGCTCGTTCGTTCCTCGATTTCTCGATCCAACCGGGCAATCGCTTCATCTAAATACTCCACATGACGCCATTGCTCGGCCAGCATCATGCGTTGATGCGGCCCTATCATTCCTTTCAACGCGCGCCGGAGCTCTTCCGTTTTTTGTTTCAGCCGCCCTTTGGCGAGCTGGGCGAGGGCCGCCGGATCGTTCTTTCCTTCGATAAGGGCGCGAATGATGAGCCGGGCCGACATCCCGTTGATGTCGGATACGACCGAAGAAAGCTTGATATTGGCTCCTTCCAGCACTTTTTGGATGCGGTTGAGCTCCCGTGCCCGTTCCTCGATCAAACTGCGCCGATAACGGACCAGTTCCCGGAGCTCCCGCTGAGCCCGATGAGGGATGTAACTCCCTTTTAGCAATCCATGGCGAAGCAAGTCTGCGATCCATTCAGCATCTTTGACATCGGTCTTTCGCCCGGGAACCGCTTTGATGTGTTGGGCATTGACGACAAGCACTTCGATCGGCTCTGCTTCGAGGAGATTATACACTGGCTTCCAATATACGCCCGTCGACTCCATGGCAACGTGCGTCACCTTTTTTTCTTTCAGCCAATCCACCAACTCCTCGAGATCGTCGGTCAGCGTACCAAACGTGCGAATCTCTTTTCCTTCAGGGGTAAGGGCGCAAGCCGTAATCGATTGCTTATGCACGTCCAATCCGCAACAGCGTTCATACAAGACGCGCATCGGTCTCCCTCCCTGCTTCGTTCTCAAAAACAGCTGGTGCAGTAGCCTTTGTTCAAGCATTCTATCCTGCGTGCTTCCCTCAAGGGAGCGACATTCCGTGGTGCACCAGACTACTGGGGTCCGTCTATATATCGGACTTTTACGTACCATAGATACAACGACCTCATGACCCCAGCTGCAAGGAGACCATTCGACAGAAGGTTGTTTTCATCCTTCCGATGGTGACGAAATTTTTTTGTCATGGGAGTCTATATTTTATTTTTCTCTATATTTTATTTTTCTCTTTATGTTCGTTCGAACTGAGGGATTATGAACGAAGAAAAAATATTTTTTCATTTTTTATTTGCAAAATACAAATAATAACGTATAATAAAATCAAGAGGTGAGGAAATGGAAAATGTTCGCGAACTATTCCACACGATGACAAAACGTCTCGGATTGTTAGACCGAAATTGCTGCACTGTTGGTGGGGTTGAATTATCGCTTGTGCAAAGCCATATTTTATACGAAATTGACCGAATGAACGAACCATCGATGCAACAAGTGGCTGATGCGTTAGCGATCGATATTACAACATTTAGCCGGCAAATTCAAACGCTTGTCAAAATGAACTTAGTGAAAAAAACACCTTATTCCAAAGACCGACGCGTCTATATCTTATCGTTAACGCCCGAAGGAAAATACGTCGTGGCTAAAATCGACGCAGAAGTGAACGAATATTTAGGCGAAGTATTTTCGCATATGAGCGAGTTTGAACGCGAAACGGTTCTCCGCTCCATTCGGTTGTTGAACGAATGCATGGCGAAATCAACAGTCTGTTGCAAACCGTTGTTTTAAGGCAAGAGAAATCTTGCCTATTGCTTGAATAGATATTTGCATTTTGCAAATAAAAGGGGGAATTCGTTTGGAAACGATGCAATCGTTTTTCTTTTTAGCGTTAGAGCTTACGCTACTTTTTCTCGCTATTTCGTTTTTTATTCAATTCATTGAGGGATACATTCCTTACGATCGCATGCAACAGCTGTTGGCAGAGCGCCATCCGCTCATTGGCGCAATCATTGCTGTCATGTTTGCATTTGTGACTCCATTTTGTTCATGTTCGACCATCCCGGTCGTCGTGTCGCTCTTAAACAAAAACGTTCGGTTCGGGCTTGTCATGATTTTTTTATTCGCTTCTCCTGTACTTGACCCGACGATTTTAACGATAATGACCGCATTGCTTGGTGTCAAAGTAGCCGTCGTATATACGCTATTGACGGCGATGCTTTCGATTTTCATCGGTTTTATGCTAGAAGCGTTCGGATTTGAACGCGCAGTCAAACGCGTCATTGTTAAAGGAAACGTAGCTATCGGGAAAAAACGGACGTTCAAAGAAGCATGGCATGAGACGCTTCATCTCATGAAAACCGTATATCCGTATTTATTGTTAGGAGCCGGAATTGGCGCATTCATCCATGGCGTTGTGCCAACGGAATGGATTTCAACCTATATGGGAGGTGATACATGGTGGCTTGTTCCGTTTGCGGCAATCATCGGCATTCCTTTATACATCCGTCTCTCTACGATGATACCTATTTCGCAAATGCTTCTTGCGAAAGGGATGGCGCTCGGCCCGATGATGGCGCTTATGATTAGCTCCGCGGGCGCAAGCTTACCAGAGATTACACTACTGCATAGCATTTTTCATAAGAAACTCGTTTGGGCGTTCATCGCCTCGGTCATCTCGATGGCGACCTTATCAGGATTTTTGTTTTACATCATATAAATGGAGGAGATTCATATGTTTAAAAAATTATTTGAGCAAAAAGAAAAAGGATGTTGCGATGTGCAAATGATTGAGGTGAAAGACGACGCGTGCTGTGAGGAGAAAGAGGGTTGTTGTGAGGAGCAGGAAGATTGCTGCGAAGAAAAAGACGAATGTTGTAACGACGACAAACAAACATGTTGCTAGCAACGGAGCACCAGGAGAGCCTGGTGCTTTTTCATGTTATACATGTAGCAGGATTTTTGGTGATGATGACGAAGGAAGGGAGAAAATTGTGTTTTTATTTGGAAGATAAGCGGTCAAAAAATACGGAGGTGAAAGTATGAGTCGACCTTTTGTACTTTGGCTTATTTGGCAAAACGAACGTACTCGTCAGCGGTATCATGTAGGCAATTTAGTTCATCATGAAGGGAAATATATGTTTTATTATGAGAAATACGCACAGAGAAGAGGGGTTATTGAAGCATTGAAAAACGGATATCGCCTCCATATATCTTTTCCGGATATGGATAAAGTTTATGTATCTAATCGTTTGTTTGGCCCTTTTGAACGACGGTTACCCGATCGTCGTCGTCCAGATTTTCAAGAAATTTTACGGGCGAATGGGTTATCCAATGATTACACAAATATGGATTTATTGCGTGCGACTGGTGGAAGACTTGCGACTGATACGTATGAATTCGTCCCTCCTATTTATGTATACGGAAATGAATTCGACTTTGAGTTTCACATCGCTGGATGGAGATATTACAATGGGGAACGAGTACTTGACCGCTTGCAAGTGGAGGATGATGTGACGTTTCAACTAGAAACGACAAATCAAAAAGATCCGAAAGCGGTTGTCGTATTGACGAAACAAGGTGAAAAATTAGGCTACGTCCCCGTTTTTTATAGCGAATTTATGTTTCGGCTTATTGAAGAAAGTGGCGGAACATATAAAGCGAGTATCCAGTTTATTCATCCAAATGCTAATCCGCAGTTGAAAGTAAACGTTTATGTACGCGGAACGCTGACACCAACAATGAAAAAGCTTCAACGAGACATGGTGCATGACATGGAGTTAACCGTTACGGTGTAGTAGAAAATAGCGCAGAGCTTTCAGAGGATGGAACAGACATGGAGATGAAGGAGTGAAAATCCGCCTAAAGTTTTGTGAATGGAGTCAATCCATAGCGGGAGGAGCTATGGATTTTTATTTTACCACTATGCAATAGGCGAGCTCATTACGTTACAAAGGTGGTGTGTGTTGACATGTCGTGTTTTTGTTGTATAATTGTACATAGAATAAACGCTGTCGTTCATATGGATGGCAGGTCAAGAAGGGAGCGGCATCGTGTCGCTCCTTTTGCTTTTTATGTGAGAAGGGATGTTTTTGTATTCACGAATCGCCTTATTTATTGATGGCGGGTACCTTGACAACGTATTGAAATGGCGTGGAAAAGCAAAAATTGATTAAGAATGGAATGGGTTCATCGTTTTTCAAAACGATGGACCTTTATTTTTTCATAGTAGTGATGTATATTTTTCTTCTGTTACTTTACAATGTATCGACAAAATGCGACAGTTTTTGACATCTTTATTTTGATACAATAAAACTATGTCGAAACGAATGGAAGTTATGATTAATAAAGGAGTTTGAATGTTACATCTCCAAAGGAATGATTGATAATAAACAGCGTGGTTTAGTGGGGGATGTGCTCAAAAAGCATATGCAAAAAGGGAGCAAACTTTCTGTTGCGGCAGCTCATTTTACGCTATATGCTTTTGTAGAGCTAAAAAAGGAGCTTTCACAAATTGAAGAATTTCGCTTTATTTTTACAGAACCGACATTTGTGCAAGGGGACTATTTAGCAAAAGAAAAAATCGCAAAAAATGAAGCGTTATTGTATGGTGTGGAAGAAGAGCAAAAATATAAAGCAGAGCTAAACGAAATATCTATTTAAAATGAAAGGAGAAAAACGATGGAAAGGCTAGACGGAAAATCGATGGATTTAGTCCGAACAAACATCGAAGCATTAAAGAAGCTATTCCCAGAAGTCGTGACGGAAGGAAAAATCGATTTTGAGAAACTAAAACTTGTACTTGGTGAGGAAATTGAAAAACGTAACGAACGATATGAATTTACGTGGCACGGCAAAACAAAGACGATGAAACTCGCGCAAACGCCGTCAACCGGAACGCTTAGACCAGACAAACAATCAAGCAAAAACTGGGACACGACGGAGAACCTTTATATTGAAGGGGACAACCTCGAAGTATTGAAACTATTGCAAAAATCATACTTTGGCAAAATTAAAATGATTTACATCGACCCACCGTATAACACTGGCAAAGACTTTGTTTATAAAGACGACTTTCGCGATAACATTAAAAACTATAAAGAAATGACGCAGCAAACAACAAAAGCCAATACGGAAACGAATGGACGATATCATACCGATTGGTTAAATATGATGTACCCGCGGTTAAAACTGGCGAGGAATTTGTTAAGGGAAGATGGGGTTATTTTTATTAGCATTGATGATACCGAAATGGCAAATTTGAAAAAAATTTGTGATGAGATATTTGGGGAGGATAATTTTATAGGGAATTTTATTTGGCGGAAAAAATATGGAGGGGGGCAGGCTGAAACTCATTTCGTAACAGAGCATGAGTATATAGTTGTTTATAGAAAAGGATATGGTTTTACTTGGAAAGATGAGCAGATAACTGCTAGCGAGAAGGAATTTAACAAAATTGATGAAAATGGAAGGAGGTTCAAAACTATAAAATTAGCGAAATGGGGAAATACCGCTAGGAAAGAGGATAGGCCTAGCATGCATTTCCCAATTACTGCTCCAGACGGTAGTGAGTGTATCCCATATGCCCCAGACGGTAACTTGGGTCGTTGGAGAATTGGTAGGGAAAAAATGGAGTTTTTATTGGAAAATGATCTGATTTATTGGGAAAAAAAAGATACAAGATGGGAGCCATATGAGAAACAATATTTTGATGAAGGAAAAAATAAAATCATTAAACAAAGAAGTATTTTATACAATTTAGCGCAAACCGGTGATGGTTCGAATCTTTTGACCAATCTTTTTAATAACAAAGACATTTTTGAGAATCCTAAGCCACTGGAGCTAATTAAATTGTTTATAGGTCATACTTGTAACGATGGTGATATTGTTTTAGACTTCTTTTCTGGCTCATCAACCACAGCTCATGCTGTAGTGGAGTACAACTGTGAGCAAGATAAAGATATAAAATTTATGATGATTCAATTACCAGAACCCACCTTCGAAAAATCAGAAGCATATAAAGCCGGCTACAAAAACATTTGCGAGATTGGTAAAGAGCGCATTCGTCGTGCGGGGGAAAAGATTGTGCAAGAAACGGGGAAGAC
The DNA here is from genome assembly GCF_050613275.1 of Anoxybacillus dikiliensis. Lineage (GTDB taxonomy): Bacteria > Bacillota > Bacilli > Bacillales > Anoxybacillaceae > Anoxybacillus. The sequence goes on from NZ_CP187112.1 coordinate 1,124,802, forward strand.
GGATTTGGATATTGGCTTTAAAGTGTTTACGCTTGATTCGTCGAACATGAAAACGTGGGATCCAGATTTCGAAAACTTAGAGCAAACTCTCCTCGACTTGCAAAACAATATGAAAGAAGACCGTACAAAAGAAGATTTATTGTATGAAATTTTACTAAAAATCGGTCTGCCGCTCACGACACCGATTGAAGAAATCGACTATAACGGTAAAACGATTTACAACGTCGGTTTCGGTTCGGTGCTATTGTGCCTAGAAAATGACATTGATTTAGACATTGTCCATGAAATGATGAAATACAAGTCCGAGCATTTATCACCGAAAGTCATTTTTAAAGAATCTGGCTTTATCAATGATTCAGTGAAAATGAACGCCATTCAAACATTGAAAAAGAACGGAATCAATGATGTAAGGAGCGTGTAGGAGATGAAGCTAAAGTTTCGTGGAGATTTAACCTACCAAAAACGAGCAATTGATTCCGTTGTGCAAATTTTTAACGGGCAAGAACTGAGCCAATCGAATTTTACCGTTTCATACGGACCAAATGCGGGGATGATTCAAACAGCGCTCGGGATAGGAAATCGTTTAGACCTTACGTCGGATGAAGTTTTAAAAAACGTTCAAGACGTTCAACTGAAAAACGGCTTGCCGCGCAGCGAGAAGTTAGACGGTATGAATTTTACAATTGAAATGGAAACAGGAACAGGAAAAACGTATGTGTACTTGCGAACCATTTATGAACTAAATAAACATTATGGCTTTACAAAGTTTGTCATCGTTGTACCGTCGGTCGCCATTCGTGAAGGCGTTTATAAATCGCTACAAATCACAAGTGATCATTTTAATGAACTATATGACAACAAGCCGCTAGAATATTTTATTTACGATTCACAAAAATTGGACCGCGTCCGCAATTTTGCAACCGCTACGACGATTCAAGTGATGGTTATTAATATTGATGCTTTTCGCAAAAGTTTTGAAGATCCAGAAAAAGAAGATAAAGCAAACGTCATCCATCGTCCAAACGATCGTTTAAATGGCTATCGACCGATTGATTTTATTCGCCAAACGAACCCGATTGTTATTATTGACGAACCGCAAAGCGTCGATACGACGCCAAAATCAAAAGAGGCGATCGCGTCACTTAACCCGTTATGCACGTTGCGTTACTCAGCGACACATGTTGATAAATACAATATGATTTACAGGTTAGATGCGGTCGATGCTTACAATCAAAAGCTTGTTAAGCGAATTGAAGTCATGTCCGTTCGATCTGAACCATCGTTTAATGTGCCTTACATCAAGCTAGTAGATGTGAAGGAACGAAAAGCAACGATTGAACTGGATGTCGAAACGCGTGGAAAAGTGAAGCGAACGACGAAAACGGTGAAATATGGCGATGACTTATATGATGTTTCTGGAGAACGTGACATATATCGCAACTATATTGTCGAGCAAATTGACTGGACGCCGGGGAACGAGTCGATTGAAGTAAACGGTCATTATTTGCAAATCGGCGACGCCATAGGTGATATTGACGATGATATAATTAAACGTTATCAAATTCGTAAAACAATTGAGGAGCATTTAGATAAAGAATTGCGCTTACGTCATCGTGGCATTAAAGTGCTTAGTTTATTTTTCATTGACAAAGTCGCAAACTATCGTGATTACGACAAAGATGGCAACCCGATAAAAGGGAAATATGCTGTGATGTTTGAAGAAGAGTATCAGAAACTTATCCAAAAACCAAAATATCGTACATTGTTTAACGATATTGATGTCGATATTCCTATTGAAAAAGTGCACAACGGCTATTTTGCGCAAGATAAAAAAGGAAGGCTAAAAGATACGAAAGGGAATACAGAAGCGGATACAGATGTATATAACCTTATTATGAAAGACAAAGAACGGTTGTTAAGTTTGGATGAGCCGCTTCGCTTTATTTTTTCGCACTCCGCTTTGCGTGAAGGTTGGGACAACCCGAACGTATTTCAAATTTGTACATTAAAAGATTCAGCAGGAACGTACGTATCGCGCCGACAAGAAATTGGTCGCGGGCTCCGTTTAGCCGTGAATCAAAACGGTGAACGAGTGCAGGATGATAGTGTAAACATATTAACGGTGATGGCAAATGAATCGTATGAAGAGTTTGTCGCTTCATTGCAAAAAGAAATGGAAGAAGAAACAGGCGTGACTTTCGGCAAGATTGAAAAGCATATATTTGCGAAATTAACGTATGTCGATCCAGATACAGAAGAGCCAAAACAGATGGGGTACGATTTATCGGCTAAGTTGTATGAAGAGTTGAAGCAGCATGGATATATTGACGATAAAGGGAAGGTAAAATCGGAGCTAAAAGAAGCGATAGGTAATGATACGTTAAAGATGAGCGATGAGTTCCAACCGTGGAAGCAGGCAATTCTGCATGAAATAAGCCACTACTTGCAACGATTGCCGATTAAAGATGCGACGAAAAAGAAAAGAGTGCAATTAAATAAGCAAGTGTTTTTCGGAGAAGAGTTTCGCCAACTTTGGGAGCGAATTAAATATAAAACGGTCTACTCCGTTCAAATTGAAAGCGATCAACTCATTCAAAAAAGCATAAAAAGCATTCAGTCCATGCCGCGTATTGAAAAACTTCGCATCGTAAGCCGAAAAGATCAAGTGGCGATTGACCGCATCGAAGGAGTACACTTGGAGACTGTCAGCGAGCGGGTGGAAGATTATATAACGGCTCATCATACGTTGCCAGACGTTATTACCGAACTGCAAAACCGTACGAATTTAACGCGCAAAACGATTGTTGAAATTTTAATCGGCTGCAAACGTCTTGATGATTTTAAAAATAATCCGCAAAAGTTTATGGAAGAAGTCACAAAAATCATTCAGCGTGAAATGAAGCTGCTTTTGAAAGACGGTGTAAAATATTACAAAATCGGCGACGATGCGTATTATGCCGTCGAGCTGTTTGAAAACGAAGAACTGCTTGCGTATTTAAACAACAATGCGATTCGTAGTGAAAAATCGCTGTTCGATCATATCGTATACGACTCTACGATTGAGGCAGACTTTGCCCAACGATTCGAAAGAGATGAAAACGTCAAAGTGTATGTCAAATTGCCAAATTGGTTTAAAATCGACACGCCAATCGGGGCTTACAATCCAGACTGGGCGCTTGTCATCGACAAAGATGGCGAGGAAAAGCTATACTTTGTTCTCGAAACAAAAGGAACCGACTGGGAAGGTGAGCTTCGTCCAGAAGAAGCAGCGAAAATCGACTTCGCCCGCAAACATTTTCAAGCGATCCATACAAACGTCGAATTCATCGGTCCGGAGAAAGATGTGGGCGAATTTATGCTCCGAGCAATGGGTCGATAGGACGGATTAGACAGGAGTTGATAAAACTTCTGTCTTTTTTTAATTTTGTGACAAGGTTCGACGGGATTTTTTCCTAACCTTTGTTATATTATTTATTGTAAATAATAAATACAGTGTTTTGTAAGTGAAGAATACATAACATTGGGTTACCTTGCATATGAAGACTATGGAGATGTTTCTAACAAATAACTTCTTATTTTTTATTGGAAGTAACATCCATTTTGTTGTTTGAGAAATTTAATATTAACATGGAAGGGGATATAGTTTAATGAGGAATGTGAAGGTTTGTGAAAATTATATTCCGCAAGTCTTTGTCGCAAAAGAACTAAGAGAAATATCTAGAGACTTTACTCGTCCAGAGGAAATGATTCGAGAAGCTATTTCTAACTCCATGGATGCTCAGGCGAGCGAAATAAAAATTGCGGCTTATACGGACATAACATACGGTGAAGAAGAACTTGTCGTTGAAATTCGAGATGATGGAATTGGTATGGACAAAGATGCTCTTAAAGGTTTTTTTGATCTGGGTAGGAGCACGAAAAGAGGAAATAAGGATAAAATTGGTGAGAAGGGACATGGAACAAAGATATTTTATAATAGCTCGGAAGTGATTGTGTACACCAAATATATTCATGATGGAAAAATTTTTAAAGCTACTTTAAAAGACCCGTTTCGTCAACTAAATATAGTAGTGAATAAGGGGGAAGGGGATCCACCCAGCATTTTACTTGAAGAAATCGATCAATCGGACACCTATCTAGATCATGTTTCTTCGGGCACGTTTATTATTGTGAGGGGATATGATCGGAGTAATACTGCTACATTCAAACATGAATTTCTAAAAGATTATATTTTATGGTTCACTGCTTGGGGAAGCATAAAGAATAAAATTCCTAACAGTACGCTTCCTAGTTGTAAACTGTACCTAAAAGGAATTAATTGTAACGATTTTGAGGAAATCCCATTTGGCCACCCGTTTCCAGATGAGTGCTTTGACTTCCGTGAACTTCGAAAGATTGATTCACGTAGACCAGAAAATCATTATGTTAGAGCATGGGTAAAGAGTTCACCTGTCATAAACTATCCACAGCACCAAGTTGATATTGTTTTTTATGTGGAGGGGGACGGAGCGAAAAGAGCCTACAACGAGATGTTGAAATGGCACGGACGTGCAAAACAAGGAAGGTATAAAGGAGAAGATCAATATACGGTTTCAGAGAGATATGGCATATATTTGTGTAAAGATTATATACCGATTCAGCGTAAAAACCAAGAATTTGCCGAAAAGTCAGAATGGACAAAGTGGCATGCTTTCGTGAATTGTCAAGCATTCGAACTGACCGCCAATCGAGCAACCGTTGATAATACACCGAAGCATTTGCTGCAGTGTATTATTAATACAGCCAAAAAGGTTATTGAAGAAGAAATTATCGGTACAGATGAATACCAAGATTTTGCAGAGAGGGTTAGGATCGAGGCAGGAAGAAGAAAAGCAGAAAACGAGAGAAACAGTTTGAAGAGAAGGGTAAACAAAAGTAAAAAACAACCGAAATATAGAATTGAAAAAGATGGTAAAACAATGGAGTTTATCGAGCCATCGAATGAACAAGGAGTAATATGGGTTCTAGCACAAATTCTAGCTATTTGGCCTAAAACTTTCAAGTGGGAAATTAAAGACATTAATTCTCATTTTGGATATGACCTACTTATAGAGCAAAGCGATCCTTTGTCAAACGCAATTGAGCATCGTTTTGTAGAATGTAAGTACTGCTTAACGGACGAAGAAGATTTCAACCATTCTTTGACCTTTGTGCACCAAATTATATGTTGGGATGTTAAACTTATTGATGGGGATTGTGTGGAGGATGTTCAAAAGCATTCGTACGTCTTTCGGTCATACAACCCATCTGAAGAAGAACCGTACAGAAAGTTCTTTCTTGACAGCGGTAAGCCTAATAAAGTTGAGGTGATTGTACTAAGTAAGTTTTTAGAGGATTGTTTTTCGATGAAAAAACTGTAATTATAAGTGATCACCGGAGATATACTAGCATATTTTACGAATGATTGTGCGCATGGAATTAGACGAAGCAAAGCAGCGACTGTTAATCGGCTTTTTTGAAACATATGTGAAGCTGTCGGATGAGGAGGAACAACAATTACGAAACGAGGTGAATGAAATGGAAACGAAAGAAAAGGAGAAAGTGCTTGAATTGTTAATCTCGTATGAACAAAAGGGAATACAAAAAGGAATACAAAAGGGAAAAAAGGAAGGATTGGCAGAAGGATTTAAGCAAGGAATGAAACATCTTGTTTACAATATGTCGAAAAAAGGGATGACACCAAAAGAAATTGCAGCCCTTGTGGATCTTACGGAAGAAGAAGTACACCATTTGCTTGAAAGTTGAGAAAAACTTGATGTGGTGCCACACCTCGAAGCATGTGGAAACAACAATTGCGAAGCGAGGTGAATGAGATGGAAACGAAAGAAAAAGAACAAGTGTTAGAGTTATTTCGTACGAGAAAAAAGCGTTAGAAAAAGGCTTGAAAGAAGGGGGGAACGAGGTCTACAGCAAGGGCTACAACAAGAAAAACGCCAGATTGCGAAAAAGATGCTAGCAAAAGGCTACGATGTACAGACGATTCATGAACTGACGGAGTTGTCCGTGGAAGAAATTGAGAGGTTGAAATGATATGGTGCTGTTCCTCTTTATTAAACACTTATATAACAAAGGGAGTCATCCGGCTCCCTTTCGTTGTGTGCCAGTAAGAAGGAACAATCCCTCCTTACGTAGCAATAAATGTTCAAAATTTACCCATCAGTTTCTACAATATTCGACAGTATTTTCGGTTTTCTTTTCGTATAATGGGATTGGGGATATTTGATTTTAGGGGGGATCAGAGTGACGACAATTCGTAAGGCAGATTATTATTATGGTGCGTTGCTTTCTGCGCTAGTGAATGGTGGATTGTCACCAGCATTGTTTGAAAAAAAAATGAAAGTAGACAAATTTATACGGTTACAACAAATAAAGACAGTTACATCATTTATGCAAAATATCATACTACCCCATCTGGCTCCGAAGATTTTACATGGTCTTTCACATTTAGTGATAACGAAATACAGGAAATTATAAATGTCCGTCAAAATCATTCAGATAAAACGCTAATTTTTGCTTTTATTTGTGGTCAGAAGCAAGTAAGTGACAGCAATCAATTCATTGCCATTGTTTATTGGGACGAATTTGGTGCATGCGTGGATGTAAATAAACAGCAATCTCGTGGAACACAGCGGTTATCAGTAAAGGCCATAAAAGGCTCTCCTTGTTTTCGTATCTATGGAAGCAAGCGTGCTGATATGCTTAATGGTAAAGACAATACGATTAAAATTGAACGAAACCGATTAAGAGGGTTATAAGCACAGTGATTGTCAACGAATCAATGCACGGATGACTATTCATCATAAGGGGTGATTGTCTAGATGAATCAATACTATATAACCGAGTGTATCGCAAACGAAAACGCAAGTAACATTCCACTTCATATTTATACCGTGTCTTTATTAAACCCGAACCAAAAATACTCGTTTGCCCATCACATTGTTTATGAGTTAAGAAAGAGGAATCCCAATGTGACCATTGCTGCTCACGGCCAATATATTGCATCGTTTCAAGAGATCGTTCATTGGGGTGATCATAAATATATTAAACATGAGTACCGAGCAATCGAATGTTCCAATGCCGCAGAAAGAACGGTATTTGAAAGGTTATTGAAACAAGAGTTAATAGAACGATGCAAAAATGAATATAAAATTTACAAAGATTTGTTTTGTTTGAAAACCGAACAATCGATTGAAATGAACGAAATTATTGTTCACCCGGCTATTTACTTATCTTTTACAGTTGAAGAGAACGGAAATATATTGATCGGCTTTGAATATCAACATCGTTTTGAATATAAAAAAACATTAGAAGACTTACTTCGCGATCGATCTCCACTGATCAAAGAAGGGGTGGAAGTCGTTGATTCGTATAATAAAAAATCGTACTACTATACTTTTGTTGAGGTGGCCCCGTATACTGCTGGAGAAAAGAGTCCATATTTACAACAAAGTGTGATAGATTATTACATAACAAAAAATGAAACATGGAAATTAAAAGGTGTTCATAATAAGACACCTATTGTGCATGTTAGATCACAAACCGGTGATATTTTTCCATACTTACCTCATTTATTACGTCTTACTTGTTCGTATGAACAATTGATGCCATCAACCGCGCAGCAAGTAAATCGTATCATCAAGTTGCCTCCGAATGAGAAAATGCCGAAACTTTATCAAGAGATATTTCGTTTGTTGCAATATCAGAACATGTTGACTTTCCGAAAAGAAAACGTTCGGTCGGCAAATCTTAATTATGATATTTTTAATCTCTCCCCACCGTTGATGGAATTTGGTCGAAATTATAAAACAACGAAAGTGTCTGATGGTTTAGGTCAAGCGGGTGTTTATGAGCCGAAGAGTATCACCGTTAGCTATTTTGTTGATCCAGAATTAAATTACGATCCAAGGAAGAAAGATGAAATATTGGATTTTACAAAGAAATTACAACGTCTATCTGAAAAGCTAGGTGTAAAGTTAAATGTCTCGAAAAAACCGCGTCAGTTATTTGGAGTATTGCCTGTCGATTTTTTCAAAAGTGAGCGTCTTTCGTTCGAACTGAAGTCGATCGCAGATGCGTTCGATGGGACTGTTATTGTCATTGGAACGGAAGAAAATATCGATCGAGCATATATGGCAATTAAACGAGAATTTGGTGCGAAAGCAGATATAATGACACAGTTTGTTATATTTGATTCGTCAGTTGTAAAAAATTTGTACTATCAATATAATGTGCTACTAGGAATTTACGCAAAATCGGGAGTTCAGCCGTGGATTTTGTCAGATGAGATGAATTCAGATTGCTTTATCGGTTTAGATGTCAGTCATGAACATGGAAAACATGCTTCTGGGATTATTCAAGTGATCGGAAAAGACGGGCGAATGATTAAACAAAGATCAATCATGACTGCTGAAGCTGGTGAAACGATTGCCAATCGTACAATGGAAGAAATTATAGATGAGAGTATATTTAGCTACGAGAAAGTGTATGGAATGAAGCCAGCCCATATTACATTTCACCGCGATGGCGTATGTCGAGAAGATTTAGATCATTTAACACGGTATATGCAGTCATTTCAAATCCCATTTGATTTCATTGAAATTATTAAAAGACCGCGAAGAAGAATGGCTGTATACACAAACGGACGTTGGTTTACTGTGCAAGGATTATGTTATGCGAAAGAAAGAATGGCTTATTTATGTGCGACTGATCCAAGAGAATCTGTAGGAATGGCGCAAGCTGTAAAGATTGTTCAAAAGACGCAATGTTTGTCTATTCACGATGTCGTTTCAGATGCATATAAGCTATCATTTATGCACATCCATTCTATCCTGAAAACACGTTTACCAGTCACTGTTCATTATGCTGATTTAAGTTCAACCTTTCATAATCGAGGGTTGATCCACCCACGTTCAGTCCATGAACAGGCGTTGCCGTTTGTGTGAGGGATAAGTATTCATTGTTTTATACGGTTGGTTGATTTTATTTGAAGTTTGTATATTTTTTATAAAAGTGAAGTTTGCTAAATACATGAAAACAAATGAGTTAGCTGCATGTATGTCTAAATTTAAATCAATGAAGGATGAGAAGAACATGAGGATTGTACCGAAGCACTTAGTGGCTGTCTCTGGTTATATTGTAAATGACCATGGGGAAGTATTGCTTGTAAAAACACATTACCGTTCCGATACATGGGAACTTCCTGGTGGACAAGTAGAAGAAGGGGAATCTTTGCATCATGCATTAGTAAGGGAAGTATATGAAGAAACAGGATTAAAAATAGTACCACTAGGAGTAACGGGAGTATATTACAATGCTACGGATCATATATTAGTTGTTGTATTTCGTGCGAAGTATGAAGAAGGTGAATTGGACATTCAGCCTCAGGAAATAAAGGAGGCAAATTTTTTTCTGCTAAATAGTAAAAACATTTCAAAATATATAACGAGACCTCATATCGCTTCACGAGTACAGGATGCAATGAAATGTAATTGTTTAGTACCATATGAAGCATGGGAAGTTTCACCATTTCGAACGTTAGGAAGGATTGGGGGATAACCGAACTTCTTTATCTACAATATATCAACTTTAAGGTATTTCAAGAGGATGGTGGGTTTGGATTCATCCTTGACTAACACTCTCCAAAGATTTGTATCGGCGACGACGGTGCCAACGGCTGAAAATCAAAGAGAAACTTGCAATAAATATATCAAACTTTAAAAGCATGTGGCGCGTGTTGAAAATTTTCTTTTCCTGAAGTGTCATCCGTCGCAAGTTCTAGAATAAGTAGTTAGGCGGTGTACGCTCACACCGCCTATTTTTGCTCAACAATTGCTTTCGTAAACTCCGTGAAGTCTGTTAAATGGTTGTCGAGTATTTTTTGTAAAATCGTCAAGTTCAGTTCTTGGTAGTCATGCACGGCGATATTGCGAAATCCGACCATTCTCTTCCTCTTCCCGTTTTTCGATCGTTCCATAGCTTTTCTCTAAAGAATGAATTCTCGTGAAATACCTTTAAGCAGCTAGGTTGTCCGAGTTTTAAATGTTATAATATTCTATATTAACTAAAAATTAAGATTTTATAGGAGGGTGGGCGATGAATACGTGGGTAAATGAAGGGTTTTTTATTTCTACTAACAAGAAATATTTAGATGTAGATACCATCCATCGTTTTTTGAGTCAAGAAGCCTATTGGTCAAAAGGAATTCCGAAAGAAGTTGTCATAAAATCAATCGAAAACACACCTTTATGTTTTGGGGTGTATAAAGGTGACATCAGTAACAGAGTTGGGGAGCAAGTTGGATTTGCAAGGGTGATTACGGATTTAGCGACGTATGCTTACCTTTCCGATGTGTTTATATTGCCAAGTTATCGTAAATTAGGCTTATCTAAATGGTTAGTGAGTATCATTACGAATCATCATGAGCTACAAGGTGTTCGGCGGTTCATGTTAGCTACTAAAGATGCACATTCATTATATAGCAAATACGGCTTTGAACCGCTTGATGATCCAGAGCGTTTCATGCAAAAAGTTCGCCAATCCCCTTATTAACTTTCTCGTCATGCCTGTCACGCTCAAAGTTAAGCATATGGAATCGATCCTCGTTTTCCTTCAAGATGGGATCATTCCTGAAGATGTTAGAGACGAGATGATTCACGAATGAATGACACAATATGTTGAAGGAGCATTGGAATCAAGCATAGTTTCTAAGGTCTTTAGTAACGTACTTCAGAAAGGCTACAGCAAGATGAAGTATTGTTGCTTTCGATTAGAACAATTCATTCTAAAACAAAGCACGAAGCAAAACAAATTTCAAAAGCACTTCGTTTTGGCGGGGGAAAAATGTTGAATTATGAGTTTATACCGCTTAGTGAGAATGCGCTAATTATTAAGTTTGGCGACCAAATTAATTACGACATTCATCAACAAGTTCGCCAAGTTTTTACCTATTTTATGGAACATCGTGTGAAAGAAATTATTGAGATTGTTCCTGCCTATACGACTATTACCGTCTATTATGACCCGGTGCAGGTTGCTAAAAATACAAATCGGAAAGCAGGTATAGAGGTTCTCCCTTTTGAAAGAATTTGTACTGTATTAAAAAATATTCTTTCATCGTTAGGGTCTGTCAACATTTCTCACGGAAATGAAGTCGTAATTCCTGTTTGTTACGGCGGGGAATTTGGACCGGATTTAGAAGAAGTAGCTAGAAAAAATCAATTGACACCCGAAGAAGTGATCGATATTCATGCGAGAGGTCATTACTTTGTATACATGATTGGATTTGCGCCGGGATTTGCTTATTTAGGTGGTATGTCAGAAAAAATTGCTACGCCGCGGAAACATTCTCCGCGATTGCGTGTTCCTGCAGGTTCTGTGGGCATTGCTAGTGTACAAACGGGAATATATCCGATTGACAGTCCAGGAGGATGGCAATTAATCGGGAGAACACCGATCCAATTATTCCGTCCACTGCATCCTCAACCGAGTTTATTACAAGTTGGGGATCGCGTTCGCTTTCAACCGATAACGCGGGAAGAATATAAGCAGCTTCAGGAGGAGAACAATGAGTATTCGTGTGATTCGTAGTGGTTTACTAACGACGGTTCAAGATTTAGGTCGATTCGGTTTTCAAAAGGATGGCGTCACTGTGGGCGGCGCTATGGATCAATTTGCGCATCGTATCGCTAACATTCTTGTCGGAAATGAGGAATCCGAAGGCACGCTCGAGATGACATTCATTGGTCCAACGCTTGCTTTTGAGGAAGATGCATTAGTTGCGATATGTGGCGGGGAGTTTGAAGCGAGCATCGATGGGCAAGAAGTGCCACTATGGCGCCCTGTTTTCGTTAAACAGGGGAGTATACTTACGATCGGTCATTGTCGTGCAGGATGTCGAGCATATTTAGCTGTGTCTGGAGGTTTTCATATTCCTAAGATAATGAACAGTCAATCAACGTATTTACTTGCACGTATCGGTGGTTTTCAAGGAAGAGCGTTACAAAAAGACGATGTGCTTTTACTTCGAGAATCGAGGCGAAATTTTGAGCTGTTGCGATTACATAAGAAAAAAACATCTCTTCCTTTTATAACGATGAGTTGGGGAATTTCATTTCAGTTTCGTGCATATTTTTATAAATCTCCAAAAACGATTCGCGTCATTCAAGGGGCACAATTTGCCCATTTTACGACACAAAGCCAAAAACGTTTTTTCACTCAACCATATAAAGTCACCCCTCAATCGAATCGAATGGGTTATCGTTTAGAAGGACCTTTGCTTCAAAGAAAACATTCAGCAGAAATGGTTTCGGAAGCGGTTACGTTCGGCACAATTCAAGTGCCGAATGAAGGAAAGCCAATTATATTAATGGCAGATCGTCAAACGACAGGAGGGTATCCGAAAATCGCGCAAGTCATTGCCGTTGATTTACCCATTTTAGCACAAACCAAACCAGGAGAGCAGATTGTATTTCACGACATTTCATTTGAGGAAGCGCAACGATTATATATTCAACATGAGCTTAGCATGAAGCAATGCGAAAAAGTAATGATGTCGAAAATGGGAGGATAAAGATGTACCGCATCGATCTCAATTGTGATATGGGAGAAAGTTTTGGAGTATATCGAATGGGAAACGATGAAGAGATTTTGAATTACGTGACATCAGCAAATATTGCTTGCGGGTTTCATGCGGGAGATCCATCTACGATGCGAAAGACGGTTCAATTGGCGCTTGAAAAGGGGGTGAGTATTGGTGCACACCCGGGGTTGCCTGATTTAATTGGATTTGGAAGAAGAAATATGGCAATTACTCCGGAAGAAGTGTATGATCTCGTCGTTTATCAAGTGGGGGCGTTATATGGTTTTGTAAAGGCTGCTGGTGGAAAGATGCAACATGTGAAACCGCACGGAGCTTTGTACAACATGGCTGCAAAAGACTGTGCACTTTCAGAAGCGATCGCAAAAGCAGTGTATGACATTGATCCATCATTAGTATTGTTTGGATTAGCAGGAAGTGAACTAATTAAGGCGGGAGATCGTATAGGCTTAAAAACAGCAAATGAAGTGTTTGCTGATCGGACATATGAGCAGGATGGTTCGTTAACACCACGACATAAACCTAACGCCTTAATTCATGACGAACAAGAAGCTATACAGCAAGTGATTCGAATGGTGAATGAAGGAAAAGTGCGGTCACAACAAGGAACTGATGTGGAAATCAAGGCAGATACGATTTGTATTCACGGTGATGGGGTACACGCGTTAACATTTGCTAAAAAAATTTTTGAAGCGTTAAAAAAAGAAGGCATTGTCATTAAATCTTTATTTTAAATCGAGGTAACGAGTTTTCCACTCCTTCCTTTGTTTCAGATCATTGTGTACGCTGTTACGTCGATTATCTTGTCAACAGTGAAGATGGTAAGTTTTTTATGGTCATGTGCATGAAAAAGGAAAGGGATATATTTATAATATCGTCGAATGTTAGGAGGAGAAAACGTGACGTTATTTCAAGTGTTTGTGTACGGGACATTGCTTCAAGGAGAGCAAAATCATCATGTTGTTGCACCGTACGTCACACATATAGAAACAGGTGCTGTATGCGGTTGGCTTCATAGCGTTGCCGACTTGTATCCAGCTTTAGTGCTCGATTCATCTGCCCCTCCAGTAGAAGGCGAATGGTTGACGGTAAACGAAAAAGGACTACAGGCGATGGATCGGCTTGAAGGATATTATGGGGAGGGAAAACGTAATGATTATGAGCGAGTATTTGTGACAGATGTAGATGGAAAAAAGGCAGGATTTGTGTACGTATACTCAAGCGAACGGGCGAGACATTTACCACGAATAGGCACTTCGTGGAGAGCATACAAGCAGTCATATGAGCGTGGTTTATAAAAAAGCCGCACATGTCTTACGAGAAAACATGTATGTATTCACGTTTTATCAGTTTAAAAAAGGGATTTAAAGGGAACTCCGCCTGTTGGACAAGATGACATTCTGGACAACTCTTTACCTCCCGCTCATGTTGAGCGATTTCCATTCGAACCACTGGGAGGTCGAACACTTGGCGAATGTCTACTTGAAGCGGAGCGACATGTTCTAACGAGTGACCACATCCTTTGCATTCCGTCACGCGATGAAGGACTCGGTGGTTAGGGTTGGGTACTTGGCGGAGCGTCGTTCCTCGATGCCCCGGCTGTCCTCCCGGCTGTTTCCCCGACGTTTGGCGAGAAGGAGATTTCGCCACAAACCAATCAGAGGACGGCGGGAAATGGCTATTGGTACTGTTTTTTTTTCGTACGGGCTTCTAATTCTGCAATACGTGCTTTCAATTTTTGATTTTCTTGACGTAGTTGCTCGTTTTCTTGTCTTAACTGTTCGTTTTCTTTGATGAGTTTTTCAATGGTTTGCGCTTGACGCTCGATTTTTACGACCAGATGCGGTGCCTGTCACGCCCCCTGATTGGGGGAAGGAGTAAAAGAAGGTGTATGAAGAAAAAAACAGGAAATTCTGAGCGTTGCCGAAATTGCCAAAATATTCGATTTGACAGAAGAAGTTCAGGGGAAATGGTAAGAATATTGCTATTCTATCATTTCTTTAGCCGCTGAACTAACAAATAAGGAATGGTGTTTGTGAATATACTAGACGTTAGTCATTGGGAAAAAGATGATAAAAGGCAAGCATCCGGAACGAGACAAAAGTTTTGGTTAGTTAGTCCACATAACTAGAAACGATGTTTGTTCAAAATTCCTAAAGAAAATACCGGAGAAGCTTGGGCAGAAGTTGTTGCCTCAAAAATAGGAGAGTTCATAGGGATTAACACAATGAAGGCGTATTTAGCAAGTTATAATGGTTTAACAGGTTGTTTACTGGAAAATTTCGTTGCTGCTAATGTAGAGTTTTACGAGGGCGGTGACCTATTTTTTACGGTTGCTGAAGATTTTGATCGATATAGCTTAAAGTATTACGATTTTTTGAATATAATAAAAGTACTATCTCCCTTTGAACTTGACAGAGCATTTGTTCAAATTCCTGTATTTGATGCATTTATTGCTAACCAAGATCGACATTGCGATAATTGGGGAGTTATTGTAGAGGAATCAAGTTATCAACTTGCCCCGGTGTATGATAATGGGGCATCGTTAGGCCATCAACTAAAAGAAGGCAACAAGAGCATCTGGTGCTTTAATACTCTTTTTGCGTGTACTGTCCGCTCTCGCTTTTCTTCTTATGTCAGCTGCTAGCTCCATATCTTCTCTAGTGACGTCATAGATTTGATCAGCCATTTGAATATATCCTTTTCTATTTTCTCTTATATCAGGATCTGTTTCGATTTCGAAATGAGACATGATTTCCATCTCAATGAAGGTAGTCATAATAATCTCTGCCTCATCTTCAATCAGCTGTTCAATGAACTCCACTGCATCAGGGTAACCCATTTCATGTGCTGCGTATATATTTGTATCGATTAGTACTTTGGTTGACAATGCTCAATCCTCCCACTCTTCTCTATTTGCAATTCTTAGTGATTCCAACACGCCTTCTTTGCTAAATAACTTCGTACTACCAGCCAGACGTTTGTGTAACGCTTTCTTTTCTTCCTTGGTTAGCTTCTTCTTTTCAGGTCGCACTTGAATGACCTCCTTCATTTGCTCTTCTGTTAGGACAGATGCTCCAATTCGGTAATAATGACGGTTTTGACGCACTATTCTCTTTAAAATTGGGCGTTTTGCCGTTCCAGTTGTTATATGATATGCGCCACGGTTCCTTTTTTTGTTAGTTCTCATTTGCATCCCCACCTTGGTTGAGGTTTTATACACATTATATCATGTTTCAGGAAGTCATATCGATTATACCTTTTAAAATACCCGTGGTGCTAGTTGAGCATATATACGAACATTCTCAAAGAGCCAGATAAATGATTTTTCTATTTTCAAAGTTTTATCGCCCCGCATCAACAGCGTTTCCCTGCCTTTTCAGATGAGTGAAAGGAGCATTAGGTTTAGGATTAAAAAGAATTTGTTCCATCTTGTTACCGTCCTTCTATGTCCAATTATATGATGTTTGTTTGTACATGTCAGCAGCTGAATCGTATTCCCTCTTTTAACACTCATAAAAGAAATTCGCATATTCGTGGATAGGAATGCGCGTGTTATTTTATTTTTAAATTAAATGACTTCCTTCGATTCGTAGAGGTGGTTATTTTTTGATTCATTAAGCGAAACTTTTGCTTTTCTTTGTTCCTTCCTTTTTAATGGAGTTACGAGGTATTTTTTTTGTAGAAGATAGGAGAGAAACGAATGAAAATTCAATCGATTGAGCCGACGCCAAGTCCTAATACAATGAAAGTGTTGCTCGATGAAGAGCTTCCATTTGGAACAAGTTATAACTATAAACCTGAGCAAGCGGCACATGCCCCTAATATCATCCAGCAATTGCTGCAAATCGAAGGTGTGAAAGGCATTTACCACGTCGCTGATTTTTTAGCTGTCGAACGGCATGCGAAATATGATTGGAAACCGATTTTAACAAAAGTGCGCGAAGTGTTTGGTGAACAGGTGGATAAGCTCCAAGACAATGAACCCGTACGCAACGATCATTTTGGCGAAGTGAAAGTGTATGTGCAAATGCTTTATGGCTTACCGATGCAAGTGAAGTTAACGAACGGTCATGAAGAGAGACGAGTTGGGTTGCCCCAACCGTTTGTCGATGCGGTGTTAGAGGCGCAAAAACATGCAGGGAATATTGTCATGGAGCGAAAATGGGTCGAAAAGGGCGTTCGATACGGGACGTTTGAAGAAATCGGTGCCGAAGTCGTAGAGGAGTTGTCTGCCGCTTATCCTCCAGAACGACTCGAACGGTTCGTACACATGTTTAAAAAAGGAGAGCAGGGGAAAACGCAAAAACGAACAAGTGTTCAAGTGACGGAACAAATGCTGGATGACCCAGATTGGACGAAACGGTATGCAGCGTTAGAGCAAATGGCAGAGCCGACGGAAAACGACTTGCCCGTATTGGCAAAGGCGTTAAAAGACGAGAAAGTGGCGATTCGTCGCTTAGCGACTGCCTATTTAGGAATGATTGGCGGAAAAAGTGTGCTACCATATTTGTATGAAGCATTAAAAGATCCAGCTGTTTCTGTGCGTCGTACAGCTGGTGACTGTTTGTCTGACATTGGGGACGTGGAGGCCATCCCTGTGATGGTCGAAGCGCTAAAAGATGCAAGCAAGCTCGTTCGCTGGCGCGCTGCGATGTTTTTATACGAAAACGGCGATGACTCTGTCTTGCCTGCGTTAAAAGCAGCCGAAAACGATCCAGAATTTGAAATAAGCATGCAAGTAAAAATGGCCATCGAGCGAATCGAAAGTGGGGAAGAAGCGAAAGGATCCGTTTGGAAACAAATGACGGAGGGGAGAAAAAGAGGGGAATATGACGCAAATGCGCCAGGGCAGTAATTATTAATGAATGCCATGAAATTCTCCGCCACGTGAAAAATAATCCACATCGCTACAATTCAATTGTTGGCGGAAGAAGGTAGCACGTGCACAGACGGAAATTGTGAGGCGACTAAATGTGGGAAAATGAAAAGCCGGCTAGGGTTTCCAAACCGGCTTTATAATTGCTCTACATCATCCATATGCAAGATGGAACCAAGCGAAATTGCTAAATCTGGATACAAAAAAGACGTTAACACATCTTTCGGGCCGAATACTGCTCGTTTTTGAAACCGCCCGTCTTCTGAGCCGACGACTTCAATCGTCTGATTGCTCGGGTCGACCATCCAATACTCTTTCACACCATTTGTCTCATATAAATAGTACTTTTGATTTCGATCTTTCAATCCAGTGCTAGCGGATAACACTTCGATTACGAGATCGGGTGCACCTTGTACCCGGTTTTTCTTCAATTGATTTACGTTGCAAATAACGAATAAATCTGGCTGCACAACTGTTTGTGCTTCTTCTTCATTTTTAGCTGTATCAAATTGCACGTCAAATGGAGATAAGATGAGGTAGCATCCCCGTACTTTGAAGTAAGGAGCTAAGGCGAGATGCAGTTCACCAACAACATATTGATGGACATACGAAGGTGATGCAAGCAAATAAGGAATACCGTCAATTAGCTCCCAATTCCCTTCCCACTGTTGAATATCTTTATACGAATACAGACGCCCGGATTGTACTTTTTCCATCGCCCTCAATCCCTTCTTTGTTTTTTCTACATTATATCACAATGAGAACGTACGGTTTGTATGTGGCAAGAATAGATCTAGCCTCATCTTTTTTTATTTTTGACATATTTCGATAAAATTTTGTGTGTATGTTTGTTATAGTAATATGAATATTTTACGAAAGGAGAGATGGATATGATTCGTAAATTGAGCCAGGTAGATCATCATGTTGTATTTTCTTTTTTAAAGCAAGAGCCGTCACTTAATCTTTTTATTATTGGTGATATTGAAGCGTTTGGATATGAGCAGGAGTTTCAAGAGCTATGGGGTGAATTTGATGAGGACGGTGCATTGCGAGCTGTGTTATTGCGATTTTATGACTCGTATATTCCATATGCTTCGGGTGAGTTTGATGTAGATGGATTTGTTAAAATTATAGGAAATAATACCCAGTCTGTTCGACTTTCCGGCAAAACGGAGCTTGTTGCAACGTTTGAACATCTCTTACCACTTGGAAAAAAACGCGTCACGTATTTTTGTGAATGTAACGAAATTACATTTGCAGAAACGGAAAGCCGCTATGAAATAAAACAAGCAACGGTTGATGATGTCGATCGAATACTTGAATTGCGCAGACAAATTGCTGAGTTTTCGGTGCTCCCTTCATCGCGGGATATGCTTATTCAATCGTTGGAAACGAACACCGGTCGTACGTATTATATCGAGGAGGACGGTCGCATGGTGTCGTCTGTCTCGACAACAGCGGAGAATACGTTATCTGCAATGGTTGTCGGTGTTTGCACGCATCCGGATTATCGTCAAAAAGGGTATGCAAGCGAAATCATGAAACGTGTCATTCGGGATTATATTCACTCAGGCAAAACGCTATGTCTATTTTACGATAATCCGAGTGCAGGACGCATCTACAAAAGACTCGGCTTTTCCGATATCGGCATGTGGACGATGTATGGGTGATTTTCCGATATGTGAAGAAAAACGTGGAGTTGATGGCCTCCGCGTTTTTTCATTGTTGTATTCATGTATAATGGAAAAGAGGGAAATCATCGTCATAGGGAGGAAAAATGTGATTCTTCAAGGAGAAAACTTGTTACTTATCGCTAGTTTGCTTATGACTTACGTCTTGTTTTATTACGGTGTCTTTGTTTTGAAAGCGGAACGAAATGTGATGGATGTTATTTTTAACAGCTTCATATACGGCTTGGTCATATGGAAATTAAGCTATGGTATTGTGCGTCCGAACGCGGTGTTACAAAATCCGTTAACGCTCCTTTATTTCGATGGGGGCGTCGTTGGACTGATGTTAGCTGGAATATTTATCGTCGTGTATACATACCGACAATTAAAAAAACAACGCATTTCGTTCGATGTTTATACCCGGGCCGCTGTTCCTGTATATTTTGGATACTGGGTGGTATTTATAGCGGTGAAGGGAAAGGAATTTTCGGAACATCGTTTCATTTGGTTACAAGCTGCTGTAGCTATTATTTTTTTCATCATCTCTTCACGCACAAAAACAGTGAAGAAGCTAGGGCAATTGCTTGTTTTGTTTCACATTTTTATCTTTATATTCACACCAGTTATGTCGAATATGGATAAGGAAGGAAAAAAATCAACTTTACAACAATCGAAAATGGACATCGGGGTTCATGTTGGGGAGATCGCTCCGGATTTTGAATTAACCACATTAGAAGGAGAAAGCGTACGATTGTCCCACTTGCAAGGGAAGAAAGTGGTTTTGAACTTTTGGGCATCATGGTGTCCGCCGTGTCGTGCAGAAATGCCGGAGATGCAACGATTTCACGAACAATATGGACAACATGTTGCGATTGTAGCTGTCAACTTGACGAATAAAGAGAAAAGTCGGGACGCCGTCGAAACGTTCGTTCATGAAAAAGGAGTGACGTTCGACATCGTGCTTGATGAGCAAGGAACAGTTGGAAAAATGTATCAAGTTATTACAATCCCGACTTCGTATGTGATTGACGAGAAGGGAGTTATTCGCAGCAAACATGTCGGTCCCCTCTCGTATCATACGATGAAACGAATGATTTTGTCTGAATGAGATTGTTGAGTGAACAGGGTAGCTCTTATGTCTGTTCACTCATTTGTTTCTTTCGATTTGCCATTTGTTTATATAATCCAGCAAAGCTGCAATGAGTTATAATCGATTCAATCAATAGTTGTTTTGTTTCTCTTTTTTGTAACTCGATATTCATTTGTGCTCCGATATGAAGGAGTTGTTTTTAAAAAGAGGATCACTTATGTATGCAATATGGTCGAGTCCATCCTTGATCTTTCTGCGTGGCTTTTTCTTCTTCAAGCGGGGAAAAGGTACAGTTTCATCGGGTTCATTTGTGTAGCGAAGCAAAATATCCCTATTCATGTTGTTAAAAAATGCTTCATGTGGCACAAGACTTTGTTTTTTATAGTGATTATTATGAGGACTACTTACCTACAGCTATGAAATATTTTTTAATTCTATTCGACAATATTCAACAAATTATTTACGAAATGTTTGATATAGTTTTTATATATACTTGAATTGGCAATGGTTTAAAGAGATATCTTGCAAGTGAGAATGATCTGAGAAGTAAACGAGTATTTTGTTTCGTCTAAAGGAGGACAACTGATACGGATGAGTGAGAAACTGGTGATTCTCCCTTCTTTAAAGAAGATGATTCATAATTCTGTTACAGCTACTTGCTACTATGCGATGAGTATACATCGAAAAGCTTATATGGTGTGTGGTAAGAAGTCGAATTTTTTTGCGTTGCCCAACTATGAGTACTTATCTGTTGATCAATTATTTGAGTATTACGTAAATAATAGTTTTTTCTATCCTAAAGAAGCGATGGAACGACTTATATCGCAATTAGATGATGATTATGGCCTGAAAAGAATGTCGGCCCAAATCGAAAACTTGGATAAAGTGTGTCACTATTTTAAAAATAGAGAAGAGATAGAGAGATACGTACATAATGTCAGAAAGCACATAGACAGGATGAAGGTAATGGGAACGAAATGCTATATTCCAATAATGATTTATCAAAATGGTAGAAATTCTTCTATAGATTATTCTCATGTCTTTCATATGGGGAATAATGATTGCTGGGTCAGACAACTCATTCAGTTTTTTTCTGTCATTACAGAAGGAAGTTTTTCGATGGATGTTGAAGGTATTAGCTTCGATGATTTTCTATTTGATGAAAATGGTAGGATTGTGTTGTTTATTGGTTACGAATTGCTTTCATATAATCGACATGGTTCTCAACCATTATTATTACAGCAAAATTTGAGAGCTTTTTCCAAGCTGATTACCTCATTTTTTTCTTATTACTATCTGCACTGCCCTAACGGTAGTATAAATATATACCATCACCAGCAACCTTTTTTCAGATTGTACAATCGTCTGAAGGATGGGGTAGCTTTTAACAGTTTTGAAGAAGTTTTTAGATTTTACTTTGGTGAGGAAAGTAGTTCAAAGCGAGAGAAAATAGGGGTGTTTCTAGACGTAGCCAATATTTACAAGGGGATTCACCACTTGAAAATTAACTATCACGCATTATTTACAAAACTTTATGGAGTATCTGCTCAAGGGAAAATTAGAGGACAGTATGCATCGCTCTTTTTGCCGGTCTATGAAGATGAGAAAAAAACAGAGTTTGTACAGTTACAACTAATGGTGTTGAAGGATGATCTCGAGCAAGCGGGATTTGAGGTATTAGAGGTCAAGAATGGGAGAGATAAAGCTAAGGAAATTATTGACGGTCAAGAACGTGACGTAGACGATTACAAACTTATTCAGAAAATGCTCGAAAAGTTCTATCAGTTAGACAGTATTTTGCTTCTCTCTGGGGATGATCACTTTTATGATGTGCTGCTCAAATATAAACATGCCCAAAAGGACGTAAAGATTATTTCTGTTCATCCAGATGATACATCAAGAAGAATAACAGAGGACTTTGCAACTGAACATTGTTATATTACTGAGTATTGGGACTGTATAGATTTATAGGAATATAAACAAGATGATAAGTTCTGCGAACAAAAGAAAATGATTTTATAGAAATGAAGAGAGAGGGAAGTTTATGATCAACATTATTACTATATTTACTTTAGGCATACTCTCAATAATCGCGATTATTGCAGTTTACCTGAATGAAAGTGTGTATACGTTCTTACAGCAAGTAGACGAAGATCTGGATGGAAGTGAGCAGAATAATTCATTCATTGGCACTGTTAAGCAACTCTATGATAAAGAGAAAAGTGCCACAGAAAATGATTTGAATATCCAGAATTTTTTAGAGGCGTATATATCTAGTTTTTATTTGTCTGATAAGTTTGGTAATAAATTGAAACTTGTGCAAAGATTGAAATTGGTTCAAACAGCTAGTTCTATATGTATTTTAGTAGGTGTGTTAGGTACATTTATAGGACTTGTATTCGCTCTAAAAGGAATAGACACAGACTCCACCAAAATGGGTGAGTCATTGATCAATGTACTTGATGGAGCACATACAGCCTTTTATACAAGTATTGCGGGTATTATTTTCTCTATTTTCGTAAATGTTTATACTAAGTTTCATAACGGAGAACAGTTGTTAGTTCAAGTAATGTTGAAGATTGAGAACTACTTAAGTGCTCAAAATCAAAAAACGATAGATTTACGTGTTATTGAAGCTTTGCAAGAAGTAAAAGGTGCAATTGTTGATATGAACCGTTCGTTTTTTCATGTTTATCAGTTTTCCCAAGTATTGGAGGTATCAACTTCTAACTTGAATAGATTCAATGAAGGCTTGAACCAAAATATAGATAAACTTTCTCATTTGTTTGGTGATATGGAAAATTTCACTAATAATTACAACCGACATATGAGTGCGCTAAATAACCAGCTAGAAAGTATACATACAGTTTTAGAAAAACAAAATAAATTGACAACAGACTCAGTGGAATTTATGGCCAATATGCAAAAAGAACATAGGGACTTTTCTGAGAACCATCAGAAACAAATGCTCCACATGCACGAGTCCTTCGTTGAAGTTGTAAGAACAATTCATAAGTTGAAAGAAGAAATAAATTCTTATTTCGCCAAACATGACGAGAATTTTCAGAATTTATATGATGTGCAAATGGAATTAAAAAATGATTTAAACTCTTATTTCCAAAAATACACAGAAAAGCTTCAACATATTTATGAAAAGCAATCAAACTTTTATACTTTTGTAATGAACGAGCAAAATCGTCTCCTTGACTTATACAGAGTCTTTCAGGCTCAAAGTGAGCAATATATTCAAAATATCCAGTACTCAACGAACACATTAAAAGATGCTTTCGAGTCTGGTGTTTTTGAAAATATCTCACTGTTGTCTAAAACGCTGAAAGCTGATATTGGACATATACAACAACTATTTGACGAATTAGTTGACCAGCTTCACTCTATCAATAGTACCCAGATTGAATATTACAGTTTTTATTCACAGTTGGCGAAAGATATGGAAGAGAGATTTAGCAAACAGCATGAATATAACGGTCAGTTTTTATCTTATGTTCAGTCATTTTCTGATTATGCTACTCATTTATCTGAATATACGAATAGATTACACCAACTCTTCACAGAAACCAAAAATGTGTATGTTGAATTTGACAGTAATAGTCGACAAGTATCAGAACAATTAATTGCTTTTGTCGAAGGAATAACAAAAGAACTCAAGGTTTATATAGAGAGTGGTAGTAAACAGTCACACGAGGTGAAAAATGCGATTGAAGATTTCATCGGCTCATCGGTGATGAAATTAGAATCTATGATTAAGAAGCTAGATAGTAGTCTCGGGGAAGCAATAAAGGATAGTTTAAGGAACTTTGAGCGTTATGTAGAAGTAACAAATCGAATTATTAGTCAACAAATGAATTCGCTCATAAGTGAATCGGAGATTAATCGTGAAGCACAAATTTTTTCTACACAAGCTTTGTATCAGTCCATTGAAAAGTTGAATAAGCAAATGGAGAATTTTTCAACAATCTTAACGGAAAGCTATCTTGTTCGTAGTAAGGATGAGTGAAGAAAATGACGAGCGATAAGTATAAAAGATTGATTTCCGGTCAATCTCTTGATAATGACTTTTGGCCATCTTTTACCGATTTGCTATCCACAATTTTGCTTGTGTTGTTGCTTTTTTTAATGGCTATTATTGTTAACGCGAAAGAAGATGCAGAGAAGAAAGAAAAGGAAATACAGCAAGCAGCAAAGATCATTCAGCAGCAGGAAAAAGAGATTGAGTATTACCGAGGTATTCGAAAAGAAATTGTTGCAGGATTAAAACAGGAGTTTCAGAAAAACAACTTAAAAATTGACATCGATTCGAAAACAGGTGCAATTAAGTTTCAAGACGACTTACTTTTTGATACAAACAGTGATCAAATAAAACCTGAGTTCAAAAAACAATTAAAAGTATTTATTCCAATCTACTTCAACATTTTATACAAAGACTATGGGGATCACATTGCAGAGATTGTTGTCGAAGGACATACAGACGATGTGGGTTCATACATGTACAATCTTGAACTTTCACAGAAGAGGGCATTTAGTGTGGTGAAATACATCCTAAGTGATGAATTCGGTTCTTTTCCATACAAAGAAAAAGTGAAGAGGCAAATAACAGCGAATGGACGCTCTTTTAGCGACCTGAAATATTCAAAAAACCAAACGGTTGATCGTAACAATTCTCGCCGTGTGGAGTTTAAATTTCGATTAAAGAGTGATGTTAATCTTAAATAAAGACGATTTTGATGTCTCCCACACCGAAAACATGAGTTGGGTGATAGTTGTCTTTGAATCCCCCGGTGATCTGTTTGAGTGGTCGAGACTCTTCCGACACTTGATCCTCATTGGTCAATCCAATGACTTGATGAACACCAAAGGGAATCGCATGCCGTGCCAACAAGCAGATCAGATTGCCATCCACGACAAGGGACAGATCCTATTGGGGTAGCAAGCTTGTTACTCCTTTGTTTGGGTAGTTGTGTGTGTGTTGGGTTACCTCAATCATACCGCAAACAACGGGGTGACAAGCTTTTTTGTCATTTACACCGTAAAATCAATAAAAAATTAAGGTATCCCTTCAAAACCTTTGACAATACTGTTCATGAAAAAGGAGTGACGTTCGACATCGTGCTTGATGAGCAAGGAACAGTTGGAAAAATGTATCAAGTTATTACAATCCCGACTTCGTATGTGATTGACGAGAAGGGAGTTATTCGCAGCAAACATGTCGGTCCCCTCTCGTATCATACGATGAAACGAATGATTTTGTCTGAATGAGATTGTTGAGTGAACAGGGTAGCTCTTATGTCTGTTCACTCATTTGTTTCTTTCGATTTGCCATTTGTTTATATAATCCAGCAAAGCTGCAATGAGTTATAATCGATTCAATCAATAGTTGTTTTGTTTCTCTTTTTTGTAACTTGATATTCATTTGTGCTCCGATGTGCAAGAGTTGTTCTTTTTTAAAAGACATTAAAAACGTTGTTGCTTCCTCTTTATTCATGTTCTTCATTTTTTTTATGACGTTTGCATAGTCCGTTTCGTTTGTGGATTGTTTTGTTAACGTCTGGTTTTGTAACTTTGCAGAGAGATCCTCTAACATTTCATCGACGGTACAATGTTCGTAATGTTTTAAAATAGCGAGAATTTTTTCGAGCATATGTGTTACTGTTTTTACGTTCATACGACAATTCCTCCACCAATCCGGTTTAAAAATTCAAGCGTAATTTTTTTCACACAATCACCCTGTTTCGCCTGGCTGTTTTCAACGGCAAATACGGGATAACTGAGCATTGATGCTCGCGTGATCGCATCACCGTATGGTAAATAACTGTTAAATATCATGTCAGATGAAAGCGTACGTTTTAATGTATTGATCATATTTTCCTGTGTTTGTTTTGGCTGATTTCCGTATTCACGAATGAAATTGAGGACGATTCCGATGAGTTTTGTATCGCTATATTCTTTTGAACTAGATTGGAACCTTTCATTTAATTCATCTACTTTACTTTTGATGGATGAGATGCCGTATGAAGACAGACGATCAGGAATAGCCGGGATTAAATAATAATCGCTCGCATACAGTGCATTTTGTGTAATGTAATTTAAATTTGGTGGACAATCAATAAAAATAAAATCATACTCATGTTTCACTACGTTTAAAATATGATGGAGCATTTGAAATTTATAAATGTCCGAACCGAATAAATGGTCTTTAAAATGCGGCCGTGAGTAAACGGCAATATCCATGTCTGTATGAATGAGCTCAGCATGTGCTGGAAGTAAATCAATATGTTCATATACATCCTTACTCTTCTTGCGCACGCACGCTTTTAAAATAAAATCATTTACATCTACTTGAGGGTACTCGTTTTTTAAGTAGTGCTCAATTAAATCTTTCAACGTACCGATTGGAGGCGTTTCTTGATAGGCTAACTGTTCAAAACGCTCTGGTGTCAAACATGAAATGGAGAGATTACATTGTGCATCCGCATCTACCAATAACACTTTCGGTTGAGACTGTTCAAGGCCAAATAGCTCTAACTCATCAGATGATAAATGCTGCAGTCCTGTTGCTAAATGATGAGTAACAGTTGTCTTTCCCACTCCACCTTTCCAGTTGATAACACTAATAACTTTTGCATGTCGCTCCATGATGATCGCCTCCTGTTGTATATAGGACGGTTTATTTGTATGAGAAAAGATGAAAAGATATGACAGATTATTTGCACAGGAATTGTTAGAAGGTGACTTACTTGACATAGTGTTTTATGTTATAATCGTTATAACAGTAATAACAAAGAGGTGAAACGCATGCTACATGTAGAACGAAAAGTATTAAAAATAGGAAACTCACTAGGAATTACTTTTCCTAGTGAATTTCTACAAAAACTTGATATTCACCAAGGGGATGAAATACAGATGGAGCTTGAAGGCAATCAAATTGTGATAAAAAAAAGTAACAAAGTGAACTTGCCAAAAGGCATTTCGAGAGACTTTTTTGATGTGTTAGATGAGACGCTCAAAGAGTACGACGAAACGATTAAGGGGCTTGTCGATCGGTGAGATATGTAACAGTGGAAGAAATCATTGCGATGAACTTCTTCATTATTGAAAAATATTCACCTTGCGAAATGAAAGGTGTGAAAGAACAATCATTATTGGAATCTGCTGTGTATCGTCCACAACAAAGTGTGTTTGGCGAAGATGCTTACCCTACTATTTTTGAAAAAGCAGCCGCATTGTTCGAGTCTTTGGCAAAAAACCATTGTTTTTATAACGCGAACAAACGAACAGCTTTTGTCGCTCTTATTCAATTTTTGAAATACAACGGTTATCGTTTTGTGATGCCGCAAGATGAAGCAATCGAATTTGTCGTCAATGTAGTGAACCATTGCTATTCTTTTAACCAAATTGTCGCTACAATTAAAGAGTACACGATTGAGTTTTAGTTTTGGCATTTTTTATAAGGAGTGGGCGTAAAACCCCTATGCCTTTAGGCTAGCGGTAGTTCAATAGTGATTGTCATCTTCCTCATCGTTGCCACGTTAAAGCAGATAAAAGAAAAAATTCCACAAACAACGACGCTAGCGATTAGAACGAAGTAATTTAGCGAACAGTTGTCGTTACCGTTCGCTAATCTTTTTCATATGATGCTCTTCAATAACCGAACGGACAATGTGAAATGAACTCCATTCACCTAGGGAAAGGAAGGTAATTGGATATTTCTTTGGAAAAAGGATAGATTGTATTTGTTTCAATGTCGCTCCTTTTTCGTACAAATCAATAATTTTTCCTTGAAGCTCTTGCAGATAGTGAAGCTTTCGTTGTAGAGCAGTGCGCCCATCTTTTACATAGCCTGCGTGGGCGCAAAACATTTCTCTAAAATCGTACGTTAATACTTTTTTTAATGAGTCAATCAAAGTAGAAATGCTTTCTTCGCGCAAGATGACTTTTGTTTTTTCGAGACAATATAAGTCCCCTGTAAAAAGTTGTCCTGTTTCGCGATTCAGAAATGCGAGGTGGTCAACCGCATGACCTGGCGTATGAATCACGTCCCATGTCGCATGGCGTGTAGAAAACATGTTTTCAATCGGCTTGGCTTGAAAAGGAGGGCGGGTTCCCCAAAAAAACTTGCGATATATCGGATAATCTGCTTGTTTCCGACAATAATCAATCATGAGCTCATTCATATAAATCGGCAGTTGTCGTTCGTTTTGTAAAAATGCTGCACAACCTGTATGGTCTTCATGAAAGTGGGTAATCATTACTTGATCGATATCTAATGATTTGAAAAAATGAGCAAATTCATTTGCTAAGGATGCTGCTCCTGTATCAATCAATACCCCGTCGGTAGAAAAACAATGTACCGTCAATCGTACCCCTTGAAATGTTAGAGTGCCTTTTGCGATATGTACCCCAGAAACAGTTTCTTGTTCGAATTTTTTCTTTACTAACATGCGAAGTGCCCCCTTTGTTTCATTATATCAAACAATAATGAATATTCATTCATTATTTCCGCACTCCCGTAAAAAATGATGTCATACATACAAAATGAGCTGCCTTAAAGCAGCTCATCATGTGAATCAAACACTTTTGATCTTGTTAAAAAACGTACGCCTTCGCGCCCTTCAAGTGAAAACATGCCACCGCGGCCAGGTACAACATCAATAATTAGTTGCGTATGTTTCCAATATTCGTATTGAGCAGCGTGCATATAAAATGGGCATCCTCCGATTTCGCCAAGCCACACGTCGGACTGTCCGATCATAAACTCCCCTTGTGGATAACACATCGGTGAGCTTCCATCACAACAACCACCAGATTGATGAAACATAAGCGGACCGTATGTTTCTTTTAATTTTTCGATAAGTTGTAGCGCTGCTTCGGTCGCTACTACTTTCGGTTGCATGCGCAATCAGCTCCTTTCAAAAAAGGCAGCGCTCTCGAGACGCTGCCTCAACGATTAGAAAAATCCAAGTTTTTTCGGTGAATAGCTAACAAGTAAGTTTTTCGTTTGTTGATAATGTTCGAGCATCATTTTGTGCGTTTCACGACCGATTCCTGACATTTTATATCCACCAAACGCTGCATGAGCCGGATAAGCGTGATAACAATTCGTCCAAACGCGTCCAGCTTGAATGCCGCGACCAAATCGGTATGCGGTATTCATATCGCGCGTCCATATTCCGGCACCAAGTCCGTATAATGTGTCATTGGCAATCGATAACGCTTCATCTTGATTCTTAAATGTTGTGACAGACACAACGGGACCGAAAATTTCTTCTTGGAAAATACGCATCCGATTATGTCCCTTAAAGACGGTTGGCTTCACATAGTAACCGCCTTGTAAATCCCCTTCTAACATGTTGCGTTCGCCGCCGATGAGAAGTTCAGCTCCTTCTTGTTTACCGATGTCAATGTATGACAAAATTTTTTCTAGCTGTTCGGACGAGGCTTGAGCACCGATCATTGTGCTCGTATCGAGCGGATTGCCTTGTTTAATTTGTTTGACTCGCTCTAATGCCCGTTCCATAAATACATCGTAAATTGATTCTTCGATTAATGCACGCGAAGGGCATGTACAAACTTCTCCTTGGTTTAGAGCGAACATTGTAAATCCTTCAAGCGCTTTATCAAAAAATTCGTCATCTTTCGCAGCGACATCGGCGAAGAAAATGTTTGGTGATTTTCCCCCAAGTTCAAGTGTGACCGGAATTAAGTTTTGAGATGCATACTGCATAATGAGACGTCCCGTCGTCGTTTCGCCGGTAAAGGCAACTTTTGCGATACGTGGGTTAGAAGCGAGCGGTTTGCCAGCTTCAAGACCAAATCCATTGACGACGTTCACAACGCCTTTTGGTAGTAAATCTTGAATGAGTTCGATCAGCACGAGAATCGATGTCGGTGTTTGTTCAGCTGGCTTTAGTACAACGCAGTTGCCAGCAGCTAAAGCAGGTGCGAGTTTCCAAGCCGCCATTAAAATTGGGAAATTCCATGGAATAATTTGTCCGACAACGCCGAGCGGCTCTTTAAAATGATAAGCGACGGTATCCGCGTCAAGTTCTGCCAACGTGCCTTCCTCAGCGCGAATGCAGCCGGCAAAATAGCGGAAATGATCAATAGCTAGAGGAATGTCAGCCGCACGTGTTTCACGAATCGGCTTTCCATTTTCCCACGTTTCCGCCACGGCAAGCATGTCTAAGTTTTCTTCCATTCGGTCTGCGATTTTATTGAGCAGGCGTGCCCGTTCAGCAACAGATGTACGTCCCCATGCTTCTTTCGCTGCATGAGCTGCATCGAGTGCCAATTCAATATCGGCAGCTTTTGAACGAGGGACCTCGCAATATACTTGTCCAGTAACAGGTGAAATGTTTTCAAAATATTCCCCATCTATTGGTGGGACCCATTCCCCACCGATGAAATTTTCATATCTCTTTTTGAATGTAATGAGTGAACCAGGTTGTCCCGGTTGGGCGTAAATCATGTAAACTCCTCCTTTTGTATCCGTTTTCAAATAAAAATAAGTGACCAAGTCTGATATAAAAAATATGTGTCGATTTGGTGAAATATGATATGTTTGTTGGGGAAACGTTAGAGACGTTTCATTAAAAAAGTTGGTTATATCCAATATTTTCTATTTTAATTCAATCTACAGTAAATGGAATGTCAACGAATATGAATTAAGTAACGTTTTTTGTAATAAAAATGCAAGCTGAGCGTTATCTCTCAGCTTGCATGATGTTTGTATATTCAACAAATTGTTTTGCCTTTTCTTTCATTGCTTCGCTTTGTAGTGTTTTTTGTAATTCATGAGAAATATTCATTGAACAAAATTTTGGACCGCACATCGAACAAAAATGAGCAAGCTTTGCTCCTTCGGCCGGTAGCGTTTCATCGTGATATTCACGTGCGCGCTCAGGATCTAGTGACAAGTTGAATTGATCTTGCCAACGGAACTCAAATCTCGCCTTTGATAATGCATCATCGCGCGTTTGTGCGCCAGGGTGTCCTTTTGCTAAGTCAGCAGCGTGGGCAGCAATTTTGTAGGCGATGACTCCTTGGCGGACGTCTTCTTTATTCGGTAGGCCGAGATGTTCTTTTGGTGTCACATAGCAAAGCATGGCCGTACCGTGCCAGCCGATAAGCGCTGCACCGATAGCTGAGGTGATATGGTCGTAACCTGGTGCAATGTCGGTAGTGATAGGACCTAGCGTATAAAAAGGTGCCCCGTGACAAATTTCAATTTGTCTATCGACATTTTCTTTAATTTTATGCATTGGAATATGCCCTGGACCTTCGATCATCACTTGGACATCATGTTCCCAAGCGGTTTTTGTCAACTCCCCAAGTGTTTGTAACTCGGCGAATTGCGCTTCATCGTTTGCGTCTGCAATTGAGCCTGGACGTAATCCATCCCCAAGTGAAATAGCAATATCGTAAGTTTTTAAAATTTCGCAAATTTCTTCGAAGTGGGTGTATAAAAAGTTTTCTTCATGGTGTGCTAAACACCATTGTGCCATAATTGAGCCACCCCGAGAGACAATACCAGTTGTTCGGTTGACTGTTAGTGGGATATAGCGAAGTAAGACACCTGCATGAATAGTAAAATAGTCTACGCCTTGTTCCGCTTGTTCAATTAATGTTTCTCGGTAAATGTCCCATGATAAGTTTTCGACAATACCGTTCACTTTCTCTAACGCTTGGTAAATAGGTACAGTTCCAATCGGCACAGGGGAGTTGCGAATGATATATTCTCGCGTCTCATGTATATGTTTTCCTGTCGATAAGTCCATGACCGTGTCGGCGCCCCAACGAACAGCCCAAAGCATTTTTTCAACTTCTTCATCCATCGAGGATGTAACAGAAGAGTTTCCAATATTCGCATTAATTTTTACATGAAACTTGCTTCCGATGATCATTGGTTCGCTCTCAGGGTGATTGATATTAGCTGGGATAATTGCTCTTCCTGCTGCCACTTCTTGTCGAACAAACTCTGGATCCATCTGTTCGCGAATGGCGACAAACTCCATTTCAGGTGTAATGATTCCTCGTTTTGCATAATGCATTTGGGTCACAACTTTCCCTTTTTTCGCACGAAAACGTCTAGGTGAAAAAGGAATGTTTATTTTCGATAGTGAAGAGCTATATTCTTCTACATCGCCACGCTCTGTTATCCATTTTTCTCTTAATTTTGGCAATCCTTTATCAATATTCGGCTCGAAAAGTGGGTCAGTGTATGGTCCACTCGTGTCATAGACGCGGATAGGCTCATTTTCTAGCATCGTCGTTCCTGTTTTGGTTGGAGAAAGTTGAATTTCCCGCATCGGCACACGAACATCTTCACGCGTTCCGAGCACATACACTTTTTTACTCGAGGGAAATGGCATTGTTGAAAATAAGTCTTTCATCTTGAATCGCTCCTTTTCATTTTTTAGTTGGAGCAACGCCAATACGTAAAAAAATCAGGCTCCATAACGAGAACCTGATTTTGTCCGCAAATAGCACAAGTAAAGAACACTCGCGCCATCTACTTCCCTACGCTGGCATCACCCAGATCAGGTTCAAAGGGTCAAAGAACTTTCACGCGTTCTTCTCTCAGTCCAAGCTATTGGACTCCCCTAGTAGATGAAAAATTATGAACTTTAAAAACAATTTAACATATGATAAAAATGTTGTAAAGTTATAAATGACAAACTTGTTAAAATGGGGGGCATAGTGAACGTATGAACCGATGATTTCGAGATGGAGTTCGTATGTTAGAAGTGCAGTGATAGAAGCATTCAAGAAAGGTGTGTAAGAAAGTGGAAAATTTTCTATCGAAGCGTGCTGTGTCTGTGTGGCGCATATATGAGGCTATTCGCTTAATCATTTTCCTTCTCTTGTACGTGATTGTTCATTTTTTTGTTCCTATGTGGGTTGTTTTGGGGCTCGTTTGCTTATGGATTGCTGATGCGATTTTGTTTGTTTTTTTCGTTCCGCGCTGGAAATGGGAACGATGGCGATATATCATTCGCGAGCGAGAAATTGAACTCGAGCACGGGGTATGGATTCGAAAGCGTACGCTTATTCCCATTCATCGCGTTCAACATGTTGATGTAAAGCAAGGTCCGTTAGCACGAAGGAAAAAACTTGCTTCACTTTACATTTATACAGCGGCAACTGCGCACGAAATTCCATTTCTTGATGAACAAGAAGCAGAGAAGTTGCGTTACTACATTTCCTCTTTAGTGAAGGAAGATGAAAATGATGCATGAAAAGAAACGGTTGCATCCGATTGCGATTGTTATTTACATAACCAAGCGGTTAAAGCAAGGACCGTTTTTGGCGCTTGCTTTACTTTTAGCAATAAAAGAGAAAACAGGTGATCCTTTCATTGACTGGCTACCTTTGTTTTTATTTCTTTTTTACGCTATGCTCGCTGGGTATATGTCGTGGCGGCGATTTACATATCGTTTAGAAGAAAATGACATGTATATTGAACAAGGGATATTTGTGAAAAAGAAACGGTATATTCCGTTTGAGCGCATTCAAGGTATTTCACATTCGTCAGGGGTGTTACAGCGGCTTGTAGGTGTTGTGCAAGTACATATTGAAACAGCTGGCAGGCAAATGGATGAACCAGAAGTAATACTTTCAGCGGTTTCCATAGAAGAAGCAAAGCAAATAGAGCGAGCGGTGCATCACCAAAAACGAGAAAACATGTTTATAGAAATAGAAGATAAGACGGATGCCATCTTTACACTTCGTTTTCGCGACGTATTGTTTTTATCTATCACAAGTGGTGGTGCTTTTGGTGTCATTGCAACGATCGGTGCATTTCTTTCTGATTTTAAT
This sequence comes from Anoxybacillus dikiliensis, assembly GCF_050613275.1. Classification (GTDB taxonomy): domain Bacteria; phylum Bacillota; class Bacilli; order Bacillales; family Anoxybacillaceae; genus Anoxybacillus. The sequence continues at coordinate 1,158,908 of NZ_CP187112.1, forward strand.
GATTTTGTCTCATTTGAACAGCTAAACATATTTTTTCGCGCTGACGATACAATTTCTGCACTCATCTTTTTGTTTGTCGTTCTCATGATCGCTTACGTGTTGTCTGTGATCGGACATCTTTTTCGCTATATGAATTTTACGGTTGTCAAACAAAACAAAACGATAACGATAACAACAGGATTGCTGCAAAAAAAGAGCATTTCTACATCGATTGAGCGCGTTCAAGCCATTGCAGTGAAGGAAAGTCCGATTCGGCACTTGTTCGGTTATGTGTCTGTTCATCTCATTCATGCCGGAGGAGCACTTGATGATGGAAAACATGGCAGTCTCGTGCTGTTTCCGCTTGTTTGCAAAAATGAAGTCGCTTCTCTTATTGCGGCGTGTTTTTCTGAATATCGTTTGGACGATTCGTTCCGATCGCTATGTACACGTGCCCGTTGGCGCTATATGCTGAGGTCGCTCTATACGGTTATGCTCATTCCGGTCATCACAATCGTATTGTTTCAGCGATTTGAACCGCTCCTTCTCCTTTTGCCCGCAGTATATGTCGGCTATCGAAGTTATAAGCGAGCAGGAGTATCGATTAAAAGTGAGCAGCTAGCACTCCGAAGTGGATGGCTGACGATAAAAACGGTATATATGTTAAAACATCGTATTCAGTCATTAACGGTCTCGCAAACTCGTACGCAACAACGAATCGGGTTATGTACAGTACGTGCGACTGTCATGCCAGGCATACGCAAAAAAGTCGTTGATGTGGACGAACATGAGGCACAAGCAATATACGAATGGTTTTTGGGAAATAAGGCATGAAAAAGAAATATTTCAAGTGTCCCAAAAGAGCACGCTTTTGGGACACACTTATTTTTTAAAGTAATTCGTCAATTTCCTGCAACACTTCTCCAATTTTGCGACCATGTATAAGCAAATCCGCCCAATCATCTAATGGCGTCGGTTCCATGTTCACAATCACTAATTTGGCCCCGCTTCGTTTTGCGATGACAGGAAGTTCGTTAGCTGGTGACACTTGTAAAGAAGAGCCGAGTACAATCCATAAATCTGCCCGTTTGGCTGCTGTCCATGCTTGTTCAAACGCATCATACGGCAACGATTCCCCGAATAAAACAACGGAAGGGCGCAAAAAGCCGCCGCATGTACACTGAAACTGTTCCTCCACATACCGTTTTGCATCGTATGTTTGTTTGCAGCGCGAGCAATGAACCGTTCGTAACGTTCCGTGTAATTCAATGACATTTGTACTGCCTGCTTGTTGATGAAAGCCGTCGACATTTTGCGTGATGATTTGATGGACGAGTCCTCGCTTCTCCCAATTAGCTAAAATGATATGTCCGATATGTGGCTGGCATTCAAGCAACGTACGAATACGATATTGATAAAATGCGATAAACTCATCTCGGTTATGTTGCATAGCATGTGTACTTGCTAATTGTTGCGGATTTTTCGTGCGCCAAAGCCCCGATTTTGCGGAACGAAAATCGGGAAGCCCGCTTTCTGTAGACATTCCTGCTCCAGTAAATACGACCGTATACGAAGACTCTTTCAACCATTTTTCTAGCATTCTGTACGCCTCCTTATTTATCTACTAATACCTACTTCTTTCTTCGCCCTTTTCTTCCTTTATTTTCACATATGTTTATGAGAAAAATGAGGACTTTCGATCCATGTGCATAAAAATAAGAGCAGTATAATAAAAGTAAAGGCACAGCTAAGGAAACTTAGCGTCGCAAAGCTATAGGGGCTAACGGGATACCTATGCCAGCCAGCTGCCATTACCAAAAAACATACATATGAAAAGGAGGAAAGGGTAATGTTTAAAAAAGGATTACCAATTTTACTAGCATCGATGCTCGTTGCTTCCCCAGCTTTTGCAGCAAAGCATGATGGAGCAAAACATGTTCAGAAAAGTCAAGTTGTTGCAAAAAAAGAAGAAGCGAATAAAAAGAAAGAGGTAGCTAAACAGAAAAAGGAAGAAGTAAAGAAAAAACAAGAGTTAGCGAAAAAGAAAAAAGAAGAACAAATGTTGAAAAATAAACTTGCCGAATTAAATAAAAAGTTAAGCAAGATCGACGTGCGTTTAAATGAAGTGACAACAGCGCTTGAAGCGTTTAGCACGCTGAAAGAACAACCAACTGCAGAACCAACACAACTACAAAGTGAACAAACAACAGAGGAAACGACACAAGTAGTCAATGAGCAAGATAGCGCTACTGTGACTACGACTGAACAATCAACTGTCGTGCAATCGGATGAAGACGATGAAGCGCAAAAACAAGAAGAACTAGACAAATGGATGGGAAAACTTATTTCTACCTCTAATCAATTAAAAGCAGTCAAAAATGAAATGCGTGCATTAGAAAAGAAGGTGTCTGCAAATGACGCCAACATGCAAGCGTTAAAAGAGAAAGTGAAAATGTTAGAAGAAAAAGTACAACAAAATAAAAAGAAGTTGCTTGAGTTGTTATAAGGGCGCCTTGTGGTGCTCTTTTTTTGTATATTTTTAACGTGAAACGTAGATGATAATAATCGTTTGAAGGGAGGGAAACAACATGAACGTAACACGTGCGCAACAAATTGCTCAGTCGCCTGATATGAAACATGTAACGTATGACGGAAAATCCGTATACATTGAACATGTCGATGCACAAACGGAAATGGCAACAATCCATTTTTTAGACAATCCGGAAAATCAACAGCGTGTTCCAGTGTCACAGCTAGAGGAACATTAAGAGATGGGGATGTGACAAAGCAACTTGTTTGTCACATCCTTTTTTGTTGGAGTAAATCAATAAGCAAGTGTACAAGTTTGTTGTTTTTCATTGTCGGTGAGTAAAGATAAGAAAATGTTCGATAAAAAGGAGAATGTTTGACGTAAACAATCGATAGGTTTTTATGATTCAACTCCTGTTCAATGACATGACGTGAAAGGAGGGCTAAACCGTTTCCGTGCATTAACGTTTCCTTTATTCCTTGATTGCTGCTAATAATGATTAGTGATTTCACTTTTAACCCATTTGAACGAATAAAATGGTTAAAATATTCACGTGTTCCAGATCCTAATTCGCGTGTAATCCATAGTTGGTTTTGTAAATCGTTTATCGATACTTCCTGTTTGTGAGCGAGAGGATGATCATTAGACGCAACGATGACTAGCTCATCTTGCATAAACGGGTACACCACAAGCTCTTTTTCATTTGTTTGACCTTCAATTAAACCGATATGTGTTTGATACGTACGAACGAGCTCTACAATTTCTTTTGTGTTGCCGATGATCACTTCCAATTGTAATTCTGGATAATCGTTTTGTAAGGCGCATAAAAAGGTAGGTAGTACGTATTCCCCGATTGTAAAACTAGCCCCAATTTTTAATGTTCCTTTCACGCAGTCGTGATGTTCCAAAATATCTTGTTTCGTTTGTTCGTATAACGTGATCATTTTTTTGGCTCGATCATAAAGCAGTTCTCCCGTTGGCGTCATTTGCAGCTCTTTTGGTGAACGAATGAACAGTTTTGTTTGAAACTCTTTTTCTAAATTTTTTATGTGCGAGCTTACACTCGGTTGAGATAGATGGAGAATTTCCGCTGTTTTTGTGAAATTTTTCACCTCAGCTAGCGTAATGAACGTTTTTAATTGTTCGTACATATCCCTCGCTCCTTAATTATTAAAAAAATAAATAGTTCTGATAATTTATATTTATTTTACTAATTTTATTTTTTACGGTAAAGTCAAATAAAACATACTTGATTTATAGGAATAGTAGAAAAACGAGAGGTGAGAGATGTTGCCATTTCAAGTGACAAACAGTCCATTTAATGAAGAACAAGTTGAGCTCCTCAATCGGCTTTGGCCAACGTTAAATCCAGCACAAAAACTTTGGCTAAGCGGGTATTTAGCCGCAACCGATTCGGCCGGAGCGTTTCAACAAGAAGCATCCGTAACGAAGGAAGTGACCGTCCTTTACGGGTCGCAAACAGGAAACGCGCAAAAACTAGCGGAAAAAGTAGGAGAAGCGCTTAAACATCGCGGGTTTTATGTTACTGTTTCCTCTATGCTTGATTTTAAGCCGAACGAGTTGAAAAAAATAAATACGTTGCTTATTGTTGTTAGCACATACGGAGAAGGAGAACCACCAGACAATGCTTTATCGTTTTATGAATTCCTCCATAGCAAGCGCGCACCAAAACTCGATCACCTTCGCTTCTCGGTATTGGCGCTTGGCGATACGTCGTATGACCATTTTTGTAAAACGGGAAAAGATTTTGATAAACGGCTAGAAGAGCTAGGCGGAAAGCGGTTGTACGAACGCGTCGATTGTGACGTCGATTATGAAGAAAAAGCAAAAAAATGGCTAGAGGGAGTGCTTGGCGAGTTAGATAAGCAAGGAGCCATTTCCGTAGCAACAACTTCATCTGCACAAGCCAAACCAACGACTATTTATTCACGAAAACATCCGTTTCAAGCGGAAGTATTAGAAAATATCAATTTAAATGGACGCGGCTCAAACAAAGAAACGCGACATATTGAATTATCGCTAGAAGGCTCAGGTCTTGTGTTTGAACCAGGCGATGCGCTCGGTATTTTTCCGAAAAACGATCCAGCGCTTATTGATCTCATCATTCAGGAGATGAAATGGAGCGGTAACACATGCGTCTCTGTTGAAGGAAAAGAGGAAACGTTGTATGAAGCACTCCTTTCCCGATTAGAAATTACTGTATTAACTGAACAATTATTGAAATCACTCGTTTCGTTTTCACGCCATCCAGACTTCCATTCGCTCCTTTCTTCTGAGCAAGAAGCGAAAAGAAAAGAATATATGAAAGGGCGCGATGTGCTCGATGTTCTTTGTGACTTCGGTCCGTGGGAGATGACACCACAGCAGTTCGTCTCTTCATTACGAAAGTTGCAGCCGCGCTTTTATTCGATCGCAAGTAGCTTGCTAGCTTATCCTGATGAAGTGCATATCACCGTTGGTGCAGTGCGTTACGAAGCGCACGGACGTTTACGAAAAGGTGTTTGTTCGACGTTTTGTGCCGAGCGTTTACACGTTGGCGATCAACTTCCGGTGTTCGTTCACCAAAATCCGAATTTTAAACTTCCGAAAGACACACATACGCCAATCATTATGATTGGACCAGGCACGGGGGTTGCGCCGTTCCGCGCTTTTATGCAAGAGCGCGAGGCGGTCGGAGCGAAAGGGAAATCGTGGCTGTTCTTTGGCGATCAACATTTCGTGACCGATTTCCTCTATCAAACAGAGTGGCAAGCGTGGTTAAAAAACGGCATATTGACGAAAATGGATGTTGCCTTTTCACGCGATACAGATCAAAAAGTGTACGTGCAGCATCGCATGCTAGAACGAAGCAAGGAGCTGTTCTGCTGGCTTGAAGATGGAGCTGTCGTTTACGTTTGTGGTGATAAGCAGCATATGGCGCGCGATGTACATCAAACGCTTATTCATGTGATTGAAAAAGAAGGAAACATGACAAGCGAACAAGCAGAAGCGTATATAGCTGAGATGCAAAAACAAAAACGATATCAGCGCGATGTATATTAGGGGGGATATGAATGGAAAAGTTTGTATTAACACCACCAGATGGACCGCCAAGCGATGTTGAACGCATTAAACGGGAGAGCAACTATTTGCGCGGCACATTGAAAGAAACGATGGAAGACCGTATTACTGCTGGTATTCCAGAAGACGACAATCGACTAATGAAATTTCATGGAAGTTATTTACAAGATGACCGCGACTTACGAGCAGAGCGACAAAAACAGAAGCTAGAACCTGCATACCAATTTATGATTCGCGTCCGCACGCCAGGTGGGGTGGCGACGCCTGAACAGTGGCTCGCGATGGACGAATTGGCGCGGACGTATGCGAACGGGACGTTGAAACTTACGACACGACAAGCATTCCAGTTTCACGGGGTATTGAAATGGAACATGAAAAAAACGCTCCAAGCCATTAACGATGCACTGCTTACGACGTTAGCGGCATGCGGCGATGTCAATCGAAACGTCATGTGCAATCCGAATCCTTACCAATCGGAAGTGCATGCAGAAGTGTATGAATGGGCGAAAAGATTAAGTGATTATTTACTGCCACAAACAAGGGCATATTACGAAATTTGGCTCGATGAAGAAAAAGTCGCTGGAACGCCAGAAGTAGAACAAGAACCGATTTATGGAGCGCTTTACTTGCCACGAAAATTTAAAATTGGTATCGCGGTACCACCGTCAAACGATGTCGATGTATTTTCGCAAGACCTCGGTTTGATCGCCATTGTGGAAAACGGAAAACTTGCAGGGTTTAATGTAGCGATCGGTGGTGGCATGGGAATGACGCACGGCGACCGTACAACATATCCGCAGCTAGCGAAAGTGATCGGTTTTTGTAAACCAGAACAAGTCATCGACGTGGCGGAAAAAGTCGTTACGATTCAGCGTGATTATGGCAATCGCTCCGTGCGTAAACATGCTCGGTTCAAATATACGATCGACCGTCTCGGCTTAGAAGTGGTGAAGGCTGAGCTAGAGCATCGTCTTGGATGGAAGCTAGAGGAAGCGCGCCCATATCATTTCGAGCATAATGGTGATCGTTATGGTTGGGTCGAAGGTGTAAACGGAACATGGCATTTTACGTTGTTTGTCGAAGGTGGTCGCGTGAAAGATACGGATGATTATCCGTTAATGACAGGACTACGGGAAATCGCGAAAGTGCATGTTGGGGACTTTCGACTAACTGCTAACCAAAATTTAGTCATTGCCAACGTGCCAAGTGAGAAAAAAGAAGAAGTTGACGCGCTCATCAAGCAATACAAATTGACAGATGGGAAACATTATAGTGCGCTTCGCCGCAATTCGTTAGCTTGTGTGGCTTTACCAACGTGCGGACTAGCAATGGCGGAAGCGGAGAGATATTTGCCAAAGCTCATTGATCAAATGGAAGAAATTGTTGAAGAAAACGGTCTTCACGATGAAGAAATAACGATTCGCATGACCGGCTGTCCGAACGGATGTGCTCGCCATGTGCTTGGGGAAATTGCATTTATCGGTAAATCGATCGGCAAATATAATATGTATCTCGGGGCTGCATTTGATGGCAGCCGTCTCGGTAAATTGTATCGGGAAAATATCGGAGAAAAAGAAATTTTATCTGAACTTCGTATGCTCTTTTCTCGGTATGCGAAAGAACGACTCCATGGCGAACGTTTTGGCGACTTCGTTATTCGTGCGGGCATTGTGAAAGAGACGACAGATGGAATGAACTTTCATGACTAAACAAATCGGCTTCCTGTTTGGGAGCCGATTTGTTTGTAAAAAAGGATGATTTGAAACGATCGAGAATATAATAAAGGGGCAAATTTTATTTATAGAAAGGAGTCATTTACATGATCGTTACAACAACAAATAGCATTGAAGGAAAGCAAATTGAGCAATACCTCGGTTTAGTGTCTGGTGAGGTGATTTTAGGGGCCAACGTTGTTCGTGATTTTTTAGCGAGCATTACCGATATCATCGGTGGCCGAAGCGGAACATACGAAAGCAAGTTAGCTGAAGGTCGAGACATGGCTGTAGAAGAAATGGTAAAAAAAGCGCGCAATATGGGAGCAAACGCGGTCATTGGCGTCGATCTTGATTTTGAAACGTTGCGCGATGGTATGATGATGTGCATTGCGACAGGTACGGCGGTGAAGGTGAAGGAGTAACGACATTTTTTCAATGTAACCGCATGGATTTTTGCCCCCTCGTTTAAACTAACACGAGGGGGTGTTTCTTATGACAGTCATTCGGCTTGGCTACGTAGCGATGAGTAGGCATCTTAAAAACTGTTCGCCATCACAGACGATGACAGTTGCTCAGTTTTTAAAAATAAAAGATCGCGAAGCAGCCATCCGTAAACTAGAACGTATTGCGCAATCAAACATACAACATTGTTTACGATTGTTGAAACATAACATAGCCCATGACATTCGTTTTTTCCGTCTTAGTTCAAAGCTCATCCCTTTAGCAAATCACCAAGAGTTGTCTGATTGGGATTATATGAAAAGCATCGAAAGTGATTTAGAGGAAATGGCTTCATTTTTATCGCACCACCCGATGCGAATTGACTTCCATCCTGACCATTTTGTTTTATTGAACTCAACCGATCCGCATATTTTTCGGACATCGATCGCGACGTTGCGGATGCATGAAAGGTTATTAAAAGGAATGAAAATCGATCCGCTTCACCGCTGTGTCCTTCACGTAGGAGGAGGATATGACGACAAAGAGTTAGCGCTTGAGCAATTCGTCCACAACTGGGGCAGTGTTCCGTATTCATTGCAGCGAATGATTATGTTAGAAAACGACGATATGACATTTACGTTGCGTGATACACTTTACTTATGTGAAAAGCTCGGTATTCCCCTCGTGTTTGACTTACATCATCACGATGCAAATCATGACCAAGACTGGAGAGTAGAGTGGGATAGAGTTACTGCGAGTTGGACTCATTCCCCGCTACCATTAAAAATGCATATGTCTAGCCCAAGAAGTGAAAAACAGTTTCGTGCCCACCATGATTTTGTTTCCGCTGAGCAGTTCATGAACTTTTTACATGAAGTGAAGGGCACAGTTTCTCATATAGACTGTATGCTTGAGGCGAAACAAAAGGACGAGGCGTTATTTCGTCTTGTGTCTGAGTTGAAAAAGTACGACGAGATCGAGTGGATTGATGGGGCTAGTTTTTACGTTCGTTAAAAAAGATCAACTTAAGCGAAAAAATGTTGACTTCATGTAGTAGCAAAGCGTATGATTTGGTTAGAAATTTATCTAAATATCTAATTTTGCGCTGTATTTAGATATTTATCTAAATATCTAAAGAAAGTAGGTGAAAAAGGATGTCGTTTAACGAAGCATTTAAAGCGATCGCTGATCCAAACCGAAGAAAAATTCTTTCTTTATTAAAAAAAGGGGACTTAACAGCAGGGGAAATTGCCGAGCATTTTGATATGCAAAAGCCGAGCATTTCCCATCATTTAAAAATATTAAAACAAGCCGAGTTAGTGGAAGATCGCCGAGTTGGTCAGCATATTTATTATTCATTAAACACAACGGTGTTCCAAGATTTAATGAGCTGGTTTTATGACATATTACAAAAAGAAGGTGATGAATCATGAAAAAGCATTCGCTTGTTATTTTTCTCATTATATGTAGCTATATCTTAAGTTTATTAGCTATTCCGTATTTGCCGAATGAGGTAGCCATTCATTGGAACGTTGCAGGAGAACCAGATGGCTTTATGAGTAAATGGTGGGGCTCGTTATTATTTCCGATTTTGTTAACAGGAATTGTTGCTCTCATCGTCTTTTTGCCGAAAGTGGATCCACGTAAAGAAAATTACGAGAAATTTGAAAAAGTATATCGCATTTTTTTACATGTATTTGTTTTGTTTTTATTTAGCATACATGTGGTGACGCTTGCGTATAATATCGGAATTCCTGTGCGAGTCGATGTCGTTGTGCCGATTGGAGTTGGAATGTTGTTCATTGTCCTTGGAAATTATATGCCGAAAATTAAACCGAATTATTTTTTCGGTATTCGTACGCCTTGGACGTTAGAAAATGAAGTAGTTTGGCAAAAAACGCACCGTGTCGGAGGAAAATTGTTTGTTATCATGGGTGTGTTGATTATGCTTACGATATTTGTAACAAGTGTATGGCGCTTTATTTTTCTTATGATCATTGTATTTGGTGGCACGATGTATTTGTTTATCCAGTCGTATTTATTTTCGCGTAAATGAAAGGGGAGATCGACTTGGTTGGGATGTTTGTTCAATTGTTTCTTTCTTTGATTGTTCCTTTCGCACTTATCATATATGGACGAAAAAAAGGATGGCTTTCTTGGAAAGCGTTCGGTGTCGGCTTGCTTATTTTTGTTTTATTTTCACAAGTGTTAGAGAAAGGCATGCATATACTTGTGATTGATCCGAGCGGCACATCGTTAAAAGGAACAAGTAGCGTTTGGGCGTTTGTCGCTTACGGAGCTTTAGCAGCTGGAGTGTTCGAAGAGATAGGAAGATATGTCGGATTTCGTTTCATGTTAAAAAACAATCGAACGTATGGAGATGGATTATCATTTGGTTTAGGACATGGAGGAATGGAAGCTGTGCTTATTAGTGCTTTTAGTGCCGTGAATATGATGGTCATTTCTCAACTTGTTCAAACAGGTCAGTTTGATCAAGTTGCTTCCTCTCTTCCTGCTACGCAAGTGGAGATGCTCAGAACGATATTAAATCAGCCTGATTGGATGTATGTATTAGGTGGTATCGAGCGAACATTTGCGATAGCGATTCATGTTGCGCTTTCGCTTCTTGTTTTATACGGGGTTCGGAAAGGACAATTCCGTTACGTAGTGTATGCCATTTTGATTCATGCATTAATTGATGTCGTCCCTGCGTTATATCAAGTGAAAATCATTTCAAATGTTTGGATTGTAGAAACGATTCTTGCTTTCATTGCCATCGCTTCGCTCGTCTTTATTCGACGTATAGCGGAAAAGTTTCATTAAAAAAGTTGTAAAACATATTGCCTCTCCCTTATGCTCGTGTCAAAGGCATGAGGGAGAATTTTATCCGCTGTTCAGTTAATCGGAGTGCAGTTCGCCATAGAAACAGACTTAAAGCGAAAGTATAATAGAAAAGAAAGTAAAAGAGGAGGATGGACAATTGAAACAAATGAACATTGGTAACTCTAGCCTAACAGCATCAGAAATTGTGCTAGGATGCATGCGAATTTCGGAAATGTCTGTTTCTGAGCTATCGCGGTATATAGACGAAGCGATTGAAGCAGGAATTACGATGTTTGACCATGCAGATATTTATGGAAAAGGACGTTGTGAAGAGCTGTTCGGTGAAGTGCTTGCTTCCCGCCCGCATTTGCGCGAACGAATCCGCATTCAAAGCAAATGTTCGATTCGTGATGGCTATTATGACTTATCAAAAGAGCATATTTTGACATCCGTTGATGGCATATTGAAGCGACTTCAAACCGATTATTTAGACATGTTGCTTTTACACCGGCCGGATACGCTGATGGAGCCAGAAGAAGTAGCAGAGGCGTTTGATCGTCTACATGCAAGTGGAAAAGTCCGTCATTTCGGGGTGAGCAACTTCAATAGTATGCAAATCGAGCTATTGCAAGCATATGTCAACCAGCCGATTATCGCGAACCAAATGCAGTTCAGTATGATGCATGCGAATTTAGTGACAAGCGGCATTCAAGCGAATACGTTATTTGACGGCGCGATTAACCGTGACGGACATATTTTAGAATATTGCCGTCTCAAACATATTACGATACAGGCGTGGTCCCCGTTCCAATACGGCTTTTTTGAAGGAGTGTTTATTGACAACGAGAAATTTCCGGAAGTTAATGAAGTACTCGGACGGCTAGCGGAGGAAAAAGGAGTAAGCAAGTCAGCCATTGCCGTCGCTTGGATTTTGCGTCATCCAGCGAACATGCAAGTGATCGTTGGCACAACAAACTCCGCTCGTTTAAAAGACATTTGCCAAGCAAGTCATGTGCAACTCTCTCGACAAGAGTGGTACGAGATTTATCGTGCGGCAGGTCATCGGTTGCCGTAATGACGAAAACACTTTTTTGGCAGTTGCCGAAAAAGTGTTTTTATTTTTTATTCGAAAAAGTAGTGATTACGTTAGAGGGAGTGTCAGTATGATAATATGGAGTACTCTTCTTGGCAGAAAAAATGCTCACCATCCTTTAACAGATAAAGGGAGAGGTTTACTGATTTTTACAATTTTCTATATATAAAATTGTTGAGGGGGTGCAAATGATTATTATTGTCATAAAAAAATTGTTTATGTTATATTATAAATCGTAATAATTACTATTATCGAGAGGTGATACAATGAACCCGTTTTTTATTATTGTTGGAGCTGGTTCAGCAGGAATTGGAATGGGAATTTTATTAAAACAGTTAGGTATAGAGAATTTTGGAATATTAGAGCGTGATTGCATTGGATCCTCATTCCGACAATGGCCAAAAGAAATGCGTTTTATTACTCCTTCATTCGTTGGTCAGGGCTTTGGAGCACTAGATTTGAATGCTGTATCTCCTACTACCTCGCCCGCGTACACATTACAAAAGGAAAGATTAAGTGGAGAAGACTATGCTTTGTATTTAGATTTGTTGGCGGAACACTTTGATTTACCGATTCGCGAAGGTGTAAATGTCGAGCATGTTTTTTTGAAAAATGGACGATTCCAGTTAGAAACAAATGAAGGAAAGTATGAGTGTGACGCGATCATTTGGGCAACTGGCGAATATCAATTTCCAAACACTAGACCATTTCCAGGCGCAGAGTATGCATTGCACAATCGCTATGTGGATAGTTGGGGAAAGTTCAAAAAAGGCTGCCATTACATCATTATAGGAGGATATGAAAGTGGAATTGATGCAGCTGTAAATCTTGTTTCACTTGGAAATGAGGTAACAGTTATTTCGAAACATCAATTATTTGCACAAAAAGAGGCAGATCCAAGCGTTTCATTAGCACCGTATACGTGGGAGCGTTTAAGGGAGGCTCAAAAAACAAAACGACTACATTTCATAGAGGGAGTAGAAGTCGAAAAAATAGAAAAACAAAAATCAACTTATACATTATTTCTCTCAAACAACAAACAACTTCATACGAAACAACAACCCGTTCTAGCTACAGGTTTTCGTTCAGGTGCAGAGCAAATTTATTCGTTGTTTGAGTGGGGGGAAAACGGAAAGCCGAAGTTAACTGTAAATGATGAATCGACATTAGTTAACAATTTGTTTTTGATTGGCCCTAGTGTTGCGCATGAAAAAGCGATCTTTTGTTTTATATACAAATTTAGGCAAAGATTTGCAGTGGTGGCAAAACAGCTTGTTGATCGATTTCAACTTCCACATGACGAGGAAGTGTTTAGATACTATGAAAAGAATCAAATGTATTTAACCGACTTGTCTTGTTGTGAGGTGAAATGTGAGTGCTAGTTAAAAGTGCAAGGCGGAAACGATTATTACTTATCGGTCTAGAGTCTGTAGGTAAAACGACATTGTTTTCCCGTTGGACGTCATTTGGTGTAGGAGAGGAGATAAATGTAAGAGGCTCAACGTACTTATTACGTACCCACCCACTTGTTCATGATAGTGGGTGGGAAATTGTTGATACGCCTGGTGTTCGTTTAGGCGATGAGCTTGGGGCGCATATGTTGAAAAAAGAAATTGAAAAAGCCAACCACGTTATGTTAGTTATACGTGGAACACATTTTCAAGCTGAACTTAAACAATTACTCCAGCTTGTTGAAGTTGAACGATCAAACGTTTCAATTGCAGTAACATTTGTAGATAAAATGAGCGGCATAGCAAAGCAACGTTTAAAAGAAATACAAGAAAAAGAGGGACTCCCTCTTATATTGACAAATGGAAGAAAAGAGAATACTCATACATTTCCATCTCTTTTTTATACGCAGCGATTAACACTAAAGCAAATCAAAGACCTTTTATCACTTTCGCTTCCGTCGCACGAGCCAATTTCGCTATTATTTGAAAGACCATTTGTTGGTCCCGTTTTATCGTGCATGACACTTTTATCTACTTTTATGTTACCAATATACTTCGCTTATTTAGTAGGAGGTTGGGGGGAAAAATGGGTCGATAAATCTCTTTTGTTTGTAAAAGAGTGGCTCCAATACGCTCCGCAATGGTTAGAAACTTTACTCATCGGAGATTATGGGCTTCTTTCCCTCGGAATGTACTCTTTCGTTTGGGCATTTCCAGTTGTTATTTTCTTAACGTTTGTCACGGCTATTATTGATGATACAGGTATAAAGGATCGAATCGTGGATTCCCTTCATACTTATTTAAGAAAGATCGGTTTACATGGTGAAGACTTGATCCCGGTATTGACTGGATTTGGATGTAATGTAGTTGCTGTTCAGCAAAGTAGACTATGTCATGCGTGTACGAGAAAATCGTGCATATCACTTATTTCTTTCGCTTCTGCCTGCAGCTACCAACTTGGGGCGACAATTTCTGTGTTTCATGTAGCTCAAAAACCGTACTTATTCTTCCCTTATATAGTCGTTTTATTTGTTGTTGGTGCTATTCATACAAGAATATGGAATGGGGTAGTAACAACTCCACATCACTATGTACGACGCACATTTCTACAATGGCCTACATGGACGTCTGTACTATATCAGGTAAAAAGAAACGTTGTGCAATTTGTAACTCAAGCGATGCCTGTCTTTCTTTTTATTTGCTTAGTTGCGACGATCATTAATATGTTTGGATGGATGAATGTATTGGGCCAGTTGTTCACGTCTTTTGCGCATATATTTCATTTACCGAAAGAAGTAGCACCAACTATTTTTTTCTCAATTATTCGTAAAGATGCGATTCTTTTATTGAATGAAGGAAACGGTGCTTTGCTTTCTACACTTACGACAACACAACTATTTTTATCTGTATATATGGCGTCTACCCTTACAGTTTGTGCAGTTACATTTTGGACGATTGCGAAAGAATTAGAATTGAAAGCAGCGATACGTTTAACAACTCGACAATTCATTACTGCTATATCATCTTCTTTTTTGATTTCTTTGTTACTTTATATCGACGTCTATTAGTTTCAAAAGAAATGTTATACGAATCATTTTTAGGGAATTTTTCTAGCGCTTCTGTTTAGTGAAGAGGGTGCCATATTTTCATGGTATCGTGCTAAAATAAGGGGGGATTATTTTCATACAGGGGGACTGAACGATGACAACGACGACGAAGATTAAAACAGACATTGAAATTGCCCAAGAAACAAAATTAAAGCGCATTCAAGACATTGCCAGTGAACTTGATTTGTTGGAAGAAGAGCTTGAACCGTATGGGCATTATAAAGCAAAAATTTCCCTTCATGCACTAAAGCGGCTAGCGACGAAACAAGATGGTAAAGTCATCTTAGTGACGTCGATTAATCCAACGCCAGCGGGAGAGGGAAAATCGACGGTCACTGTTGGGCTTGGTCAAGCGTTACGTAAAATTGGTAAAAAAGTGATGATTGCGATGCGGGAACCTTCCCTTGGTCCGACGATGGGAATAAAAGGCGGCGCGACAGGTGGAGGGTATTCACAAGTGTTGCCGATGGAAGACATTAATTTGCACTTATGAGGATTTCTTATTACACTCTGAGGATATTATAGATTTTACAAGGGTTTTAAATGAATATCAACTATCAAAATCCAAGTTTCTCAAGAGAGAGGCTTTTTTTTATTCTATTGGATACTTTAGTTTTTATTCCATAGTTAGATATATAGACAGAGAGAGGTAGTAGCATACTGCCCTGTGTTACTGCCTCCTTTAAATTACAAATAGAGCATATTGCTAACCACTATCACAGCCATGATTGTCATGTCCTGTATCAATCCTCTCTTTCAAAGGTTAGCAGTATGCTCCTATTTTTTATACTTACTTTGAAATTAAATCCATTTAGTAAATACATCAATCATTCATCATTCATTAAGTCATTAAAAGGAGGGGGATGGTGATGAGCAAAAAGAAAAGAACTTGTTTCTATTTGTCTGAGGATACAATAAAGCTCATCAATAATGTTAGATATATTGGAAATGTAAGCAAAGGCTTTTTAGTAGAGAAAGCTGTAACTGACTTTGTCAAAGATAAGACTGCTCTAGAGCTACAGAAATTAGGTGAGCAAAACAATGAGTAATGTAAAGCAATATCTCAAGGAGAAAGGCTATAACCTTAATGATGACAAAGAGCTTTTAAGAGCCTTTGCTGATGCCAAAATCAATCTCCAAGCTAGTCAAGAGGAGTTTGCCTCTGCTGTAGGCATTACTTCAAGGACAATCAGAAACAAAATTGCCAAAGACAGAGCTTACTACAATGCCTGTCTAGAGGAGTTTTCCTCTGTAGCAGAGGAACAAGGAAAGCTAACTGAGGAGCAATTATCTAAGTTTGTAGACAATATCTTAGCTCTAGGACTTAATCCAAAGTCAGCTAAGGACATTCAGCTCTTTATTGATTTCTTTGGCATTACTGCTGATGATGTAAAGAAAATCATTCAGATTAAAAAAGCTAGTCTCAGAGGATGGCTCAAGGATGCTCAGCTTGATTATATGGACATGGAGAGTGTTTATAAGAATCTGTTTACAATGGACTGTCTTTACAATCAAAATGAGCAGTCTGTAGGAGCTACAGAGAGAGCTTACAGCATGGACTTAAATGAGCCATTGACTCAATACAGGTTGATGTATATGGGAGCTGTATTTATGAGCCTTTACAATCAGGCTGAATACTCTGATCTACTTGACCAATTAGCTGTATTAATGAAATTAGAACAGCTTGAGCAAGGAGTCCATATTCAGATAGATAGAAAGCTCAGGACTGAGGCTCAAAAGTTAGCAGGTACTTATAAGAGACCTAATCTAACAGATGAGGAATATAAATCACTTCTTAGAGAAATTGGTGTATCTGAGGAGACATTAAAGACATTGCAAAACAAGCCAAAAGTAAAAGAGCTACCTGACAGGGAGACTGTAGAGGAGCTACATGAAAATCATTATGAACAATTAGAAGGCTACCTGACAGCAGAACAGGAGCTATCAAGATTATTAAAGGGAGGATTTTAAAAATGAAATTTGAGACAAAGACAGTATTTCAAACTAATGGACAAGGCTTTACAACATTGCAAAAGGAGATTGTAGACAGGCAAAAAGCTAGAGAGGCTATTATGACTAATATCTCTGAGGGCTTAGCAAAAGAATCTCCTCTAACTATTGATATTGCAAAGATGGACATCAAGGCTTTCATTTCTGACCTAAGAAAAGAGGCTGTAAAAGGATACACAACTAATGATGGTATTGCTATGAAAAATGCAGCAAAGCAATTAATCCAGACTATCATGAAAGAAATTGACAACAAGAAAGCAGGTCTGAGCTTTGCCAAGTTAAGCCATAGACCTGACAAGATGGAAAGAGTTAAGGAGTATATGGCAGAGCTTGAACAGTTAGAGGCTTACTTAAAACAATTGACTGACCTAACAGGCTTTACTCTTAAATATGACTATGAATACATCAATCCAATAGTATTTTAATAAGCAACTTGATTAATTATCAATATGGAGGGAGCTGTAACAGGCTCTCTCTTTTTTATTGTATGAAATGAACTAAAAGAAGGAGTAAAGGGGAGCAAAGGATATGAGCATCAATTATAAGTTTAATGAATGGAGAGTATCAGGAGAAAAGGCTACAGCATGGAGTCAGAAGGCTTATAAGCTGCTAAGAGTAAATGCAGACAAGAGCTGTGTAATGTCTGCTCATTCAGTAGGAACTATTCTTTACCTACATTATGTAAAAGGATTAACTGCTCAGGAGATTAAAAAGCATTCAGCAGGAAAGATGCTATTAATGACAACAATAAAGGGCATTCTAAGAGGCTCACATAGCCCTGAGGTTTACTGTATCTTTCAAGATATGCTTGAGACTGAGCCTGAGATGTTAGACAGGCTCTTTGAGTCTGCCTGAGAAAGAGCTGAGGCTAAAAGTCTTGGCTCATTCTTTTTTTTGCCTCAATGCTGTACCAATTTGCAAAACAAACAAATGTTTGTACCATTTTAGATAACATTCAGTATCATCATTTGAAAAAGTCTGCTGAAATTTAAAGTATTGGTAGAAATTACATAACTGCTGAAAGCCTTGTGGCTGTAAGGCTCAGAATTTGTAACAAAACTGTAACATTTAAAATACTTTAAATCAGGTCTGCCAAATGGACATATATATGAAAATAACTGTTAAATAAACTGTTTGATAAAGAGTTAAAGATAAAAGTTATTAAAGAATTAAAGATATGATGTTAAGCCTTAAGGATAAGTATGTGTACTTTGTACACCTATGTATAAATTACTGAGCTAAAGCTCAGGGAGCAAAGCTCCATAACAATAACAATAATTAATATATATCTTTTGTAGATAATACAACATTAGATATATAGATTACAGATATTCAGTTATTAAGTAATGGCTATAGTAGTCTGCTTAGTAGTTTGCTCAGGCTGTAATGGCTCATATTTACTATTCCTTTTTTCTGTATAGATGCTTTTTAGATTTTTTCATGCTTTACCATTCCTTTGCTCAGGCAGTCAGTAGGTAGCTTAAAGGCTATCTATTGGCTGTCTCTTTTTTTTTGTACCAATAACTGTGACCATAGATGAATTATTGTACCCATATCTTGTACCTAACATTACAGCTTATATATCTCTCTATATATATTTATATAAGTAGTATTGTAAATTATCATTTTATCCCCGAATAAAACGCCTTCTTTTTTGCAAATTCCTTCGGGATATACTTCTCCCTCTTTCTGAAATAGTATGCTAAATTTTTAGTGAATTGTTTCGGAGGGGGAGGATGAGATCGTGATCCAGTTGTATAACTTCGGGGTTGATGTGCAAACCTATGCGAATCGAGGAAAACAAAATGCGTTTCCGTCCATCCATCGTTGTCCACATTGTCAGGCGAAACGCAATCTTTATCGTCATGGCTATTACGAACGAAATGCATTGGTGGGGCAAGACGCCTATCGGATTTGGATTGCTCGTTATCGGTGCGTGATATGCAAAAAGACGGTGACCGTGCTTCCCACGTTCCTCTTGCCGTATTTCCAATACACGATTTGGACGATTATCCACTGGCTCAAGGAACGCCTCTCCTCTCTCTTAGGCAAGGGGAAGGGTTCGTCCAAGTTTTTTCCTCTCCGACAAGGAGTAGATGTTTATATGCGTCGATTTCTTGCTCATTTACCGTGGCTTCGTTGGTTTTTTCAAACCAAAGGGAAACGAATCCCGAGGGTGTCCAATAAACCACTCGTTCAAGCCCAAGAGTGGATACAAACCATCGAGGGAGTTGGGGTGGAGAAACTCGTCGAAGCGATGTGGAGGGAACATTCGACTCATTTTTTAGCAAATAGATTCGGTGCCTAATTTGTTTCTTTTTGGTTTTATTTCCAAAAACAATCGATTCCACAAACCTTTTGCGTCGACGAGGGGAAAGGGATTCGGTATGATGGAGGCAGGACGAACCGATTGGTTCTTCCGCAACGTCGGAGAAGGAGGAAACCTTGATGGACGAATCAATGAGACAAGAAATCGCCCTATTTCGGTATGGATTGATCGCACCGTTAGTGAATGGGCAGGTCGATCCGAAATCGTACGTGAAGGAGGTGTCAACGCGCATGCATGCCGTTCCGCACTATGGCGAAAAACGGATCGCAGCGAAGACGATTCTAGACTGGTGCACCCAGTATAAAAAAGGCGGATTTGAAGCACTGAAGCCAAAACGTCGAGCGGATCGCGGCCATTCTCGAAGACTCACGATGGAAGACGAGGAGCACATATTGGCATTACGAAAAAAATATCCCCATGCGCCGGTGACGGTGTTTTACCAACACCTCATCGAGCAGGGGGAAATAGAAAAACAAAACATATCCTATTTCACTATATATCGTTTATTGAAAAAATACAACCTTGTTGGGAAAGAAAATTCCCCGATGCCTGAACGAAAACGGTTTGCGTACGATCGAGTGAATGAGCTATGGCAAGGGGATTTATCCCATGGTCCAGTGATTCGAGAGAATGGAAAGGCACAAAAAACGTTTTTGATCGCCTACATCGATGATTGTTCACGGGTCGTGCCGTATGCCCAGTTTTTCTCTTCCGAGAAATTTGACGGGTTGCGCATCGTGACAAAAGAAGCGTTCCTGCGGTACGGGAAACCGAAGCGCATCTACTCCGATAACGGCAAAATTTATCGCTCGGAACCCCTACAATATGCTTGCGCAGAATTAGGGATCACGCTCATTCATACGCAGCCATATGATCCACAAAGCAAAGGGAAAATCGAGCGATTTTTCCGGACAGTGCAAACTCGGTTTTACCCGTTGTTGGAGATGGAGCCAGTGACGTCGCTTCCAGCGTTGAACGAGCGCTTCTGGAAGTGGCTCGAAGAAGACTACCACCGAAAGCCCCATGCGTCGCTAGAAGGAAAAACGCCACATGAAGTGTTTCAGTCGCAAGTGCACATGGTATCGTTCGTGGAGGACGCGACTTGGCTGGACACGATTTTTTTGAAACGGGAGTTTCGCAAAGTGAAGGCGGATGGAACGATTACGTTAAACAAACAGCTGTATGAGGTTCCGCCTCGATTTATTGGACAATCCGTGGAAATTCGGTATGATGAGCAAGGGGTGTATGTATACGAAGACGGCAAAGAAGCAGCGAAAGCGACGCTGGTGCGCATGCACGATAATGCCTACGTCAAACGACATCGATCGCCGTTTGTGGGGCTAGGAAAGGAGGCAGGAACGGATGTATAAAACGTTCTACTCCCTTTCTCGAGAGCCGTTTTCGAAAGACACCAATCCGTCGGAAGCGTATCGAGGGTCTTCTTACGAAGAGGCCTTACATGCATTGGATTACGTGAAACGAACGAAAGGAATAGGGTTACTGACAGGAGAGCCGGGGGCGGGGAAAACATTCGCCCTTCGGACGTTCAAAGAATCATTGAATCCTTCGTTGTATCACGTGGTGTATTTCCCGTTATCCACGGGCGGGGTGATGGATTTTTATCGAGGATTAGCGTTAGGGTTAGGCGAGGAACCGAAATACCGAAAGGTGGACTTGTTTTACCAAATTCAACAAGGAATCGAACGAATGTATCAGGAACGTCGAATCACTCCAGTGATTCTGCTAGATGAAATGCATCTTGCGAAAGATGTGTTTTTGCAAGATATCGCCATTCTGTTTAATTTTCACATGGACTCCACGAATCCGTTTGTGTTGATTTTGGCAGGACTGCCACACTTACAGATACGGTTGCGCTTGAATCACCACCGTCCGCTTCAACAACGCATCATCATGCGGTATCGGATGGGAGCGCTCTCGAAAGAAGAAGTGGCAGCGTACATTGAACAGCGAATGAAGCAAGCAGGAGCGAAGCACTCGATTTTTACCCCTGCGGCTTTAGAGGCGATCGCCCTACAGTCGCAAGGATGGCCACGAGTCATCAATACGTTAACGACGACGTGCCTTTTATACGGCTACCAGCTAAAAAAGGACGTGATTGACGAAGAGATTGTTCGAATGGCGGTGGAGGAAACAGGGGCATAGGGAGCCGAACGGCTCCTCTTCTTTTTCTGATTTTCGTCTGAGATAATGTGCAAAGGATCGGAAAAAGCGTGCAAAATCGGAGAGAATTCGCAAACATTTTGCACGGTATTTCCGATTTTCATCCAAAATAATTTGAAAAAGTAGTTCTGAAATAGTGTGCTAATTTACAGTAGTATGTTACATCCCAAAATATTGTACAAAGATAGAGTGTCACAGTTTTATAGTCTCTCTCTCTAACTAGAGTAATGTAAGACAATTTAAAATCATTCAGTTAGAGGAGAGGTTGTTGTTATGGATAATCAATTACAAGTATTCACTCATGGAGCTTTTGGTCAGGTGAGAACATTACAGAAAGATGGAGAGGTTTGGTTTGTTGCTAAGGATGTTGCTGATATTTTGGCTTTTAGAGATGCTTTCAATATGCTGAGAAATATTGATGAGGATGATACTCAGAAAGTGAGTATCACAGATGATTTAGGCAGATTACAAAGCACATCAATAATTAATGAGTCAGGTTTGTACTCAGCTATTTTAAGAAGTAGAAAGCCTGAGGCAAAACAGTTTAAAAAGTGGGTTACATCTGAGGTACTGCCAAGCATCAGAAAGCATGGAGGATACATTGCAGGTCAAAACACTCTGTCTATTTGACAGGTCAGGTCAGAAACCTAACATTAAGGCTGACATAACTATTAATGATGGCAAGAGCTGTAGATGATGATGAAAAGAATACTATCATTTTAAATGAGGGTATTGGCAATCCTACTAAAGCTAACATGTAAATTGTACATGTCTGTCAAATTGACAGGTATGAATATGAAGTCAACATTAATTAATGAATCAGGTTTGTACTCCCTAATCTTAAAAAGTAGCTGTAAGGATGTTCTGAAATAGGACTCCCTCCATAAAACAGACCTCCTGCCCTTACCTTCCTGTCCTGCTTGTAATCCTGTGAAAATCAGAGGAAATGGCAGGGCTAAACATAGCTGTAGCAAGGCTTTGACAAGGCTCTAGCAGGGGGAAAATGAGCAGGAAAATCCCTGCCTATACCTCAGCTATTAGGAAGGCTGTAGAGGGCTGTAGAGGGCTGTAGAGGCTGTCTATGAGGCTGTGTAGAGCAGGAGAGAGAGCAGGAAAGGGCAAAGGGAGCAGGTGAGAGCTTATACAGCTTTTATGCAGTCTTGGAGCTTTTCACAAACTTTCTAGACAGCAGATAAAAATGGCTCAATCCCTTGCTGTGTCTAGCTTTGTGGGCAATGGTGTATAAAATACTGCATATTTGAGGGATTTACAGACTTTGTGAAATGTTGATATATCAAGGCTTATGCATGTTATCAACTTCCTAAAAGTATCATTATGTAAACTAAAAATGAATATACAACTCAGAACAAAGTATATCAATCTGTCAAGTAAGTGTAAAAATAACATTTTGTCAAGTGGTAATTATAGGGGGATGCATAGGGGGGAAGGTATGCAGTCCTGCCCAGAGTGCCTCAGATAAAAATTATATTCCTATTTTGCAGTTTGGAGGTCTTATTAAGCTGACCTGTCACAGTTTAGAGAGTCTCTCTAACTATAGCTCTGTAAGAATCTATTACAGGGAGAGATAACAAAATGACAGGAATGACAAATACAGCTAAGAAAGATGTAAAGGTACAATCATATATAAGCAAGGCTAAAGGAGCAGAGGGAGCAAAGGTTACTGTATATGGAGAGCCTAATATAGATGTATGGGCAAAGAAAATAGTACAGATCTATGAGGACATTCAAGCAGGGAAATACTCTGATAATAAAGAGGAGGAGGCTGTATAATCAGTCTCCCCTTTTTGTTTTATATGGCTTAAAAGATAAAAAAAGGGATGCCTTAAATAGCATCCATAAACCATATATCAATCTTAGGCTGTGAGTAGGTGTTTTCCTTTGTAAGCTCAATCCTTGCAATTAACAGCCTCATCATTTTGTTTTTCTCCTCTAGAGGCATATCCTTATAATTATCAATCAGGTCTATCATTTTTTGATACTTTGTCTCAAGGTTAGATACATCTAGATTAACTAGCTTTGCCTCAAGGTATCCAATCTCTGAGCTGATTGCTTTAGACTCCTCAAGGATGTCTTTTCTTCTCTGTTCATACTCCTCTTTATCCATCATGGCATCTAAATAGAGGTCAGTTAGTCTCTTTAGCCTTATATCCTGCTTTTTAGCATCCTCTTTAAGCTGTTCTAATCTTTTCCTGATGTCTGCCTCTGCTCCTGATGTATCATTTTCCCTTATGCTTTTGAGCTTTTCTATAAGGCTTGATTTGTATTGCTCTAATTGCTCCAATACAACAGCCTCAATAATGTCTATTTTACATCCTGAGTTAGTGCATCTTGTACCATCAGGATTATAGTGGATGCATCTCCTAGCTTGGTAAAAGTGCCAATGTCCTCTCTTTTTGCTGTATTTCTTGCTTATTTGTATGCTCATTTTTCTATGACATTTCCCACAGTAAACAAGGTTATCTAATGGAGTCTTGATATTTCCCCAATCTCTGCTGTCATAATTCCTTCTAGATGCTGAGAGCTTATGAATGGTATCATATTCCTCATAAGACATCAGAGGCTCATGGCAGTTCTTAGCTACTGCTCTCTGATTTAGTCTTGTGGAATTGTACTCAGCCTCTCCTAAGTATGTTCTATTTTTGAGGAGCTTTTGTATTCTCCCTGCTGTCCATCTGTTACCATGCTGAGTAAACTGCCCTAAGTCATTCAGCTTGTTAGCTATCTCAGAAAAGGTAGAGCCTTCCAAAGCCATTGCTACCATATTTCTGAAAACAACAGACTGCTCAGGATGAGGCTTGAGTATCTTTTCCTCTTTGCAGTAATAATAACCATATGGAGCTTGAGAGCCTATCCATCTATTTTTTATGGCTACTGTATTTACTTTACCTGTAGCTAATCTGTGTCTAATTCTTTTGTATTCAAAGTCTGCTAAGACAGAGGAAAAGCCATACATTAAGTCATGGTTATCATCTTTAAAATTGATTGTACTGTCAGGAGTCTCAATTATGACATCATTAGCTATACAGAGCTTTTTAAGGTCATCTAAAAGACCTACATCTCTCCCCAATCTATCAATATGAGTAATTAAGAGCTTTGAGTACATTCCCTGCTCAATGCCTCTCATTAACTTAATAAGCTCAGGTCTGTCATATCTTATAGATGACTCAATCTCCTTAAAGATGTCATATTGCTTATAGCCTCTGCTTTCAGCTAGTCTAATTAGAGTCTGCTCCTGTGTCTGTAATGTCTCCTCTTTGTCTGACATTACTGCATCTTCTCTAGATTTTCTGATGTAGAGAGCTACTTTTCTTCTGCTCATAATTTTTCTGCCTCCCAATATTTATTCTATTTGTCACAATGGTTTAAAATTTACTCATCATAATTCTTGTTAGAGAGAATTTTTAAACTGTGACAGGTCTCTCAGAATGGGATGCAATAAGAAATGTCAATTTTACAGGGGATTTGCATGCGATTACGACCGCGAATAACGCCTTAGCTGCGCTCATTGACAACCATATTCACCAAGGAAATGAATTACGAATCGATACGCGCCGCATCGTTTGGAAGCGAGCGGTTGACTTAAATGACCGTGCGCTACGTAAAGTCGTGGTCGGATTAGGCGGACCGACGCAAGGCGTGCCACGCGAGGACGGATTCGATATTACCGTTGCCTCTGAAATCATGGCGGTGTTTTGCTTAGCAACCGATTTGCAAGATTTAAAAAGACGTTTAGCAAAAATGGTTGTGGCATATAACGTGGATCGTCAACCTGTTACAGTAGCTGATCTTGGCGTCGAAGGAGCGCTCACACTTTTACTAAAAGATGCACTAAAGCCGAATTTAGTCCAAACAGTAGAACATGTCCCGGCACTTGTGCACGGTGGCCCGTTTGCCAATATTGCTCACGGATGCAATAGCGTTATCGCAACAAAAATGGCGCAAAAACTTGGAGACTATGTTGTGACAGAGGCGGGATTTGGTGCCGATTTAGGTGCCGAGAAATTTTTACATATCAAAGCGCGCATGGCAGAAATTGAACCGAAAGCTGTTGTCATCGTCGCAACGATTCGGGCGCTAAAAATGCACGGCGGGGTAGGGAAACAACAACTAGCGAGCGAAAATGTCGAAGCATTAAAAAAAGGACTAGCCAATTTAGAAAAACATATTGAAACGATTCAAGCGTTTGGCTTGCCGTTTGTTGTTGCGATTAACCGTTTCCTGACTGATACAGAAAAGGAAATTCAAGCATTAACGGCATTTTGTGAGGAAAAAGGATATCCTGTATCGTTAACGGAAGTGTGGGAAAAAGGCGGAGATGGCGGAATTGATTTAGCTCGCAAAGTATTGGAAGCGATCGAAAATACAAAAAGCACGTACACCCCGTTATACGAATTAGATGAACCGATTACGGATAAAATTCAAAAAATCGCGCGCAATGTTTATGGTGCAAGCGACGTTTCTTTTTCCGACAAGGCGAAAAAGCAAATCGAACAATTTACATCGTTTGGGTGGGACAAGCTCCCGATTTGCATGGCAAAGACGCAATATTCGCTTTCCGATGACCCAACAAAACTTGGCCGCCCGACCGATTTCACGATTACAGTGCGCGAATTAAAACCGTCGATCGGCGCTGGATTTCTCGTCGCCTTAACAGGGGATGTCATGACGATGCCAGGGTTGCCAAAACAACCAGCAGCACTTCAGATGGATGTCGACGAACATGGAAACGCACGCGGACTTTTCTAAATGATCAATTAGGAGAACAAGCGCCTTATTAGTAAGATAGGGCGCTTGTTTTATAAACAGGCAAAAAAATTGAAAGATTGACAGAAGGTATTATAATGTAAATATTCAATGTGTTTTCTAGGGAGAGAGGAAGATGCAAGCAAGTGTTGAACAACGCACAAATATGCAAACAGTCGTTTATCCGATTTTAATTGCCATTAGTATTGGTCATTTATTGAATGATGCCATGCAAGCTGTGGTGCCAGCGCTATTTCCGATTTTAGAATCATCCATGCGCTTATCTTATACACAAATCGGTTGGATTGCGTTTACGCTGAATATGACTTCGTCTATCCTACAGCCGGTTGTCGGATTGTTTTCCGATCGGTATCCATCGCCGAGCTTTTTGCCACTTGGTATGGGAGCGAGCCTATTAGGTATGATTGGATTAGCGTTTGCACCTAATTTTTCCTTCGTCTTATTGTCCGTTTTATTCATTGGATTTGGTTCAGCTATATTTCATCCAGAAGGTTCGCGCGTCGTTTATTTTGCCGCTCGGGCGAGAAGGGGGTTCGCTCAATCCATTTATCAACTTGGCGGAAATACAGGCAACGCTCTTGCACCATTGTTTACAGCGCTCATTTTTGTTCCATTTGGTCAAAAGGGAGCTGGTTGGTTTGTCATTGTTGCAGCACTTGGAATGATTGTTTTATTTTGGGTGTCGAAGTGGTATGCCGTTCAGTTGCATCAACTGAAAAATCGTCCGAACAGAACGGTAGAAGGAAAGAAGCATACAAGCAAACGAATTATATTTGCCCTCGGTCTCCTCGTGTTGCTCGTATTTGCACGTTCGTGGTATTATGCAGGAATTTCGAATTACTATCAGTTTTACTTAATGAAGTATTACGGAATTTCTATTCGTCAAGCGCAACTTTATTTGTTTGTTTTTATGATCGCAGGGGCAATCGGGACAGTTTTTGGAGGTCCGCTTGCTGATCGATTCGGGAGACGAAATGTAATTTTTGCATCCACGCTTGGTACAGCGCCGTTTGCACTTATTTTGCCATATGTGCCACTTCATTTTGTTTTGCCAATTGTTTTTGTTACAGGCTTTATTTTATCGTCTAGTTTTGCTACGTTTGTCGTCTATGCACAAGAATTGCTTCCAGGAAACGTTGGGATGGCTTCGGGATTAATTGTTGGTCTTGCGTTTGGAATGGGGGCGCTTGGAGCGGTTGCACTTGGCAAAATCGCAGACGTGTATACGTTAAAAACGCTTATGGTGATGTGTAGTTTCCTCCCTTTATTTGGTATAATTACGTTTTGGTTACCGAAAGATGTACGTGCTGCTCAGTAAAATTCAGCTTGCCCGTTTTCATGGGCAAGCTGGCAACTACGGTAAGTCGATAAGCATAAATTGGCTATCTGCTTTTGCGGTAATATGCAATATTGGCATATTTGTTATACGGGCGGCGTCACGATGGTGTAATACCGTTTCGTCGTTTAACGTAATCTCCCCCTCAATAACAAACAAATATATTCGACGTCCTTCTTGTTGTTGGAATGTAACGTGCTGGTTATTTTCTAGATTAGATAAATACATCGTTATGTCTTGATGAATGTAGGCAACTTCATTTCCTGCCTGTGTTTTCGAAACAATAGGCAATAAACGGTTCTTCATTTTTTGAATATCGTATGAAACTTGTTCATATGACGGGGTAAGGCCGCGTGCTTCAGGTAGAAACCAAAGTTGTAGAAGATTGACTTCTTCTGTAGTAGATGGATTCATTTCTGAATGTACAATGCCTGTTCCGGCTGTCATCCGTTGTACTTCACCGAATGAAATGATGCGATGATTGCCGAGATTATCGCGATGTTCAAGTTGTCCTTTTAGAACGACTGTAACAATTTCCATTTCTTGATGAGGGTGTGCTCCAAAACCACGTTGTGGCGCGATGATATCATCATTAAATACACGTAATGGACCAAAGTGCATATTGTTTCGATCAAAGTATTCAGCGAATGAAAAACTAAAATAGCTTTGTAGCCAACCGTGGTTTGATTGAAACCGTTTATGTGCAGGATATACGTGAATCATGGAACAATCTCCTTTCTTACTTTATGAGTGCATCGAGTGAATAGTCGCCTGCACCGATGAGCGCGATACCGATCACAACAACAATCAAAATAAAGTTGTACTCAAAGCCATTTTGAGTGACCCAA
Source organism: Anoxybacillus dikiliensis (assembly GCF_050613275.1). GTDB lineage: Bacteria > Bacillota > Bacilli > Bacillales > Anoxybacillaceae > Anoxybacillus. The sequence goes on from NZ_CP187112.1 coordinate 1,187,117, forward strand.
AATCCGTTCGGAGCGTGTACTTTTACGATAGCGACGACCATTGTAGCAGCGATCAACAAAGCTGCAAATGGGGTGAACAGCCCGAGGGCAAACAACAATCCCCCAACGAACTCCGCTAGGCCAGCAATGAGTGCCATTGTCACTCCTGGCTTTAATCCAATAGACTCAAGCCACCCGCCTGTTCCTTTTAAGCCGTATCCCCCGAACCATCCAAACAACTTTTGAGCCCCATGACCGACAAACGTTAAACCAACAGCGAGACGAATAAGTAAAATACCAATGTGCATCATGATGATCTCTCCTTTCATATATCTTGATTTCAAGATAAAAGTTGTGCGATAGGCCTTTAGAAAGGCGACAATGAAAGACCTATCTTTTTGAGCAAGTGAATAGCTAATTCTTTTTCCTCTGTAGATAAAGATCGGAAAATATCCGACATTTTTTGGGCGTGTTGCGGAAAAATGTGATCCATTAGTGCTTTTCCTTCGTCAGTAATAACAGCGTACGTAATGCGCCGATCTTTTTCGCAACGTTGCCGGACAATATATCCTTTTTCTTCGAGTTTGTCGATGACATATGTCATACTTCCACTAGTGAGTAAAATTTTGTCACCGATTTGTTGAATCGGTTGCGCTCCTTTATGATACAACAAGTCGAGAACACCGAACTCTGTTGGGTTTAGTCCGTAACGTTGGATGTCATGCTTAACATGTTCGGATACGGCTTTATGTGCCCTAGAAAGAACAACGAATAGTTTTAACGATAATGTTTGCTCGTTTTGATTCATACGCATCAACCTTTATCTTGATTTCAAGATAATTATAAACTTACGAAAAGTAAGTTGTCAATACGTATTGTATTTTTTGTTTTGAGATATGCATGAGTGTTTATTCATGATGAAAATCTTACTAAATGAATAAATTTCCATATACTGTCCCGATCGTTGCATACCATGTATTTTGAGGTTTTTCCATAAATTAGATAATGATAGATTGCTAAATCCCTGCTAGTCTTATAAGCGAGCAACGGATTAGGAGGGATAATATGAGGAAATGGCTAGCACTTGCTTCTGCCTTTGTAGCAGCTTTTTGTTTTTCAACAACTGAAGTAGCTGCACAAACGACAGTTCATTATGTAAAACAAGGGGAAACGTTTTGGACGATTGCAAAAAGTTACAATGTTTCATTGCTAGAGCTTCAACGAATCAATCAAAAACAATCCGATATTTTATTCGTTGGTGAAGCGTTGCGTATTCCGCAACCTATTTCTCAAGCCGATAAAGATTTGTTAGCTCGCCTCGTTCATGCGGAAGCAAAAGGAGAGCCGTTTGCAGGGAAGGTGGCGGTTGCTACAGTCGTGTTGAATCGTGTCGACCATCCGAATTTTCCAAATACAATTCGCCAAGTCATTTATGAGCGTTCAGGGGGATATTATGCGTTCACTCCTGTGCAAAACGGCGAGATTAACAAACCAGCGGATCGAGAAGCATATCGAGCGGTTGAAGAAGCCATTGCTTTTCGCGGTTTAGGAAGTGGTTCATTGTACTTTTACAATCCAAAGACGGCGAAAAGCGAATGGATCCGCTCGCGCCAAGTGACGGTTGTGATTGGAAACCATATATTTGCGAAATAGTATTTCTCCATGCGTAGAGGTATGATGACGGAAAAAGGTGTCCCGAAAGCTTTTGGGACACCTTTCTATTTTTTATTTTCTTTCAAACGTCCTTCGCGCTTTGCTGCTTCACGCAGTAGAAATTCGATATGAGCATTCACGCTTCGAAATTCATCTTGTGCCCAACGTTCGATGATTTCATACAATTTTGGATCGATTCGTAGCGGAAAGTTTTTTTTCTTTGTCATTTCGTATTCACCGTTAGTATAACGTTCCGACGTTGATGACTGGTTGGGCTCCACGATCAGAAATAATTGCCACCATCAAATTGTTAACCATATTTGCTTTCCTTTCCTCATCTAACTGCAAATGGGCTTCTTGATCTAGCTGTTCAATCGCCATTTTTGCCATTGAAACTGCCCCCTCAACAATTTTTTTTCGTGCTGCTAGGATGGCCGTAGCTTGCTGACGTTGTAACATAGCGCTTGCAATTTCAGTCGAGTACGCTAAGTGTGTTAAACGTGCTTCAATAACTTCAACACCAGCTACATTTAGACGTTCTTGTAATTCTTTTGCTAATACTTCTGAGACGACGTCGGCGTTTCCACGTAGCGAGATGTTTTCGTTTTCAAATGTGTCATACGGATATTTTGTTGCGACGTGACGAATGGCTGTCTCACTCTGAATTTCGACAAATTGCTCGTAGTTATCTACATCAAATATGGCTTTCGCTGAATCAATCACTTTAAAAACGACGACCGCTGCAATTTCAATTGGATTCCCTTCAACGTCATTCACTTTTAATTTGGCGCTGTTGAAGTTGCGAACACGTAATGAAACGGTTTTGCGAACGCTAAGTGGAATAGTCAAAAATAAACCGCTATCACGAATAGTACCGACATACTTTCCGAAAAAGATGACGACTTTTGCTTGATTAGGTTGCACCATAGTCATGCCTGTCATTAATAAGAAGGCGAAAAAAGCAAGGAAAAGTGGAAGGATAAGTTCCATCTCCATAAAAAAACGCCACATAGCACCTGCAAGTAATGTGATGATAAGAAACAAAGCGAAAAAACCATTCATATACCAAGCTTTCATTTCTTTCATATTTCTTCCTCCTAACATCATAAAGATATTTTAATGATATCACTTTTTGAATTATATGTAAATATCTCTTTATTGACTATTGAGTCAAACTGTTGTATTATGGAATTGACTTATCAGTCAATAAAGTATAACGCCAAGGGGGGCGAAACGATGGGCATTGTTGATGTCAAACAGCTAACAAAGAGGTATAAAAACAATCGAGGAATTGAAGAGGTAACATTCTCTATTAAGGAAGGGGAAATTTTTGGGTTTATCGGACCGAACGGAGCAGGAAAAAGTACGACGATTCGTACGTTACTAAACTTTATTTATCCGACGAGCGGCAGGGCGACGATTTTCGGAAAAGATATTGTGAAAGATGCAAAAGAAATTCGGAGGCATGTCGGCTACTTACCTTCTGAAGTGCATTACTATGATGATATGAAAGTGATCGACTTATTGACGTACTCAGCGTCATTTTACAAAGTGTCCGATCGACGATTGAAACAGCTGGCTGAGCGTCTTGATTTAGACGTTCATAAAAAAATGGAAGATTTATCATTTGGAAATCGAAAAAAAGTGGGGATCGTTCAAGCGTTGTTACACGAACCGAAACTGCTTATTTTAGATGAGCCAACAGGTGGATTAGATCCGCTTATGCAGCATACGTTTTTTGAACTTCTTTTAGAAGAGCGGAAAAAAGGGGTAACGATTTTCTTCTCCTCACATATTCTTTCTGAAGTACAAAAACTTTGTGATCGTGTAGCAATTATTAAAGAAGGCAAGCTTATTCAAGTGGAGACGATCGAACACTTAACGAAAAACCAGCTGAAACACGTGACGATCGTGCTCGAGGAAGGACAATATGCGACATTTGATTTAGAGGGAGTTGTAAAAAAAGAAGTCAGCGGTAATGAAGTGATGATGTTATACAGAGGGGATATGAACGAACTAATAGCCGAGTTGCACAATTTACGCATTAAAGATGTGTCGATGAGCGAACCGTCTCTTGAAGATGTGTTTATGCACTATTACGAAAAGTGAGGGGATAGATGATGTTTAAACGGGAATGGAAACGAAACGCAAAATCTTTAGTTATTTGGACTGTTGTGCTTAGCGGACTTATACTGTTGACGCTAAGTATTTTCCCACAGTTCGCGGAGCAACAAAAAGAAGTAACGAAGCTGCTTCAATCGTTGCCACCAGCCATGATTAAAGCATTTGGAATGGATCAATTGAGCATTGGTGATTTGACAGGGTATTACGGTGTGCGTGTGTATGCGATGACGACGTTGCTTGGCAGTGTTTACGCAGCTATGTTAGCCGCAAATATTGTCGCGAAAGAGGAAAACGATAAAACGATTGAATTTTTACTTGCTAAACCAGTCACAAGAAGTGAGGTTTTGACAAGTAAAGGACTCGTTGTCGTTGTAAATATTATTATCATAAATACGGTTTCCTTCCTTGTTAGTTTAGTCGGCTTTCAGATCGCTAAAGAATATGACGTTTCGTTAAAAGCTATTTATTTACTGACAGTAGCAACGATATTTCTTCACGTTACGTTCGCGGCTGTGGCATTTTTGTTATCAACGATGATGCGTAAAACGAGAAATGCGTCATCGTTTGCCCTTGGGCTTGTTTTCGTCACTTATTTTATGAGCATGATGTCAAGCATTTCTGAAGATTTATCTTTTTTGAAATACTTTAGCCCGTTTAAATATGTTGATGCAGCACCGATCATTTATGAGTTGCAACTCGATGTACTATACGTTAGTTTAATGATAGCAATCATTAGTGTGAGCATCGTTTTAGCATACATTATTTACAAAAAGAAAGATATTGTCGCATGAGGGTGGTTTGATTGTACGAAACGTTTGAAAGGCAACCAGAAGAAAAAAAGAATCTCATTATTCAAATCGTTATTGAAGAGTTTGTACAGAACGGATACGAAAACGCATCAACGGATGTGATGACGAGCCGCGCTGGCATTTCAAAGGGATTGTTGTTTCACTATTTTAAAAGCAAAAAAAATTTGTATTTGTATGTCGTTCATTATGCAAAACGGTTATTGACTGAAAAAACGATGGAAGCAGTAAATGAACTGAGATGTAGTGACTTTTTTGAACGAATAAAACAAATTTTGCTTATCAAGCAACGAGTATTTATGAAATATCCGAATGAAACACAACTAGTTATCGATGCAGTCGCTAATCCACCAAAAGCGGTGAAAAAAGAAATGGAACAACTGCTTGCGGAACATTACGAAACATATGCTGAAGATTTTCAATTGCAATATATTTTTTTAAAAGATCTTCTGCAGAAAGAAACATTGCGTGACGATGTATGTGTTGAAACTGTCGTGCGCATGACGATGTTGATCGTTGAACAATTATCGAATAAGTATATGCAATTGTATAAAAATAAACAATATCATCCGATTCAACACGGGGATTTGGTTGTGCAAGAGTTAGATGAATATGTGAATATTATAAAATATGGGATTTACAAGTAAGGCGGGACTTTCCCTGCCTTTATTCATTGTAAGAAAATTGTTGAAATTTTCTGTTTTTGTATGGTATGATATTTTCGAGCAATTTGAAACGATGTTTCATAATACGCAACAAAAAGGGGAAGGGGAATGATGATGGGAGAATATGTACGAGTTGGACGTTTGCAAGTAGCGAGCATTTTTTATGATTTTATGACAAATGAAGTGTTGCCGAATAGCGGGGTAGATGCAAGCAAATTTTGGAGCGATTTTGAACAGCTGATTGAAGAACTCACACCGAAAAATAAAGCGTTGCTTGCGAAGCGTGATGAACTGCAAGAAAAGATTAATGAATGGCATAAACAACATCGTGGACAGTTTGATTTTGAACAATATAAATCGTTTTTACAAGAAATCGGATATTTAGAGCCAGAAGTTGAGGATTTTGAAATTACAACAGAAAATGTGGATGATGAAATTGCTAAGCAAGCAGGTCCGCAGCTCGTTGTTCCAATTACAAACGCACGTTATGCGCTAAATGCAGCCAATGCCCGTTGGGGAAGTTTGTACGATGCGCTATATGGGACAGATGTGATTAGTGAAGAAGATGGAGCTGAGCGCGGAAAAGGATACAATCCGGTGCGCGGTGAAAAAGTCATTGCTTACGTCCGTGCCTTTTTAGATGAAGCGGTACCGCTTCGTGGATATTCACACAAAGATGCCGTTCAATACGCTGTTGTAAACGGTGTGCTAACTGTGACAACGAACGACGGACAAACAACAACGTTGCGAGATGGGCAAAAATTTGTTGGGTATCAAGGTTCACCAGAGCAACCGTCTGCGATTTTATTGAAAAACAACGGTCTACATATTGAGATACAAATTGATCGTACTCACCCGATTGGACAGATGGATGCAGCAGGTATTAAGGACGTTTATTTAGAAGCTGCGTTAACAACAATTATGGACTGCGAAGATTCCGTTGCAGCGGTGGATGCAGAAGATAAAGTGCTTGTATATCGCAACTTACTCGGTTTAGTTCGTGGTGACTTAACAGCGAGCTTTACAAAAGGAAACAAAACCGTTACACGCGAGCTAAATCCAGATCGTGTATATACAACACCAAGTGGCGAGACGCTCACATTGCCAGGCCGTTCACTCATGTTTGTGCGCAACGTTGGGCACTTAATGACGAACAATACGATTTTATTTGAAAATGGAGAAGAAGTGTACGAAGGTATTTTAGATGCGGTCGTAACGACTTTAATTATGAAACATTCGCTTCTCGGCAATGGGAAGTATGTTAATTCGAGAAAAGGTTCGATCTACATTGTAAAGCCGAAAATGCACGGTTCAGAAGAAGTAGCATTTGCAGATGAGTTGTTTGATCGGGTTGAAGATATGCTCGGCCTTGAACGGAATACAATTAAAATTGGTGTCATGGATGAAGAGCGGCGCACAACATTGAATTTGAAAAATTGTATTTATCGAGTAAGGGATCGAATTATTTTTATTAACACAGGATTTTTAGATCGTACAGGCGACGAAATTCACACATCAATGGAAGCAGGACCGATGATTCGGAAAAATGAAATGAAGTCGTCCGTATGGCTACAAAGCTATGAAAAATCGAACGTAGCGATTGGATTACTAACTGGTTTTCAAGGTCGTGCCCAAATTGGTAAAGGGATGTGGGCGATGCCTGATATGATGGCGGAAATGTTAAAGCAAAAAATTGCCCATCCGCAAGCTGGGGCAAATACAGCTTGGGTTCCGTCACCGACTGCAGCGACGTTACATGCGCTTCATTATCATCAAGTAGATGTGTTTATGGTGCAAGATGAACTGAAGAAACATGTGAAAAACTATCGTGATGACATATTACAAATTCCTGTCGCTGTCAACCCACAATGGACGCCTGAGGAAATTCAACAAGAGTTAGACAATAATGCACAAGGTATTCTTGGTTACGTCGTTCGTTGGATTGACCAAGGGATTGGATGTTCAAAAGTACCCGATATTCATAACATTGGCTTAATGGAGGATCGAGCAACGCTTCGTATTTCGAGTCAACATATTGCGAATTGGTTGCACCATGGGATTTGTACGAAAGAACAAGTGCTTGAAACATTGAAGCGAATGGCGAAGGTTGTCGATGAACAAAATGCTGATGATCCAGCATATCGACCAATGTCAGCGGATTATGATAACTCAGTTGCCTTCCAAGCAGCGTGCGACCTTGTTTTTAAAGGGTACGAACAGCCAAACGGCTATACGGAGCCGATTTTACATCGCCGTCGTTTAGAAGCAAAAGCAAAATTTTCGCGTGTAAAACAATGATGTGATGAGGGCATTCCATGTGAATGCCCTCGTTATGTGATAAAGGTGGGAAGCAGTATGGAAAAAGATTCATTTGTCAAGTCAGTTAGTAGGGCATTAAAAATTATGGATATTTTAAGCAACTATCGTCATGGAATTGGTGTAACGGAAATTGCTAAACAAATCGGTATTCATAAAAGTTCCGTTCATCGGTTACTATCGACACTGGCTGAACACGGATACGTTGAACAAGATGGAGAAACAGAGCGATACAAGCTCGGTTATAAGCTGTTGGAAATGAGCTCAAAGTTGTTAGAATCAATCGATTTGCGCAAAGAAGCAAAACCGTATTTGCGTGAGTTGGAAAAATTGACAAATGAAGTCGTGCATCTTGTTGTGTACGATCAAGGAGAAGTCATTTATATTGAGAAGTTAGATGGGAATGAAACGTTGCGCATGCATTCAAAAGTCGGAAAGCGAGCACCGATGCATTGCACAGCCGTCGGTAAGGCAATTTTAGCACATTTGCCTAAGCATGTTGTGATGGACGTTTTAGAGAGAAAAGGATTGCCGCCACATACTCATTATACAATTACAGATCGTCAAAAGTTGTTTCAAGAGCTAGAACGTGTTCGACAAAACGGTTATGCGCTTGACTTAGAAGAAAACGAATACGGTATACGTTGTGTCGCTGTTCCAATTTTTGATCATACGAAACAAGTCATTGCCGCAGTAAGTGTTTCCGGACCGACTATTCGTATGACAAATGAGCGGATTGAACAACTTCACGCACAAATGAAAAGGATAGGTAAACAAATTTCGGAGCGGCTCGGATATCGATGAATGATGTATACGTTTGGCCTCTAGTCATAGTATAATGGATAAAAAGGACGTTTAAGGAGGCCGCTTCATGGCACAACGTGTTGTGAAAACAACATATTTGTTAGGGCTTTTGTTTTTTGTCGCAGCGCTTGTTTATTTTTTCGCTTCTAATTGGCCTGAACTTGGGCGATTGATGAAAGTCGGGATTGGTGCTGGGTTTATGATTTTGTTTTATGGCATGAGCGCTACGGTTTTTCGCCATCATTTTTTAAGTAAATGGTTGCTTATTTTTGGAGCGATAACATTTGGGATTTGTATTGCATTAATTGGTCAAGTATATAACTCGCATGCGGATAGCTTTTTATTGTTTTTCATTTGGTTCATTCCTACTGCTATGTTTGCCATGTTTACTCGCATTCGATTTCTCGCTATATTCAGTTTCGGACTGCTGCAGCTTACATTTTGGTTTTACTACTTTCCTTCTTCGTATCACATTGAACGTGGGGAATGGTCATCGTTTTTTATTTTATTGCTTTTTGCCTTAATCAACGGAATCATTTCATTTCTTGGACGCCCATCTCTACTTTCTATTCTCGCTTATATGGCGATGCATAGTTGGCTGTTTGTTATCTTTATACAAGGAATATCATTTGAGCAATTTCGCTTTTGGCCATACGTGTATGCCACTCTTTTCGTATTGTTTTTGTTATATGTAAAAAAACAGCCATATTTTATATGCACGGTATTGTTTACAGGTATGTTTGGAATCATTCAATATTTTCGGTTTGTTGAGCGGTATTTTGGTGGGAATGGGTATATATTCGGTCTTGTGCTAGCTGTCATCATCGTCTATATCGGTATTTACGGATTGCGATGGATGACAAAGCGTAGTAATGGAAAGGCAGAGAAATTTTTTATCGTTGCTTTCCAAATCATTGTCACCGTCGTTGCATCGATGATTGCTGTTGGAAGTATTATGCAGCTTCTTTCGTTTTGGTTCGATGCGTTTTCACCGTATGTATGGCTAAGCATATGTATTTTGCTATTTGTTACACCCGCATTATTATGGAAAAGACAAAATGATGTTGTTCGTTACACGTTGCTTGCGATTGGATATATACTTGGGGCGTTTAGTGTGACTGAGGTTTCCTTGATTGTGATGAGTGCATATGTCGCTGTCTTGTTTCTTATTTCATGGCGTATGCCAGCAGGTGTACGAACGATGACAAATATCGCTGCTTCCATTTATGTCGCTATGATGATGCTTGATGAATGGAGCGACATCCGTCTCACATTATTGACTGTATTTGTTTTTTATAGCGTCATCTATTGGTTTACCAAACATATGTATGAGCGTTTTGTGTTTCTCGTTTTTTCATTTACTTCACTCCTGCTACTGACAAGTGCGGATATTTTTTCTATAGATCGGATGTATGTCGGATGGAATATTGCATTTCTTTGTGCAGCCTCGTTCGTTCTTTTATTCCGTACAAATGAATATGAACGCTCAATTGCTTGGGTGTATATGTGTTTGTTTCTCATATTAAAGTATTATGAATGGATATGGGATTTACTTCATAAATCGTTCACATTGGCTATTGTTGGTTTATGTTGGTTTACATTCGCTACATTTGTACAAAAAAGAAAAGCGATTTCGTTTTCCGTTCGTGAACAAAAATGGTTAACTCTCTTGGTCGTCATCACCTTACAAGTTGTATTTATCGCGTATGTGACATTTGATAAGGAACGACATATTCGGCATGGCGAGCAAATCAAATTGCAGCTTGAGCCCATTGATCCACGTTCACTTATTCAAGGAGATTATGTTCGTCTTCAATACGATATTTCAACAATTGAGGGGGTTGATGAATGGGGCAAAGTTCAAGTCATTTTACGAAAAGACGATACAGGGGTCCATCGATTTGTCGGTATTTATTCGGTTAATGGAGAGAAGCGCAATCCGCATTTGTACCGCGAGAGCGATGTGTTAGTGAATGGGAATATATATGGAAACACGATCATTTATGGAATTGAAACGTACTTTGTTCCGGAGAAGACAGGATTAGATGTACAGCAACGTGCCCGCTTTGCGTATGTACGCGTCAGCCAATCAGGCGATGCGTTGTTAGAGAAAATTGTTGAGCAGTGAGAAGACCCGCCGCCTCACACCGAGACGGCGGGTTTCTTATTTCCCGATAAACATTTGTGTCCAATAATTTCCGTTTCCGTCAAATCCGACGCCAATATGTGTGAAATTGCGATTTAAAATGTTCGCTCGGTGTCCGGCGCTATTCATCCACGCGTTAACTACTTCTTGAGGTGTTCTCTGCCCTTTCGCGATGTTTTCCCCAGCTGTTCGATAAGAAACGCCAAAGTCGCGCATCATATCAAAAGGAGAGCCGTATGTTGGGCTTGTGTGCGAGAAATAATTATTTTTTCGCATATCTTCCGATTTTTTCTGAGCGACAGAGCTGAGCTGCGCATCAGCGCGTAAAGCGGGCAGCCCTGCACGAGCACGTTCTCTGTTTGTCAAATCGATGACTTGTTGTGCATATTGACTAATACTTGTTGTCGGTGTTGTTTGTCTTGGTTGCTGCTGAGTCGGTTGTTGTGTTTGTCTGTTCGGTTGTGTCGGCGTCACCTGATTTGGACGTTGATACGCATTTGGTGACGGCGTGTAAGGTCTTGGCTGCACATACATTCTTTGTTGTTCGGTTAGTGATCGCCAATTTGTTGCGTCTTTCGGATCAATTGGAACAAATTTATAGCGAGCTTCTTGAATCAATATCGCTTTTGTATGCGGATATTGATTGCTCGATAGCGTTGTATGCAAAGCAGAAATGTTTGAACGGTTATTCATATCCATTGCATTGTTACAGCCAACAATGGCAAGTAAACTTAAGGCCGCAATGGACTTCGTCAGTTTTGTTATCATTTGTTCATCCCTCCCATCTGTTTTGCATGATTAGTTTTTGCGTTCATGTGCAAAACTAAAGATGGGAATGGTTGAGAAATGTTTTTTCTTCTTTTAAAAAGATGCCAACATTCACCAAGATTGTGCAGTATGTGTTCCTTTTGTTCGGTAAAATGATTTTTGTGCATCTTCAGCTGATAGGGGACTGCTTCCTATGTTCATTTCTTTTTCAAAAGAGTGCGAATGATTTCGGCAATCACTCCGATAACAACGCCAAACAATGAAATAGTAAGAAAAGAAATAACGCTCGTTATATCGCTCCAGCCATCGTTCAAATCGGTAAAAGAAATAAACAACATATAAATCATTCCAATGATGAAAAAAATAAAAGATATGATAACAAACGTCGTTTTACCAAAGAAACCACCTATTCCGATGATGCATGATAAAATGAGGGATATGATCGCAAAACCAACGAGTTGCTTAAAGTCCATATCCATATTAAGCAATAAACGAGATACCACAAGCATACAAAGAAAGAGAAAAAACAAAAAAGTGCTAACGATATACCATTGTTTTGATCGATTTTTAGGAAGCTTGATCATCGCTGTCACCCCTTGATTATTTTCTTATATTATATCGCACCGTGAATTGGGCTGAACAGAACTAATGAAGAAAATTGTCTTGTTGCTTATTTTTTTGTTTTAAAATAGAATGATAGAGTCAATTTTACGTCATAGGTGAATGTGATGAAACGATTATTTGCGATATATGTGACGCTCATCTCGTTGCTTGGATGTGCATTATTTTTATATACATGGCCGTTTTCAGACGTGAACGTACAAAACGAATGGTTTTTGTTATTGTTGTTTGCTGGGGCTGCTGTTTTGCTTAGTAGATATACGATATATTTGCCGCCGAATGGAAATGCTTTTACGTTAGAGTCGTCTGTTTACCTTGCTTTGCTTTTTACTCATGGATTGCACTTTTCTTTAATCATACTTTTAATAAGCAGTTTTGTGATGTACTTTTGGTATCCGCGGAAAACGGCATGGTTTAACCATGTATTTAACTTTTCTGTTTATACAATGATGATTTATGGGAGTTATTATGTTTATATCGTTTTTGGGGGCGTTGTCGGGAAAGTTTCTATTTACGATTTTGGAGTCTATATTGCTTCCTTCGCTGCTTTTTTTGTTTTAAACGTATTACTTATGACCATATATTTTTCATTGCGATCATCTACTGAGTTTCGCTTAATTTTGTTAAATACTATAAAAGAATTAATATATATTTATATGGTAGAATTGACAGCCTCACTGATCTTGGCCATTCTTTTCGTTTTTGATACTATATTCGGTTTGCTTTTATATATGTTTATTATGTTGCTACTTTCAGCAGTTTTTAGGCAATACTCTCATTTGTACGAGAGATTGGTAGACGATAAGGCGTATATTGAACAATTACTTAACTCTTTACCGATTGGAATTATCACAATGGATGAAAGTCGTTCGGATTATTTTATTAATAAATCAGCTATGTTATTACTATGCTTGGATCAAAGAAAAATAAAGGAGAAAATTAGAGAGGGATCAGAAGAAAACCATTTGTTTTGGAATCTACTTACGTCCCAAGATTCTTTTCAACAAGTAAAAATATCATACGACTCAGATGAGGGGGAGAGGGAATTTTTAGTCTCTAAAACAGATTTAATTATTCCACATAAAGAGCCAATTGGACGTATTGTTTTCTTTCTCGATGTTACTGAAGCTGAAAAAATTTCTAGACGAATACATCAATCGGAAAAGTTGGCAGCAGTAGGGGAAATGGCGGCGAAAGCAGCGCATGAAATTCGCAATCCGCTTGCGGTCATTCATGGCTTTTTATCGTTTATGAATGAAAATATGGCACAAAGCGATCGCGAGCAATACCACATTCCGCTTTTATTAAAAGAAATTGATCGCATTAATGCGATTGTTGAAGATATGCTTTTGATCGCAAAACCGAGTGCGCCGATGTTGAAAGAGACGTATATGGAAACGATTGTTCAAGACTTGCTTTCGCTGTTGCAACATACGTTAGAGGCAAAGCATATTCGCGTGCACGTGCGCCTTGACCGCGTTTTGTTGCGGCTTGATCCGAAACAAATGATGCAAGTGCTATACAATTTGCTTCACAACAGCATCGAATCGATCGAAGAAGACGGTTCGATTTGCATATATTCCGATGTCGATGAGACGTACAATATGTACATTTACGATTCTGGAAAAGGAATTCCGCAAGACATGCAAGCGATGATGTTTGAACCGTTTATGACAACAAAACCTTCAGGGACGGGATTAGGATTAACGATCGTCAAACGAATCGTTGAAAACCATGGCGGAACGATTGCCCTTCATGACAGTTCGGAGAGAGGAACGACGTTTGTCATTAAGCTACCCATTCGACAGTAGAAAGAGTAAAGAAGTTAAGGTGTCCGTTACGGGCACCTTTTCTGTATGTTTTTTATTTTCATTATTGAAGATGGTTAAAAATTATGTTCAAAAAATGTTCATTATTTAAAACTACAAAACTAGAAAAATAGTTTTATTATAAAAGTGAGGAGAGTGAATGACGGATGAAAAATCATTGGCAACTAAAAAATGAACAAGAATTAAATGACGTGATTGAAAAAGCAAAGCAAACGTTTCCTTTTCTACAAGATGATCAGCTCATACAACATCGCGCCCAATTGTTTAAGGCTCTTGGAGATGAAACACGTTTGCGCATTGTTGGTATGTTAATGCACAGCGATTTATGTATGTGTGAGATTACAGCCGCCTTGCAGCTACCTCCATCGACTGTCACGCATCATTTGAAATTGCTTGAGCGTGGAAACGTAGTGAACGTATATAAGCAGGGGAAATTTACAATTTATCGACTAAATCAAGAATTGGTCATGCCACTTATCGAAGAAAGAAGAGATGTTCATGTTTAACATGTTTGCAGATTGGTTAGTTGAAGATGTATTCGGACTGTCGATCACTTCAAAGCTTGGAGGAGCGCTTCATTTTTTTATTTATGATACGTTAAAAATTCTTTTTTTATTGTCTGTGATGGTGTTTGCTATTTCGTTTGTACGTAGCTATTTTCCACCTGAAAAAGTAAAGCAATGGATTAGCGGGAAGAAAAAAGGGATTGCGGGCGTACTAGCAGCTTTGCTTGGTGTCGTATCACCATTTTGTTCATGTTCAACCGTTCCTCTTTTTATCGGATTTGTTGAGGCAGGTATTCCGCTTGGGGTGACGTTTACCTTTTTAATTTCGTCACCGATTGTCAATGAAGTCTCACTTGTTATGTTGTTTTCGATTTTCGGATGGAAAATTGCCGTGTTGTACGTCTTGTTTGGTGTATTATTAGCCATGATCGCTGGGTTGGTGATTGGAAAGTTGAATTTAGAGAAATACATCGAGCCATATGTGTTTGATATTAAATTAGGGGAATCTGTTGTCCAAGAAATGACGATGCGTGATCGATTCGCTTATGCAAAAACAAATGTCATTGATACTGTAAAAAAAATATGGGTATTTTTGCTTATTGGTATTGGAATTGGGGCGTGGATTCACGGATATGTTCCCGAAGATTTACTCGTTCGTTATGCTGGAAAAGAAAGCATATTCGCTGTTCCAGTGGCGGTCATTCTTGGAGTACCATTATATTCGAATGCAGTCGGATCACTTCCGATGATTGAAGCGTTAATGGGAAAGGGAGTGGCGCCGGGAACGGCACTTTCCTTTATGATGGCGATGACCGCACTATCGTTTCCAGAGATGGTGTTGCTTCGGAAAGTGATGAAACCGCAGCTCATTGGTATATTTGTCCTTATTGCAACCATTGGCATTATCGCCATTGGCTATATATTTAATGCGATATTGTAGGAGGATGAGAAAATGATTATTAAAGTGTTAGGAACAGGATGTAAAAAATGCAAAGAGCTCGAACAAAACGTTCAAATGGCAATCGCGCAACTTCAAATCGATGCACACGTAGAGAAAGTAGAGGATATTGGAAAAATTATGAGCTATGGAGTGATGAGTACACCGGCGCTTGTCGTAAATGAAAAAGTTGTATCAACAGGAAAACTGTTATCTGTCGATGAAGTGATGGGATTGTTGAAATAAAGGGGCGAGAAACGCCTCTTTATTTTTTTACAAAATATTTGTGATGTCCGAAAAATCGTTTTAAAATTCAAATACCTGCAACAAAAAAACAACAAAAGACAAGGGGAGAAAATATGAGCGCAATCATGTTATTTTTATTAGCTGGTCTTGCTGAAATCGGTGGAGGATATCTTGTATGGATTTGGTTACGTGAAGGAAAGTCAGCGATGTATGGGATTGCTGGGGGAATATGTTTAGCATTATACGGTGTTATCGCAACATTTCAGTCATTCCCATCATTTGGACGTGTGTATGCGGCGTATGGAGGAATTTTCATTCTTTTATCTTTACTATGGGGATGGGGGATCGACAAAAAAACGCCAGATTTGTATGATTGGATTGGTGGGTTTGTATGTTTAGTTGGTGTGGCAATTATGCTATGGGCACCGAGACAGTAAGGAGGATACACATGCCTTTAACATATGAGCAAATTGTTCGGATTTGTAAGCACATTAACGACAAGCACATGCCGGATGGACAAGCGTTCGTTGATGCAGTTGATGAATGGTTGGAACGATATGATGGGGAAAATGGGAAGGAATTTATGTTTCAAGCATTTAACAAATTGCTTTCGCTTGTTGATGAACATATTCATACAATTGAGCGCAAAGTGAATATTCGCCCAACTTGTACAAAAGGGTGTACACACTGTTGCTATTTTCCTATTATTACGACGCGTGCAGAAGCAAGATGGATGATGACTCATATTGCTAAACTGCCAAATGACGAGCGAGAACGCATATATAAGCATATACGATGGTATACTCAACACTACGTGGAACAAATAAAGCGAGTAGAAACGTTAGATTTTACAGAAGAGAGAAATTTTAAGAAAATATATATGAAAGAGCAATTACCTTGTATATTTTTAAATCCCGAAACAAATACATGTTTCATTTATGATGTACGACCTATTCCATGTCGTACGTATGTAAACTACTGTTCACCGAGTGTATGTGCGGAATCGCATATGCCTAATGAACCATTTAGTTATGAATTTTTATATGAGTTTTATATCGAGTCGCTTCATGATTTGATTCAAACGCTCATTTATGAAGGGGAAGATGTAGGAATCGACTATCCAGACGATTTGTTTACGATGGACTATTTGTTTTGTTATTTTATTAACGCAAAGAAATAATCATGTCTAGCGCCCATGCAAGCGCTAGACATAGTTTGCTTAAATGAGTTGTTCATATACTTCATTTAAATGATAAACGCGAACAACATCTTGTTCTTCCTTTGCATATTTCATTTCTTGACGCAGCATGCGATCTAAAAATGCCGCTTCTTTTTGCGATAAATCCCGAACGAATTGTTCTTCATTTTTGTATGATTTACTCATTAGTTTTTTATATAAATGAATGGCAATCGTGTGATGCCGATCAGCATAGTTTGCTAATGCCTCACGCAAATAAGCTAACGTTTGATTCAACCACCCCACCTCCTCAACAGTAGGGTAAGCGGTTTTGTGATCAATTATGTGCGTTATACGAAAATCTCTTGTAAGATAGGGTCTTCGTCAAGAAGCCGAATGGCACACTTTCGATACTGTTCATCATGAATATAAGTATAACGGTTTGGCTTGATCGTTGGTGCGATGTTGATCGCTTCTCGATATTCTTCTTTATTTAAGCCTAATGTTTTAACGTAGTCAAAAAATCCGGTACGTGTAAACACTTTTGTAATCCGTTCCGCCCGATGTTGTTGTACGTGTGCCATGATATACGTAGCGATCCCAACTTGAATGCCATGCATATGCGGTGATTCGCTAATTTGATCAAGCGCATGGGAGATTAAATGTTCAGATCCGCTAATAGGTGCGCTATTCCCGCTAATAACTGTTGAAATGCCGCCCATTGTTAAGGAACTAATTAATTCTTTCAAAAAAATGGGATGCTTAATGTTTTGCATCGGCGTACGAATGAAGCTATTGACCGCTTTTTTACTAATCATCGCCGCAAAAGCGTTTACCCGACTGACTCCGTGGTTTTGTTCAAATTCCCAGTCATACAAAGCTGTAATATTCGACATTAAATCCCCAACACCCGCTAAAATAAAGCGATCCGGTGCTTGTTGAACGATACGTAAATCAGCTAAAATGCCAAATGGTACTTTAGCGGGAACAGTTGTCTTTTTACCGTTGACAAGCAATGAACAGTTGGTGCTTGCGAAGCCGTCATTTGATGCGGATGTTGGAATGCTAATAAACGGCACTTGTCGTAAAAACGCCATATATTTACCGCAGTCAATGACTGCTCCGCCACCCATCGCCATCATGACATCACAGTGAGGAAGTTCAAACGCCTTTTTCATAATGTCAACAATATCAAGCTGGGGTGGTAAGCAAACAGTATGAACGGCAGCGGGTGAAATAGATTGCTTCATTTCTTTCTCGTACGTTTGATAAGTGAAATCATCAAACAATATAACAGCTTTAGAAAAACGATACGTTTTCATCAGCTCGTCGATGCGCCAAATGACACCTTCTCCAATTTCAAGAATGGATGGAATAGGGATGTTCATTTCAATACTCCTTTTTCTTGTAAATAACGTTCAACGTCGGCAAACGTGTCCACAGGAACAAAAGGAATATGTTGTTTGCGCAACAACGATTGTAAAGCACCTTTGGCGAATGTCACATCTGCGACTTTCGCTGCATGAACATCTGGTTCGCTATCGCCGATAAAATAAACAGTTTCATACGTTTGCTTTAACGTACGAACGACACTTGACTTATCAATGCCGTATCGTTCTGAATAATGAATATGATTCGGGTCGATGCGCATATGAATATTTTTGTCATGATAATATCCTTCATTAGAAAAGACATCGACGCCGTTTATATCGTACTTTTTTAAAATGTGGCGAATATAGTAATCCGTTCCCGCGCTCAGCACATAAAAGTCCCCACCACTTCGCTGGACGTGTTTAATAAAAGGTAAGACAGTTTCATCAATTGGAATGTGATGAATATCTTCAATAATTTTTTCTTCATCTTGATGAATGGATGTGAATACGGTGCTTAAAAAGTCGATATCTTTTATTTTTCCAGCACGCCATTGATGAAATAATTGTTCACCTTCAGGAAAATATTTTTCAATAACAATCCAGTAAAAGTCTTTATGCGAAATCGTCCCGTCAAAATCAGAAACAAACGCCCATTTGTTCATGAACGAACCTCCGTTTTTTCGTTAGTATATGCAATCGAACAGCGTATTCATCAAAGAAATTGAATGGCTTGAATGACATCGTAGTCGCTTTGTTGTAATGTGGTAGATTGTCCGAGAATCATTTTCGTAAGTTCGGCACCAACATATGGTCCTGCGGTCAACCCGGATGCGCCAAGGCCGTTTGCCACGTAAAGACCTTCAATATGCGGTACGGCGCCGAATATAGGTAAGAAGTTTGGCGCATGAGGTCGGAAGCCAACGCGTGTTTCAGTATGCGTCCAGTCGGACAGGTAAGGTGCGATGGTCAACGCTTTATGCAATACTTCGTACAAACCGCCAGCAGTCACGCGACAATCGATCCCGACGTCGTCTTCGTGTGTCGCTCCAGCAACGATTTTTCCTTTTGGAAAGGCAAGTAAATATTGATTATTTGGTGGCATGACGACAGGCCAATGGTCGGTGTGATGTTTTGAATGTTCTAGATGCACGATTTGTGCTCGCTGTGGGGTAATGAGAAAATCAATACCTAGCGGTAAAAGTAACGATTTCGCCCAAACACCTGCCGCAACAATGACAGCGTCCCCTTCGTAACATTTATTTGACACTGTAGCCCCAATGACTCGGTTATCTTTATGCAAAAGTGTCGCACTTCCTTTTACATATGTTGCCCCTAATTGAATGGCAGCATGAATAAGAGCACGTCTTAACGCACGCCCATCCACTCGGGCAGCACCGCTTACATATAGCGCTTCGTATCCATCGCTTAATACGGGAAAGCGCGTTATGACTTCCTTTGAAGACAAACGCGTAACCTCTCCGATTTCAGGGGCCTCTTCCCGTCGTTTGTACACGCGTTCTTCCATGCTTTGTAACTTATTATTATCATGATGTAAACAAATAGCTCCGACACGTTTGTATCCTGTTTGATGACCGTACGTTTGTAATTGTTCAATGAGGTGGGGATAAAATGCTGCACCACCTTTGGCAAGCGCATACCACTTTTTATTTCGCCGTTGTGACGTCCACGGGCAAATGATTCCTGCTGCCGCATCTGTTGCTTGCCCTCGGTCTTCACGATCGATTAAAATCACCTGCACTTTTTCTTTTGCTAGATGAAAGGCGATAGAAGCACCAACAATTCCAGCCCCGATGACGATATAACGATTCATTGTTCACACCTTCTTTATTTCATTTCGCATCATTAACAATAACATAATCTTTATATTGTCGCTAATCATTTCTCGTTATAAAATAGAGGAGTTAACAAATGATGTCATTGGGGTGTATAGATTGACAACGGTTGACTTACAACTAAAGCAAATTATGCGCGATTTAAAACATCACGATCCACAAAAGCGATACGAAGCTTTGTGTGCACTTGAACAATTATCAGAAGAAGAGATAGAACTTCAACCTGCTTTTATTCGAAAAATGATTGCGTATGCAGCAGAGACGTTTCCAGATCCTGTTGACGAGTGGGATGATCCGAGCTATCATGTGCTTCAGTTTGCGTTATATTTTGTAAGTGCACAGTTTGTTCCAAATGTCCTCGAACATTTTGCGTGCTTCAGTTCTGCAGCGAAAGAAATGGCGTTTTGCTATGTATGTGAGTTAGGGGATGAACAATATGATGAGGCATTATATCATATCGTTCATAGCGAGTTGCAACAGCAAACATTTTCAATTCCATGGGAGCAGCTCCGCCATCGACTGAATGTCATTAAAAAGCTTATTGATCACGATTATGCTTATTTACCGTCAGATCTTTTTTGTTGGTTATTGCTTCATTTGCATCGTGAAGGAGTAGCTTGTCATTTGCAACAGGACGAAATTGTTTCCATACTTATTCGACAGTATCGTCAAACGAAAGAAATGTATGCGCCATATGATGCTGATTATAGCCCGATGTTCGTTTTCCGGTTTTGGAAAGAAAACTACTTATCTATTCGAGCTGATATGCACGTATGCCTTTCTTTAATGGAGTTTTATTTTAACGAGGAAATCGCAACATTGTTGCAAGAAGCTTTATCGTTTCGTGATCCGACCATTCAAGCGCGAGCGATCGTTACGGCTTTACAACATCGCCTGACTGTTGCTGACGATGTCCTTTTAGCATGCGCAAACAATATAGAAAGTGCAAGTTTATTATATGAAGAAATGGAGCGGATCGGAAAAAAACAGCTGTTTCCGATGGAAGCAAATAAGCTCAATCATTTTGCAAAAAGCCATTTGTTTTATGTATTAACTCATGAATATGGCGTTGTCCCGAACGATATAGAAATGATCAATCATATTGAGATGGAAAATGAGTATAATGAAAAAGTTCGCTATTATTTCCTTGCTTATGTTGATGAGCAAGAAAAGTATGTGGCGTGGGTCGGGGTGTATGTTCAAAGTCAAGATGGAAGAAGTATGTTTGAATATACGTATGTTCCATTTATTCCACTTCAACAATATTCGATCGAGGAGCATAAAAAGTATTTTATTGAGCAAATCAAGCAAGAGCAGCAAACAGAACATACGTTATTTCGGCAACAGTGGACATTTCGTTGGACAAATATTTTATCTTACACTGTATTGATGTTGTTTATTTGTTCACGCTGGCTAGTGGCAGTTGAAGAAAAAAGTGTGTTTTTATATGTTCTCTCCTTTTTGTTAACCGCATTAGGAATTGTTTTTGTTGTAAACGATTGGAGAAAACGAAATAGGGAAATTGTACTCACAACGAAAAAATTGATGTACGCTGACCGATGGGATATACGAGAAATTCCTCTCAATCAAATAAAACGAGTGACTTTTGAAAAACGTAAAAATCGTTATCATATATTTCACCGAAAAAGTGAGCACATTGTTATATATAATGAACGCCATGAACAATTAGCTTTTCCGAAAGATGATATAAATGAAGAACAGTTCGTTCTTCTCCTTCGTCACGCAACAAATCATTTACAACCACCACCACATATTCAAAAATAGAAAAGCAAGGGCACCCCCTTGCTTTTCAATAAAACCACTTAGCCATTTCATAATATAGTGGCATGCCGATCGTTAAGTTAAATGGGAAGGTGAGCCCGAGCGCCATACCGAGATAAATCGCAGGGTTTGCTTCTGGAACGGATGCGCGCATCGCTGCTGGAGCAGCAATATATGAAGCACTTGCAGCAAGCACGCTAAGTAAAACGGTTCCTCCCAACGATAGCCCTGAATAATAACCGATCACAACCCCTAAAAAGCCGTATACAGGAGGTAAAAGAATACCTAATGCAAGCAGTTTGATCCCATATTTACGTACAGCTGCAAGTTGATTTCCTGCTGTTAATCCCATCCCTAGTAAAAAGAGAACGAGAATGCTCGGATATAAATCAATAAATAACGGTTTAACAATTGGAAGGGCACGATCGCCGCCAATGAGCCCGACGAGAAGGCTACCGACCATTAAAAAGACGCTTTTTCCAAATAATCCTTCTTTAATGATCGGTCCGTACACAGATGTAGCTGAGAAACGATATACTACTTCTTGCTTATATGAGCGATCTTCTAACAATTTCAATATGATGAGCGACACGATAATCGCAGGACTTTCTAACAAGACGACAAAGGCGTTCATATAGCTTTCGTATGGCATATTTGCTTGTTCAACAAAAGCAAGTGCGGCACCGAACGTAACGATGCTAACGGATCCGTAAGTTGCTGCAATGCCGGTTGCATTTTTCCGATCAATGCCAAGACGACGGCAAATCGCAAACGTAATGATTGGAATAATGATACCAAGCGACAACGTTCCAACTAACGGACGAACGAGCTCATGAAAAGCATGTTCCGCAAGTTCAATGCCACCTTTCATACCGATGGCGATTAATAAATAAATGCTTAACGATTCATTTAATCCTGTTGGTAACTTTAAATCCGACTTGACGAGAGCAGCAATAATGCCAAGAAGAAAAAATAAGATGGCTGGTGACGTTAAATTGTTAATAATCATTTCTTGCATAACGTTCCTCTCCTTCTATTTCTTTATTTTATATTCAACAAAAAAGCCGGAAACATTTTTCGATCGGATCGAAAAATATTTCCGGCTTATCTTTTACTGACCGTAAAAGGCCCTTAAAAGATCAACCTTGTGTATCGACTGGTTCCTGTAATAGAAACACAATGATTCGTTCCCCTGTTTTCGTACTAATATCGGTATGCATGCTTGCGACTTGTTTATTTGTTAGCCCATAAATGAGCTCTTTCAATTGCTCGCTACCTGATTCAATTAAATCGGCACGAATGCGTTTAATAGACAACATTCCTTCTTTTGTTTCACACAATGCTTTTTCGGCAGGAGTTAAAATACCGCGCAACTGTACGATGACCATATTTCGTAAAATATCCGTTTTGACGGAGAGAGGACCGCGGCCTAAATATTCCTTCTCCCATTGAGTAAGGGCGCGACTAATTTGATCTTCTAGTTCCCCTTTTGTTCTCATACGAATCCCCCTTTAGAAACGAAAATCGGCATGCTTCACGTATACACCATGTGAAACATACCGATGTATCTTTAGCCTAAACAGTTTCAACGTTTGCCTTTTCGCTTTCGCCATGTCACCACGTCAAAAGCGCTAAGGTAAAACAATGGAACTGCTTGGCTATCAATCACTCGGTGCGATAATTTGTTTTTAATTGTATAAGGCTTCAAAAATTATGTCAAGGGAAAAGATTGATGTTATCTATCGATATGCCATGATAGAATGAAAGGAAAGGAGAAGATAGGGAATGGGGGAGAAAGTTTGAAACTATATTTTATTGTCAATCCTTCAGCTAAAAATGGAAAGTGTAAAAAAATATGGAATAAAATTGAGCGGATGCTTCAACAGCAGCATATTTGTTATCGTGTTGTGTTCACACAAAAACAAGGAGACGGAGCGAAATTAGCACAACAAATAGCAGAACAAACAAATGAACCGATTGCATTCATTGCGGTCGGTGGGGACGGGACAATTCACGAAGTCATGAATGGGGTGGCCATGTACAGCCATGTGACTGTAGGGTATATGCCCGCTGGGACAGGAAATGATTTTGCTCGTGGGACACAAATTCCAATAAAATGGAGCGAGGCTCTTAGCTATGTGTTGTCGAGTGTTAAGGATGGACATGTAGATGTGTATGACATCGGAACGTTCAAAGGAGCAAAGCAAGGTGTTTTTGTTAATAATGTCGGCTGTGGATTTGATGCACATATTTCACGGAAGGTAAATGCGTCTAAATGGAAACATATTTTAAATCGCTTATATTTAGGAAAGTTTGTTTATGTGTTTTATTTATTGAAAGAGCTGTTTACATATAAACCGACCATTGTGCAATTGACAGTTGATCAAAAGCAATATACGTTTTCAAATGCATGGCTTGTCACCGTTGCGAATCACCCATACTACGGGGGAGGAATGAAAATCGCTCCATTTGCGCAGCCAAATGACCAGCAGTTTGACGTGGTCGTTGTAAATGATGTGTCGAGATTAAAATTGCTCGCATTATTTGTGACGGTTTTTTGGGGCGGTCACATTAAAATGAAGGAAGTACATACGTTTCAGGGGAAACATATTTATATTCGTAGTCATATGCGTCTTCCTGTGCACGCTGACGGTGAGCAAATTGGTGAAGGAGAAATTACGATTTCTGTGAATAGGCAAGTGCGTGTGTTTCGATAACCTGAACGGATTCTTATCTGTTCGGGGTTTTATTTTCGTTTGACAAGAAAAAAGTCGTATGTTAAAAGATAGACAAGCATATAAAGAAAATAAGAATCATTACTTTTTTGGGGGTTACACATGGGGAAGGTTGTTCAAATAAGTCGTGATTTCGGGGCATTCATATTTTTTATAGTTATAATTAGTTTGTTTTTGCTTGGGGATTTCTTCGTTACAAGTGTTAGTGTCCCAACACCTGCTTTGCAAGTTGGAACTATCTTCTTAAGTATTTTGTTAGAAGCCATTCCATTTATTTTGTTAGGTGTCTTTGCTTCTGCACTCATTCAGACGTTTGTTTCTGAGCAGACCGTACAAAAATGGATTCCGCAACATCCGGTTGTCGCACTCGTTCCTGCGGCATTCGTTGGCGCATTGCTACCTATTTGCGAATGTGCGATTATCCCAGTTGTTCGTCGTCTTATTGCAAAAGGGATGCCGCTTCATGTTGGAGTAGTGATCATGGTCACGGCACCAATTTTAAACCCTGTTGTTTTTGCGTCTACGTACTATGCATTTTCCTCCAATATGAATATCGTTTATGGAAGAATGGGAATTGCATTTGTCGTGTCGCTTATTATCGGTTTCATCGTGTATGTTGTTTTCCGACATCGCTTACCGTTAAAGCCAATGAAGCATTCTCATCATCACCATACTAATCATCGATTAGCTGCAACTTTCATTCATGCAGTTGACGAATTTTTTGATGTTGGTCGCTACTTAATCGTCGGTGCATTTGTCGCTAGCTTTTTTCAAGTGGTCATTAATCGTGAAATACTAGTAGAAATTGGACAACATGAATGGATTGCACCAGCTTTGATGATGGGTCTTGCCTATGTGCTTTCGATCTGCTCAGAAGCAGATGCATTTGTTGCTGCTCCGTTTACATCAACATTTACGCCAGCATCTTTGCTAGCGTTTCTAGTGTATGGACCTATGATTGATTTTAAAAATACGTTAATGATGCTAGCTTATTTTCGCTTCATATTTGTTGTTATATTTACTAGTATAGTGACGATTGTTGTATATGTTAGTGTATATATATTTCAACTTATCGTATGAGGAGGGGGATGATGATTCGAGGGATCTTATTGTGTGGTTACGCTTTACTATTTATTAAATTGTTAGTGAGCGGAAATATAACAAACTATATTGCACCTAAAATGTTCCCTTTTATGTATTTTGCCACATTTACACTCTTATTCCTTGGAGGTGTACAGATATGGAGAAGAGAGGAGTCTGATTGTTGTCATCATTGTGAAGGTGAGCATCATGTACCAAAGACAATCGGTCAAAGTGTGCGAGTGTATGGATTGTTTTTTATCCCATTGCTGATCGGCTTTATGTTCTCGAACCATGTACTAGATAGTTCGTTGGCAGCTAAACGTGGTGTGCAGTTAGGAGGTAAAGAGAAGCAGCTCGTCCAAGAGTTTTTAGAAAACCCGGATGAATACATGGATAATATTGATAAGCAAATCGAAAATATTATACAAGATGAGACCACTACAGAAGTTCAAAAGGAAAAGGAGCTAAACAAGGATTTATTAGATAAGTCCATAATTGTTGTAAATGACGATCAATATATCTCTACATTAAACTTCATCAGTGAACAAATTGATGCGATGATTGGAAAAAGAATTGAGATCACAGGTTTTGTATTTAGGGAACGCGATTTTGCTCCAAATGAATTTGTAGTTGCTAGGTATGGAGTAACTTGTTGTGTTGCTGATGCAACAGTTTATGGGATATTGGTAAGGGTAGACGATGCAGCGATATGGGAAAACGATACATGGGTGAAAGTTGAGGGGGTAATTGATGAAGCGAAATACAAGCAATGGATCGTTCCCATCATTACTAACCCGAAAGTAACTATTGTTAACATGCCAGAACAACCGTATGTGTATGAGTATTAAAGGCTCTTGACGGTGACAAGAGCCTTTAATACTTGTTTTGCATATATCGCAATATTTCATACGCACGATCACCAAGCAGTTCGAGAAGTTGTTCAAACATCTCATCGCGCCGTAAATCGAGCTCAATAATCTGTTTCGCTAAGTCCATGATTTTTTTCTCCATTTTTTATCTCCCCCCGATATCGTTCATATTGTTTTCGAAGTTCAGCTACGGTCCAGTAGTGTAATGGATGAAGCTCAAACTTTCCTCCCTTAGTTAGCTTATCAATATAAAATTGCTTCTGTTTCATCGTAGTTTGTAAAAGAGTACCCATTTTCCATCCTCCTGTGTATGTTATTTAACTACCATTGTAGTCATTTTTGTTATTTTCTTCATCGTTTTTGTTATATTTTATAACACATATTATTTGTTTTGTTAAAATTTATAACAAAAATCGCGTAAATTTTGCTAGGATTGTGTATGATTATGTTATAAATAATTACATTAAGGAGAGGGTTAAATGGATTCATATAAATATAAAAAAGTTATTTCAATTGGTATTGTGAGCGAATTAACAGGGTTGTCGCCGAGACAAATTCGTTATTATGAAGAACGCCAACTCATTTTTCCAGATCGATCAAAGGGAACGAGAAAGTATTCCTTTGCTGATGTTGAATGGCTCGTTGAGATCGCCAACAAACGTGAGGAAGGAGTGCAAACACGAGAAATTCGTTATGAAATGATGAAAGAAATTCGTGAAACGATGAGAAAAGGACAAATCAACGCCCATTTTCGTTCTCGCATGTAATTTTCTCTTCTCTATGTTATAATTGATAGGGGAAGGAGAATAGTCATGTTTATGGAGTTTTCATTCGATGTATTTACGTATGTATCGCTCTTCAGCATGTTGGTTGTGGCGATGACGTGCTATGTGACCCGACAAGTAAATTATCCGATCTCCATTCAACGATTCGTTCCATACGATGTAAACGTCTGTGTGAAGACGAGCGATGCATATAATATGTCGTTACACGTGCAATTTGTTACATTTCAACAGCGGAAAATTCCGATCGATGAACGATCGTATGCGAGTGATGAAGAAGGAAGGACACTCCTTGTTTGCTTATGATAACAAACAAGGAGGAGTCACATCGTGAAAAAATGGATTATTTTATTTTTCGTATTTGTATTAAGTGCATGCAATCGAAATGTACCAATTACAGAACATAGTCAAGGTGTATGGGATCACTATTTTGTTTACCCGATGTCAAAGCTATTACTGATGCTTGGACACGCATTTCAAGAAAATTACGGGCTCGCGATTATTGCATTAACGATTGTTGTTCGCTTTGGGCTACTCCCGCTTATGATCAAACAATTTCGTGCTAATATCGCAATGCAACGCATTCGCCCTGAAGTATTAAAGCTCCAGCAAAAATACAAAGCAACAGACATGGAAACGCAACAAAAGCTACAACAAGAAATGATCCAACTATATCAAAAACATGGTGTCAACCCAATGAGCGGTTGCTTACCGATTTTTATTCAAATGCCGATTTTTATGGCGCTGTATTACGCAATTTCGCGAACAGAAGAAATTAAACTTCACTCCTTTTTATGGATGCAGCTCGGCCATCGCGATCCGTATTTCATTATGCCAATATTAGCAAGCTTAACGACATTTATTTCGATGCGGTTATCTCCGACTGCTACAACAACAGAAGCGGCTACACAAATGAAAATGATGTCATATATTATGCCTGTGATGATTTTCATGGGAGCGAGTTCTGTCCCTTCGGCTTTATCGTTATATTGGGTCGTTGGTGGATGTTTTTCAATTATTCAGTCGCTTATCATGCGTGTACAATGGAAACGATACGATACAGAAACTGCCAAATAACCTGCTCGTTAGCTGAGCAGGTTTCTTTTCGTGAAGGGGTGAAAAAATGAAAGTCATTATTGCTGAAAAACCGGATCAAGGAAAGACGCTTGCATCTATTTTTCAAACAAAAAAAAGAGAAGGGTATATTGAAATTTTACCGAACGAGCTGTTTCCGAAGGGTGCTTATATGACGTGGGCTGTTGGACATTTATTTGAATTAGCCTCCCCGGAAACGTATGAAGCAAGTTGGAAGCGGTGGACGCTCGATACGTTACCGATTATTCCGGATCGTTTTCAATATGAGATTGATCGTAAAAAAGCGAAACAATTTCAAACGATTAAGCAATTGCTTCATAAACCGGAAGTGACTGAAATTATTCATGCTGGTGATGCTGGACGAGAAGGGGAATTAATTATTCGAAACATCATTTATATGAGCGGCGTAAAAAAAACGATCAAGCGTCTTTGGATTTCATCGTTAACACCAAAGGCGATTGAACAAGGATTTCGTCGGCTACTAGACGAAAAGCAAACCCGTCCTTTATATGAAGAGGCGTATGCCCGAATGTGTGCCGATTGGCTTGTTGGTATGAACGCATCGAGAGTGTATACAATTTTATTGAAACAAAAAGGGATGAATGACGTTTTTTCCGTCGGGCGTGTACAAACGCCGACGCTTGCATTAATTGTGAGACGAGAAAAAGAAATTGAACAGTTTCGTCCCGAGCCGTTTTGGGAAGTTGTTGCTACGTTTCATGTGAATGGAAAACGATATGAAGGAAAGTGGTGGCATGAAAATGAAACAAGAACATATGATCAGCAACTCGCTGAAAAGGTGAGTGCATTTTGCAGAGAAAAACAAGCGGAGATAGAGGAAGTTACATGTGAGCGAAAAACGTTTTTACCACCGCTTTTGTTTAATTTATCAACATTACAAGCAACAGCCAACAAACGATTTAAATATTCACCGCAAAAAACGCTTGATATATTACAAAAGCTATATCAAAAAGGATATGTCTCGTATCCGCGGTCAGATTCACAATATGTCACGAAAGGGGAGGCGGAAACGTTTCCGCATATTTTAAAGTGGCTTGCGCAAAAGAAAGAGTATGCTTCTTACTTTCCGCTTGCTCATCATTCAATTTTACATAATAAACGTTATGTAAACGAAAAGAAAGTAACGGATCACTACGCCATTATTCCGACTGAACAAATACCAGATTTAGAAAAGCTAAGCCATGATGAGCGAAATATTTACGATCTTATCGTTCGACGCTTAATCGCTGCCCATTGTGAAGAGGCGGTATTTGACTATACGACGATGATTACTCTTGTCGATGGACGGGCACGTTTCATTTCAAAAGGAAAAAAGCAAATACAAGCAGGATGGCGAAACGTCCTCATGTCACAAGATGATGATGTACAACTTTTACCGAATGTACAAAGGGGAGAAAAAGGAACGGTATATGATGTGCATGTGAAAGAGGGAAAAACACAACCGCCAAAGCGATACACAGAAGGCGAACTGATCACGTTAATGAAGACAGCAGGGAAATTTTTAGACGATGAACAACTAGAAAAAGTATTAGCAAAAACAGAAGGACTCGGGACGGAAGCGACGCGCGCCTCCATTATTACAACATTAAAGGAGCGAAACTATATCGAAATAAAAAATAATCAAGTATATGCAACCGATAAAGGAAAAGTATTAATTGAAGCCATCGGTCCACATATTTTAGCCTCACCCGAGATGACAGCGAAATGGGAGCAACGATTAAGTGAAATTGGTGAACGGAAGGCGTCAGCTACACAGTTTATGGAACAAGTCAAAAAATTAGCAGCGAAAATCGTAACAGATGCGGTGCAAATGGCAAGCAGCTGGTCGTTTGAAGGGCTTGATACGGCTTCGATTCAGCGAAAGAAAAAAACAACGATCGGAAAACATGTTGGGACTTGTAAGGTTTGTGGGGGCTCGGTCATTGATAAAGGCTCGTTTTACGGTTGTGTCAACTACGCAAAAACAAAGTGCTCATTTACGATTTCAAAAACGATGTTAGGAAAATTCATTTCACAAACGAATATTAAAAAATTGTTAACTGAAGGAAAAACGAATGTTATTAAAGGATTTAAAAAGGGAGAAAGGACGTTTAACGCTGCGGTTATATGGGATGAAAAAGAAAAACGTATATCGTTTTCGTTTGAAAAATAGGAGGCATTCCTCCTATTTTTCAACATCACCATTCCACTCGTTCATGCCACCAGTCATATTATATATGTTTGTAAACCCTTCTTTTACTAGTAATTCGCTTGCTTGCGCTGAGCGATTACCTGAACGACAAACAACGATATATGTCTCGTCTTTTTTCAGTTCATTTAAGCGCTCTTTCAGTTGTTGTAAAGGAAGTAAAATTGCGCCTGGAATATGACCAGAAGCGTATTCTTCTTCTGTTCGAACATCAAGAACAACAACGTCTCCTTTTTGGATCATTTGTGCGGCTTCATCAACAGAAATGTTTGTGTAGCCCTCTTGTGCACATCCGCTTATGATGGAAAGAAATACGAATAAAAGAGTTGCCCATTTTTTCATTTTATTACCAACCTCCGCATATAATCGAATACCCACCCGTGTATTATAACTTATTTTTTTCATTTCTTCAAACGTTTCGACACCATTATTATTTCGAGATATAGTACAATTAAAGGAAAGATTTATATAGAAAGAAGTGAAAATGATGTATCAATCAATTATCGATTTGATCGGAAACACGCCGATTGTCAAGCTCAACCGGGTCGTTTTTCGAGAGGGAGCAAGCGTATATATAAAGCTTGAATCGTTTAATCCGGGTGGAAGCGTGAAAGATCGTGCGGCTAGACGAATGATTGAAAGAGCGGAACAAGAAGGAAAAATCGTCCCTTATCAAAGCACAATTATCGAGCCGACATCAGGGAATACAGGGATTGGATTAGCGATGGTATGCGCGGCGAAAGGATATCGTTGTATGATTACAATGCCAGATAATGCAACGAAAGAACGGGTCAATTTATTGAAAGCATATGGGGCGGAAGTGTACTTAACTCCGGCATCTTTGCGCATGCAAGGGGCCATTGATGAAGCGTATCGGCTTGCGGAGAACATTTCAAACAGCTTTATTCCGATGCAATTTGAAAATGAAGCAAATCCAGATGCTCATCGGGCTAGCACAGCGCTTGAAATTATAGAAGCATTTCCAGATGGAATTGATGCGTTTGTACTTACGGCAGGAACTGGCGGGACAGTGACAGGGACGGGGGAAGAGTTGAAGAAAAAATTTCCTCGTTTACATATTTATGTTGTCGAACCATATGGGTCTCCTGTGCTTTCAGGTGGGCAACCAGGACCGCATAAAATTCCAGGTACCGGTCCAGGATTTATTCCTCGTATTTTAAATCAACAAGTGTATGATGACATTTTGCTTGTCAAAGATGAAGAAGCGCAAATGATGGCAAGAAGATTAGCGACAGAAGAAGGAATTTTAGTTGGTGCTTCAGCAGGAGCGGCAGCTTATTGTGCCATTCAAGTGGCTCGCACTCTTTCGAAAGATGCACGTGTACTTTGCATGGCACCAGATACAGGAGAACGATATTTATCATCTGATTTATTTAGCGGATAAGAGCGATAAAAAATGTCGAGGCTATAAAATAAAAAGGAGTGATTGTATGTTTCGAGAAGAAGTAAAAACGATAGACGGTCTTCGTCTTCATGTCATTCCGACGAAAAAATATAAAACGAACACGCTCGTATTAAAGATGAAAGCGCCGTTATGTGAAAAAGATGTAACGATGCGAGCGCTTGTTCCATACGTACTACAAAACGCTACTAAGCGGCATCCGTCGATGAAAGCGTTACGTACATATTTAGACGAACTATATGGTGCCACGTTACAAGTTGATTTAGCGAAAAAAGGAGAAAATCATATTATTACTATTCGAATGGATATTGCAAACGAAAAATTTTTAGGTGACACATCCCCATTATTATGTGAAGCGTTGACGTTATTTAGTGATATGCTATTTCGTCCGTTTACCGAGGGGGATGGATTTTCTGGTGCGATCGTTGAACAGGAGAAACGAGCATTGAAACAAAAAATTCAATCGTTGTTTGACGATAAAATGCGATATGCCCAACATCGACTCATGGAAGAAATGTATAAAGGTTCACCTTATGCTCTCGATGTTCACGGTAAACTGGAAGATGTCGATTCGATTGATGCCAAACGTTTATATGAACATTATGAGCACATGTTGAAACACGATGAAATAGATTTATACATTGTCGGAGATGTCGTGTTAGCGGATGTAGAACATGATGTGGCTGAACGTTTTGCGTTAAAAGTGCGCCCGACGCGTCCAATAGCGACACCGACAATTATAAGACGAACAGATGTGCAAGAAGTTGTAGAAAAACAAGATGTGAAGCAAGGAAAGCTTCATCTCGGTTATCGAACGAACACGACATATAATGATCCAGATTATGATGCGTTACAAGTATGGAATGGGATATTTGGAGGATTTGCACATTCAAAATTGTTTATTAATGTGCGGGAAAAAGCGAGTTTAGCTTACTATGCAGCTTCACGTATTGAAAGTCACCAAGGAATGATGATGGTCATGGCAGGAATTGACCCAAGCAAATATGAACGTGCGCTCGAAATCATTCATGCCCAAGCAGAAGCGATGCGTAACGGACAATTTAGCGATGAAGAAATCGTTCAAACAAAAGCGGTCATTCGTAATCAACTATTAGAAACGATTGATACCGCAAGAGGAATGATCGAAATGTCTTATCATAATGTCATTGCAACAAATCAACGTCCGTTACAACAATGGGTTGAAGGAATTGAAAAAGTGACGCGGGAACATATCGTTCGTGTGGGGGAGAAAATTGAATTAGATACGATTTATTTTTTAACGGAGAAGGACGGTGAGAAAAAATGAAAATCATTCACCACGATCAATTACAAGAACAATTATTTTATGAACAGTTAGACAATGGATTAGATGTTTACATTTTACCAAAAAAAGAATTTAACAAAACATATGCGACATTTACAACGAAATACGGTTCGGTGGATAACTATTTTATTCCATACGGAAAAACAATGATGAAAAAAGTACCAGATGGCATCGCTCATTTTTTAGAACATAAATTGTTTGAAAAAGAAGATGGCGATGTATTTCAAACGTTTAGCAAGCAAGGAGCATCTGCGAATGCTTTTACGTCTTTCACACGCACCGCCTATTTATTTTCTAGTACAACAAATGTAGAAAAAAATTTAGAAACGTTACTTGATTTCGTGCAAGAGCCGTATTTTACAGAACAAACGGTTGAAAAGGAGAAGGGGATTATCGGTCAAGAAATTCGCATGTATGACGACAATCCGGATTGGCGTTTGTATTTTGGGACAATTGAAAGCATGTATCATCACCATCCCGTAAAAATTGATATTGCGGGAACGGTAGAGTCGATTTCACACATTACGAAAGACTTATTATATGAGTGTTATGAAACGTTTTATCATCCGAGCAACATGTTATTGTTTGTTACAGGTCCTATTGATCCATCGGCTATACTGGAACAAATTCGAACGAATCAAGCGAAAAAGACGTTCCGTCCGCCAGCAGAGATCGAGCGATTTCGTTATGAGGAGCCGACTCATGTTGCTCGTGAACGACATGTCATTGAAATGAATGTGCAAACACCAAAATGTTTCGTTGGTATAAAAGCGAACAACGTATATGCAAAAGGAAAAGAAAAGTTAAAACACGAATGTGCCATCGGTTTATTGCTCGACTACTTATTTGGGAAAAGCTCCACACATTATGAGCGGTTGTATCAACAAGGATTAATTGATGAAACATTTATGGTTGACTATACGGAAGAAAGCGATTTTGGGTTCGGGTTAGTTGGCGGTGACACATCGCAACCCGATCAATTAGCGACAGAAATTCAGCGCCTTCTTTTAGAGTTTGACGATATTGATGATGAGCAGGTCGAACGAATGAAAAGAAAAAAAATCGGCACATTTTTACGCTCATTAAACTCTCTTGAATATATTGCAAATCAGTTTACTCGGTATGCGTTTGATCATATGAGTTTGTTCGATGTTGTAGAAACGTTACAATCATTAACATCTGACGATTTAAAAACGGTCGCTCGCGAATGTTTTGTTCGCGAACAGTTTACTGTATGTCAAGTTGTTCCAAAAAGGTGAAATGAGATGAAATATGCTTTAATTACGGGAGCGAGCGGAGGAATTGGGCAAGAAATTGCTCGGCAGCTCGCTAAAGATGGGTATAGTTTATACTTACATTATTACAAAAATAAACAATCCGTTCAAAATGTAATGAAAGAACTATCCACAGACACATATGCGATTCAAGCTGACTTATCTCATCCTTCTGGGGTAGATGTATTAATGTCTTCTATTTTCCATCCTATTGACGTGCTCATTCATAATAGTGGAATGAGTGCATATGGATTGATGACGGACATGACTAATGAACGCGTAGAACAAATGGTGCAACTACATGTAACAAGTCCATTTTTACTGACAAAACGACTGTTGCCTTCTATGATTCAACAACGTCGCGGACAAATTGTAGTGATTTCATCCATTTGGGGACTAACAGGGGCGTCTTGCGAAGTGTTATATTCGATGGTAAAAGGTGCGCAAAATACATTTGTTAAAGCGTTAGCAAAAGAGGTTGCTCCAAGTGGCATACGAGTTAATGCAATCGCTCCAGGGGCCATTGATACACCGATGCTTCATGAGTTTACTGAAGAAGAGATTCAAGCGCTAATTGATGATATTCCACTCGGGCGAGTAGGGAAGCCGGAAGATGTTGCAAAAGCTGTGTCATTTTTAATTTCTGATCATGCATCGTATATTACGGGACAAATTTTATCTGTAAATGGCGGCTGGTATTGTTAAGCAAGCATAATTTTTTATGTTGTGAGGCAAACTGTTCTTGAAACGAATTTCAAGGAGGTTTGCATATGTCTGTTCTTGATAATTTTGAACAATGGAAAAGCTTTTTAGCTGATCGTCTTCATCAAGCACAAGAGCAAGGAATGAACCAGCAAGTCATTTCGGATATTGCTTATCAAATTGGGGATTATTTGGCGAAACAAGTCGATCCGAAAAACCCAGAAGAGCGTGTACTTGCTGATTTGTGGCATGTCGCAAATGAGCAAGAGCAACATGCGATCGCAAACATGATGATTAAGCTTGTCCAAAATAAATAAGCCATGTAGGCGCAAGCTGGTGATATCCACCAGCTTGTTTTGCTATGTTTATCTGTTCACAAAAAACCGTCGTCCATTCTTTTCATTCTCGCATTCAAATGGTAAAATAAACATACATGCGTGTTTCGACAAAGCGTTGCTTAAATGATCGCATCGTGTAACGTAAAGGGGAGAAGGGGTATATGGAGAAAAAAGAATGGTATTTAGAGTATGAAATACATATGAATCGCCCGGGGTTGTTAGGAGATATCGCATCGCTCCTTGGCATGCTTTCCATTAATATCGTCACGATCAATGGAGTGGATGATTCGCGGCGGGGTATGCTTTTGTTATGTAAAAGTCATGAACAAATTGAGCGCTTACAATCCATTTTAGCGACGATGGAAGATATTACGGTAACGAAATTACGTGAACCGAAGCTTCGGGATCGTCTTGCTGTTCGGCACGGGCGTTATATTCAGCGTGATGCTGACGACAAAAAGACGTTTCGCTTTGTTAGAGACGAGTTAGGTTTGCTCGTTGATTTTATGGCGGAGCTATTTAAACAAGAGGGGCATAAGTTAATTGGAATTCGTGGCATGCCACGCGTGGGGAAAACGGAATCGATCGTAGCTGCGAGCGTGTGTGCAAACAAGCGTTGGTTGTTTGTTTCTTCTACATTAATTAAACAGACGATTCGTAGTCAATTAATCGAAGATGAATATAGCGAAAATAATGTTTTTATTATTGACGGGATTGTTTCGACGCGTCGGTCAAACGAGCGACATTGGCAACTCATTCGTGAGCTCATGCGTCTACCGGCGACGAAAGTGATTGAACATCCTGATATTTTTGTAAGGCATACAGAATATAAGCTCGATGACTTTGATTATATCATTGAATTGCGTCACGATGCAGATGAGGAAATTACGTATGATCTCGTTGATCAGTCCTCATTTTTTGGAAATGACGGATTTTCAAATATCGATTTTTAAAGATGGAAGGTGTTTCCGTTGACAGAGTTAGGGAAGCGTTTGAAAGAAGCGAGAGAACAACGTCATATGAGTTTAGATGATTTGCAAGAAATCACTAAAATTCAAAAACGATATTTAATCGCAATTGAACAAGGAAATTATGTTATTATGCCAGGAAAATTTTATGTTCGAGCATTTATTCGACAATATGCTGAAGCTGTCGGCCTCGATGCTGACGAACTGTTTGAGCAATATGCAAACGAAATTCCAAATGCTCAACAAGAAGAACTTTCTGGCGAACTGTCGCGTGTAAAATCGCGACAATTATCAGAACAAGGCGCAAAAGTACTCGATGTTCTTCCGAAAATTTTGATTGGTACATTAGCCATTGGAGTGGCTGTTGTTCTTTGGTTTTTTTTCCAAAATCGGACGGTAAACGAAAAACCACAAGAGCAAGTGATTAACGAAAAGACAGAATTTGAACAGTCCGAGCAAGCAAACGAGCAACAACCGGAAAAACAAAGTGAGCAACAGTCTGAAAACGAAGAAGAAAATGAACAGCAGGAACAACCATTAGAAGCGACGGTTAAAGTGCTTGAAACGAACGGAAGAAGATCGACACTTGAAGTGACAGGAGAGCAATTGATCATTGACATTGCAACAAAAGGTGATGCTTGGATTGAAGTGAAAAATGGAAAAGGAAAGGCGTTTGCACGGAAAATGATGTATGCGAATCAATCCGAAACATTTGATTTAACAAATGAAACAGAGGTATTATTAGTCATTGGACAAACATTGAATGCAGAAGTAAAAATAAACGGGCAGACGCTTGAATACCCTGTCAATCCAAACGATCATGTGCGCCAAGATATTACCATTATGTACAAAAAACAATAATGTTGGATGAAGTGTTGGAGGTAAATGTTGTGAATATACCGAATCAAATTACGATTGCTCGAATGCTCCTCATTCCTTTCTTCCTTATTTTCCTGTTGGCACCGATTGATTTCGGTGTGATTCAAATCGGAACAGAACAGCTGCCGGTAACACACGCCATAGCTGCGCTTATTTTTATCATCGCATCAACAACAGATTGGGTTGATGGATACTATGCACGAAAATATGGATTAGTAACGAATTTGGGGAAGTTTCTTGACCCTCTCGCAGATAAATTGCTTGTATCTGCTGCGCTCATTGCGCTTGTCCAATTAGGCTTAGCTCCAGCATGGATCGTGATTGTCATTATTAGTCGTGAATTTGCTGTAACCGGATTACGGCTTGTTTTAGCGGGAGAAGGTGAAGTGGTAGCAGCGAATATGCTTGGAAAAATTAAAACGTGGACGCAAATTGTAGCGATTGCTGCGCTTCTTTTGCATAATCTTCCTTTTTCACTTTTGTCGTTTCCGTTTGCGGACATTTCGTTGTGGGTTGCACTTGTTTTCACGATTTGGTCAGGATGGGATTACTTTGCAAAAAATAAACACGCATTTCGTCAGTCAAAGTAAATAAAAAGGGATGGGAGAAAGATGAAAGCAGAACTTATTGCGGTCGGTTCAGAACTTTTACTTGGTCAAATTGCAAATACGAACGCTCAGTTTTTATCGCAACAATTAGCTGAAATAGGGATAGATGTGTATTACCATACGGTTGTTGGCGATAACCCTCAAAGGCTTACACATGCCATTGAAGTAGCGAAGGAACGCTCGAACTTAATCATTTTCACAGGGGGACTTGGTCCGACAAAAGACGATTTAACGAAAGAAACGATTGCAAATATGTTAAATAAATCGCTCGTTTTAGATGAAGAAGCGTGGCGTTCTATTTGTGATTATTTTGCGAAAACGAAACGTCCGATGTCCCCGAACAATCGAAAACAGGCGCTCGTATTGGAAGGAAGTTATGTGTTAAAAAATGAACATGGGATGGCTCCGGGAATGGCACTTACTGTTGATCACATCACGTACATGCTCCTCCCGGGACCGCCAAAAGAAATGCAACCGATGTTCATCAAATATGGACGTCCTTTTTTATTGCAAAAACTTCAAGTTCGTGAAAAAATCGTATCGCTCGTTCTTCGTTTTTTTCACATTGGCGAATCTCAGTTAGAAACAGAAATTGAAGATTTAATCGATAAACAGACAAATCCAACGATTGCTCCGCTTGCCTCTGATGGTGAAGTTACACTTCGCTTAACCGCAAAGCATGAGCGTGAAGAGGAGGCTAAGCGTTTAATTAAGGAAATGGAGCAAAACATTTTAGCACGAGTTCGTCCTTACTTTTACGGTTATAATGATGAAACGCTGTTTAGCAAATTGTTAGCTACATTAAAGGAAAACAATCAAACGCTCGCTGTTGCTGAAAGTTTAACAGGAGGTTTATTTTTAAAAGAAATGACAGCACTTCCAACGGCTTCTACGGTGATCGCTGGGGGGGTTGTTTGTTATACGAACGAAATAAAGGAAAATGTGCTCCATGTGCCGAAAGAAATATTACAAACGGAGGGGGCAGTTAGTGAACGATGTGTGCAGTTGATGGCAGAAAATGTTCGAAAGCTTTGCAGAAGCGATATCGGTATTAGTTTTACAGGTGTTGCGGGGCCGGATGAGTTGGAAGGAAAGCCAGTAGGAACGGTATGGATAGGAATTGCAACAAAACAAGGGACAAAGACATTTGCCCTTACATTATCAGGCGGACGTCAAGCGATTCGGATGCGTACGGCAAAATACGGTTGTTATTATTTACTACAGCTGCTACATTAATTTACGAACGTTTATTCGATTTTTTCTTGGCAAATAAATAGAAAAGCTGTATAGTAGTAAGTAGTAGTGACTG
This sequence comes from Anoxybacillus dikiliensis, assembly GCF_050613275.1. Taxonomy (GTDB): domain Bacteria; phylum Bacillota; class Bacilli; order Bacillales; family Anoxybacillaceae; genus Anoxybacillus. Next base: position 1,226,300 of record NZ_CP187112.1, read on the forward strand.
CTTTATTTTTCACAAGCAAAAGGAGGAGTTTCTTTGAACGATCGTCAAGCAGCATTAGAACAAGCGTTAAAGCAAATTGAGAAACAGTTTGGAAAAGGTTCAATTATGAAGCTAGGGGAGCAAACAGATCGTCAAATTTCGACTGTATCGAGCGGCTCTCTTGCACTTGATATTGCGCTAGGGGTAGGGGGATACCCGCGCGGGCGTATTATTGAAATTTACGGTCCAGAGTCTTCGGGGAAAACAACGGTTGCCCTTCATGCGATTGCAGAAGTGCAAAAGCAAGGGGGTCAAGCTGCATTTATTGATGCGGAACATGCGTTAGACCCTATTTATGCTGAAAAATTAGGAGTCAATATCGATGAATTGTTGCTTTCACAGCCAGATACAGGAGAACAAGCGTTAGAAATCGCTGAAGCGCTTGTGAGAAGTGGGGCAGTTGACATTATCGTCATTGACTCAGTCGCAGCTCTTGTTCCGAAGGCAGAAATTGAAGGAGAAATGGGCGATTCTCACGTTGGATTGCAGGCGCGACTCATGTCCCAAGCGTTACGTAAACTATCGGGCGCCATCAACAAATCTAAAACGATCGCGATCTTCATTAACCAAATAAGGGAAAAGGTTGGGGTTATGTTTGGGAACCCAGAGACAACTCCTGGAGGTCGCGCGTTGAAGTTTTATGCGTCTGTTCGTTTAGAAGTGCGCCGCGCTGAGCAAATTAAACAAGGCAACGATATGGTTGGAAATAAGACGAAAATTAAAGTCGTGAAAAACAAAGTCGCGCCACCGTTTAAAACAGCGGATGTAGATATTATGTATGGCGAAGGAATTTCAAAAGAAGGCGAAATTATTGATATGGGTGCTGAGCTCGACATTATTCAAAAAAGTGGCGCTTGGTATTCATATAAAGATGAGCGACTAGGACAAGGACGAGAAAACGCAAAACAATTTTTAAAGGAAAATCCACACATTATGGAAGAAATTGCGCGTGAAATTCGCCAACATTATGGCATTACAGCAGGGGCATCGACAACATCTGTGCGCGAAGATGATTTAGACTTTTTAGAGTGAAAAATGGATGAAAAAGGCCGCCTTGCTTCAATAAAAAAGTGATTATGTGCATATATAGTTATGGAAAGGGTGCTCCGTTATTTTTGGAACACCCTCTTTTTTTGGAAAATAAAGCGATATGAAACGCTTTCCCACAATGACAAGCCTTGACAATATGGAAGGTCACCTTTAAAATGTACATGTATATTTGACAATTTTGAAGTGTATGTTGAATGGTTGCAATGTACATGCCGACATTGATGAAGTAACGAATTTATAGCAAGAGGAGGTGAGGACAATGGGTGAAACGATCATCTCCGCTTTGCTTGCCCTAGTCGTCGGTGCAGTTGTTGGCTTTTTTGTTCGTAAATCCATTGCCGAGGCAAAAATTGGTGGTGCACAAGCAGCTGCCAAACAAATGATCGAAGAAGCGAAACGAGAAGCAGACGCATTGAAAAAAGAGGCGCTTCTTGAAGCAAAGGATGAGATTCACAAACTTCGCGTTGAAGCAGAACGAGAAATTCGCGAACGAAGAAGTGAGTTACAAAAACAGGAAAACCGTTTGTTGCAAAAGGAAGAGAATCTCGATCGAAAGGATGAAGCGTTAAACAAGCGAGAAGCATTGCTTGAAAAGAAAGAGAATTCTCTGAATGAAAGACAACAGCATATTGAAGAGATGGAAAGCAAAGTGGAAGAACTCGTTCGAAAAGAACAAGCTGAACTAGAGCGCATCTCTAGTTTGACGCGTGATGATGCACGCCAAATCATTTTAGAGCGTGTAGAGAAAGAGCTTTCTCATGAAATTGCGCTCATGGTTAAAGAAGCAGAAACGAAAGCGAAAGAAGAAGCGGATAAAAAAGCAAAAGAAATTTTATCGCTTGCCATTCAACGTTGTGCTGCTGATCATGTAGCAGAAACAACTGTATCTGTTGTGAACTTGCCGAATGACGAAATGAAAGGCCGAATTATTGGACGTGAAGGGCGTAACATTCGTACATTAGAGACATTAACAGGTATTGACCTTATCATTGATGATACGCCGGAAGCGGTCATTTTATCTGGATTTGATCCGATCCGTCGTGAAACAGCGCGTATCGCGCTGGATAAACTCGTTCAAGACGGGCGTATTCATCCAGCACGAATTGAAGAGATGGTCGAGAAGGCGAGAAGAGAAGTGGATGAGCATATTCGTGAAGTGGGAGAACAAACGACGTTTGAAGTTGGTGTCCACGGATTGCATCCAGATTTAATTAAAATTTTAGGGCGTTTGAAGTTCCGTACAAGCTATGGACAAAATGTGCTTAAACATTCGATGGAAGTTGCATATTTAGCTGGGTTAATGGCAGCTGAGTTAGGGGAAGATGAAATGCTTGCAAGACGAGCAGGTCTCCTTCATGACATCGGAAAAGCTGTTGACCATGAAGTAGAAGGAAGCCATGTCGAAATCGGGGTAGAGCTCGCAACGAAATATAAAGAGCATCCGGTTGTCATTAACAGCATTGCTTCCCATCATGGCGATACGGAACCGACGTCGATTATCGCTGTTCTTGTCGCTGCTGCAGACGCTTTATCTGCTGCTCGACCAGGCGCTCGTAGCGAGACATTGGAAAACTACATTCGTCGACTTGAGAAGCTTGAAGAAATTGCCGAGTCGTATGAAGGTGTTGAAAAATCATATGCTATCCAAGCTGGACGTGAAATTCGTATCATGGTTAAGCCAGATCTAATTGATGACTTGGAAGCGCATCGTTTAGCCCGTGACATTCGCAAGCGTATCGAAGAAGAGCTTGATTACCCAGGTCATATTAAAGTCACAGTTATTCGCGAAACACGAGCTGTTGAATACGCAAAGTAAAAGCTACTCCTTATTCGGGGTAGCTTTTTCGTATTGATAAATGCTTTATTTTGTGCGAAACTGAAAAATAGAGATCATGAGCATAGAAAGGGTAGTACGATGAAAATATTATTTATCGGTGATGTCGTAGGACAACCGGGACGAAAAATGATTGATGAATATGTGCCGAAACTGAAAGCAAAATATAAGCCCCATGTCATTGTTGTGAACGGTGAAAATGCAGCGGGAGGAAAAGGGATTACGGAAAAAATATATCGTCGATTTGTAGAGATAGGAGTGCATGTAGTAACCCTTGGCAATCACGCGTGGGATAATCGCGAAGTTTTCGAATTTATTGATCAAGCGAAAGTGCTCGTTCGTCCAGCCAATTTTCCAATAGGTACACCTGGAAAAGGGATCGTGTTTGTTCATGTGGAAGGATATGAAGTAGCGATCATTAGCTTACAAGGAAGAACATTTTTACCAGCGATCGATTGCCCGTTTAAAAAGGCGGATGAATTAGTAGAGATGGCGCTTGCGCGAACTCCTTTGATTCTCGTTGATTTTCATGCAGAAGCAACGAGTGAGAAACAAGCGATGGGATGGTATTTAGATGGTCGGGTAAGCGCAGTAGTTGGGACGCATACACACGTTCAAACAGCTGACTCACGCATTTTGCCAAATGGAACAGGATATATTACTGATGTCGGGATGACGGGTCCTTATGACGGGATTTTAGGGGTTGATCGCGAAGCTGTATTACGCAAATTTTTAACAGGACTTCCAGTTCGATTTGAAGTGACGACAGGTCGAACACAATTGAATGCTGTGCTCATTGAAATAGACGAAAAAAGCGGAAAAACGAGGTCTATCCAACGAATTATCATCAATGACGATCATCCGTATTTTGACTAGTTCCTCTTTTGAGATTTTTCTGAAAAAATACATATCATAGCAGGAATACGAGCAAACAGGGACGAATATATAATGAACAGTACAACTTTTTACAAGCAATTGTTAGAAACGAGGAGGAGCTAGAAATGGAAATATTAAAAGTTTCAGCAAAATCTAATCCTAATTCCGTAGCTGGTGCACTTGCAGGCGTGTTAAGAGAACGCGGTGCAGCTGAAATTCAAGCCATTGGCGCAGGTGCATTAAATCAGGCCGTTAAGGCAGTAGCGATCGCGCGAGGATTCGTAGCACCGAGCGGAGTTGATCTCATTTGTATTCCTGCGTTTACGGACATTCAAATTGACGGGGAAGAGCGGACAGCAATTAAGCTTATTGTTGAGCCGCGTTAATACACATAAACCTGTTTGCTTACATAGCAAACAGGTTATTTTTATCATATGCTGAAGAGCGAATTTTCGTATGGAGGGGTTGTTGTGCGTATATTTGACGCCCATTGTGACGTTTTATATCAACTATTTTGTGACCAAGATGTATCGTTTGAGCGGAGTTCGTCGCTACATGTCACATACGATGGATTGAAGCAGGCCGGTGTAACTGTACAAGGATTTGCGATTTATATTCCGAAACATGTCAGACCAGAGTCACGCTTTTTTGTCGCGTTAGAGATGATTGATTATTTTTACGAGAAAATTGTGTCGCAACCGAATATGAAAGTTGTTCGCTCAAAAAAAGAAATCGATCAACTACAACCGAATGAAATTGGAGCGATGCTCACATTAGAAGGATGTGAAGCGATAGGAGAAAGTTTAACGCAATTGCGCACACTTCTTCGCCTCGGTGTTCGCTCTGTTGGTTTAACGTGGAATGATGCGAATATGGTAGCAGACGGTGCCTTAGAGCAACGTGGGGGAGGGTTGACGAGATTCGGAAAAGAAGTCGTTCAATTATTAAATGAACAACAGTGTTGGACAGATGTATCTCATTTAAGTGAACGAGCGTTTTGGGATGTCATTGAATTGGCTCATTACCCGATTGCTTCACATTCGAATGCATATACGCTTTGTCCGCATCCTCGCAATTTGCGCGATGATCAAATTCAAGCGCTCATTAAGAAAAATGGAGTCATCGGTGTGACGTTTGTTCCGCAATTTTTGCGTCATGATGTCCGGACAACGACAGTAACAGATGTGCTCCGTCATATTGATCATATTTGTTCGTTGGGTGGAGAAAACCATATCGGGTTCGGATCTGACTTTGATGGTATTTTTGAAACGGTCGAACAATTAGGAAACGTTGCGCACTACACACATTTTATCGACGAATTGTTAAAGCATTTTAAAGAGGAGCAGGTAAAAAAATTTTTGTTTTGCAATTTTTATGAGCGAATCCCACAATAAAAGTCGGAAGAAAAATTCACATTTTTGTAACAAATATGTTGCAATTTCTTTTCAATAGGGCTAGAATGAAAGCGTTTAGTATATGAAATTTTTCGAAAAAAATCAATGTGAAATGGTAGAGCTTTTCTTGGAAAAGTGCTACACTTATAATCGTACAATGTAATGTTACAATTGATGGAACTTTAAAGGGGTGTAAGACATGATTAGTCAACTTTCGTGGAAAGTTGGAGGACAACAAGGGGAAGGTATTGAAAGTACGGGGGAGATATTCTCCATTGCGCTCAACCGACTAGGCTACTATTTATACGGTTATCGCCACTTTTCATCTCGAATTAAAGGTGGTCACACGAACAATAAAATTCGTGTTAGCACGACACAAGTTCGTTCAATTGCCGATGATCTTGATATATTAGTAGCTTTTGACCAGGAGACGATTGATTTCAACTTTCATGAGTTGCGTCAAGGCGGGATCGTTATTGCGGATGCGAAGTTTAATCCGACGATTCCAGACGAGTCAAGAGCTACGTTGTATGCGGTTCCATTTACTGATATTGCAACAGAGCTAGGGACGGCGTTAATGAAAAACATGGTTGCAGTCGGAGCTTCAAGCGCAGTACTCGGTCTTGACATTAGTGTATACGAAGGGGTCGTTCAGGAGATTTTCGGTCGCAAAGGTGAACAAGTTGTTGCAAAAAACATGGAAGCAATCAGAGCGGGCGCTCAGTTTATGCGTGAACAGCTCGGTGAAAACATTCAATTAATGCAACTTGAAAAAGCGGACGGCAAAAAGAGAATGTTTATGATTGGGAATGACGCCATCGCGCTCGGTGCACTAGCTGGTGGCGCGCGCTTCATGGCCGCTTATCCAATTACGCCGGCTTCTGAGATTATGGAATATTTAATTAAAAAGCTTCCGCAGTTCGGTGGTACAGTCATTCAAACAGAAGATGAAATTGCAGCGTGTACAATGGCTATCGGTGCAAACTACGCAGGGGTACGCACGTTAACTGCTTCTGCTGGGCCGGGTCTTTCGCTTATGATGGAAGCGATTGGATTAGCTGGGATTACAGAAACGCCAATCGTTATCGTTGATACGCAACGCGGTGGTCCGAGCACAGGTTTACCGACGAAACAAGAGCAGTCAGATTTAATGGCAATGATTTACGGCACACATGGTGAGATTCCGAAAGTAGTCATTGCTCCAAGCACTGTACAAGAAGCGTTTTACGATATGGTCGAAGCGTTTAACATTGCGGAAGAGTATCAATGCCCAGTTATCGTTTTAACAGACTTACAGCTTTCGTTAGGAAAGCAAACAGTAGAGCCGCTCGAGTACGACAAAATTGACATTCGTCGCGGCAAGCTTGTCACAGGAGAACTACCTGAAATTCCAGATAAAGGTTGCTTCAAGCGATATGAAGTGACAGAAGATGGCGTGTCACCTCGTGTATTGCCGGGAATGAAAAACGGCATTCACCATGTGACAGGTGTTGAGCACGATGAAACAGGTCGTCCATCCGAAGTAGCAGCGAATCGTATTGCGCAAATGGATAAACGTTTACGGAAGCTAAAACACATCCAATTCCCTACACCAGTTCATAAACATGTGCAACATGAAGATGCGGATTTATTGATCGTTGGGTTTAACTCGACGCGTGGGGCGATTGAGGAGGCGATGGAACGTTTAGAGCGCGATGGTATAAAAGTGAATCACGCCCACATTCGTCTTATTCATCCGTTCCCGACGGAAGAAATGTTGCCGCTTGTGCAATCAGCGAAAAAAGTTGTTGTTGTTGAAAATAACGCAACAGGACAACTTGCCAACATTCTAAAAATGAACGTTGGACATGCTGAGAAAGTATTTAACGTGTTGAAGTATGATGGCAACCCGTTCTTACCGCACGAAGTTTATACAAAATGCAAGGAGTTGTTTTAAACATGGCGACATTTAAAGATTTCCGTAATAATATTAAACCGAACTGGTGTCCAGGTTGTGGCGACTTTTCTGTGCAAGCGGCTATCCAACGCGCAGCTGCCAATGTCGGACTTGAACCACACGAACTAGTTGTTGTATCTGGTATCGGTTGTTCCGGTCGTATTTCTGGTTACATTAACTCATATGGCTTCCATGGTGTTCACGGCCGAGCGCTTCCAATTGCTCAAGGGGTAAAAATGGCAAATCGCGATTTGACTGTTATTGCTGCTGGTGGCGATGGTGACGGATTTGCGATCGGAATGGGGCATACCATTCATGCTATTCGACGTAACATCGACATTACGTACATCGTTATGGATAACCAAATTTACGGTTTAACAAAAGGTCAAACATCACCGCGAAGTGAGGTTGGCTTTAAAACGAAGAGTACGCCACAAGGGTCAGTTGAGCCAGCATTGTCGATTATGGAAATGGCATTAACAGCAGGGGCAACATTCGTCGCTCAAAGCTTTTCTAGCGATTTAAAAGAGTTGACGCAATTAATTGAAGAGGGCATGAAGCATAAAGGATTCTCACTCATTAACGTATTTAGCCCTTGCGTCACATACAATAAAGTGAACACATATGATTGGTTTAAAGATAATTTAACGAGCTTAAGTTCAATTGAAGGATACGATCCGTCTAATCGCGAAATGGCGATGCAAACGTTAATGAAACATAAAGGGCTTGTGACAGGGCTTATTTATCAAAATAAAGAGCGCAAATCATATCAAGATCTTGTGCCAGGTTATAGCGAAAAACCACTAACTGAAGCAGATTTAACAATTAGTAAAGAAAAATTTGACCAACTCGTTGCAGAGTTTATGTAAGACAGAAAAGAGGGTGGTGGAGGCCATCCTCTTTTTCATGGAAAAAACATTGTTTAAAAGTCCTGAAAATAATATACTATGTTAGTGTGCATTGATAAACAAAAGAAAGGAGAATAACGATGAACGAAAAACAACGTTTACAGTACACAGCACAAATTGAAACAGAGCATCCAACGGACAAAAAATCCGGTTTGGATGAAAATTTACAGCGTCTGAAGCAAAAAACGAGCCAGGACTATGAAAAATATTTTTCAACTGTATTTGTTCCCCCATCTTTGAAAGAAGCAAAAAAACGTGGAAAAGAGGAAGTGAAATATCATAAAGATTTTTCTATTCCTGAAGAATTTCGCGGGATGGGGAATGGCCGCAAATTTTACATTCGTACGTATGGCTGTCAAATGAACGAGCATGACACAGAAGTGATGGCTGGTATTTTTATGGCACTTGGTTATGAGCCGACGGATCGTCCAGAAGATGCAAATGTCATTTTATTAAATACATGTGCGATTCGTGAAAACGCGGAAAACAAAGTATTCGGAGAGATTGGCCACTTAAAGCCATTGAAACAAAGCAACCCTGACTTATTGCTTGGGGTATGTGGCTGTATGTCACAAGAAGAATCAGTTGTTAATAAAATTTTAAAACAATTCCAATACGTTGATATGATTTTTGGTACGCACAATATTCATCGTCTTCCGTATATTTTGAAAGAAGCGTACATGTCAAAAGAAATGGTTGTTGAAGTATGGTCAAAAGAAGGCGATGTCATTGAGAATTTACCAAAAGTACGAAAAGGAAATATTAAAGCATGGGTTAACATTATGTACGGTTGCGATAAGTTTTGTACGTACTGTATTGTTCCATATACACGTGGTAAAGAGCGCAGCCGCCGTCCAGAAGATATTATCCAAGAAGTGCGTCACTTAGCTGCACAAGGATATAAAGAAATTACTCTTTTAGGACAAAATGTGAATGCGTATGGAAAAGACTTTACCGATATGAAATATGGTCTCGGTGATTTAATGGATGAATTACGCAAAATTGATATTCCACGCATTCGTTTCACTACAAGTCATCCGCGCGATTTTGATGACCGTTTAATCGAAGTGTTGGCAAAAGGTGGGAATTTAGTTGAACACATTCACTTGCCTGTACAGTCTGGAAGTAGTGAAGTGTTAAAATTGATGGCGCGTAAATATACGCGTGAACAATATTTGGAGCTTGTTCGTAAAATTAAAGAAGCCATTCCAGGTGTCGCGCTCACAACGGACATCATTGTCGGATTCCCGAATGAGACGGATGAGCAATTTGAAGAAACGTTGTCGCTCTATCGGGAAGTGGAATTTGATTCAGCATTTACGTTCATTTACTCGCCACGTGAAGGAACGCCAGCAGCGAAAATGGTTGACAACGTTCCGATGGAAGTGAAAAAAGAACGTTTACAACGATTAAATGCATTAGTAAACGAAATTTCCGCAAAGAAAATGAAGGAATATGAAGGACAAGTTGTCGAAGTATTAGTAGAAGGGGAAAGCAAAAACAATCCGGATGTTCTTGCGGGATATACGCGCAAAAACAAGCTTGTCAATTTCATTGGTCCAAAGTCTGCGATTGGTCAACTTGTAAAGGTGCGAATTACTGAAGCGAAAACGTGGACGTTAAACGGAGAAATGGTAGAAGAAGCGATTGAGGTGAAATAACGTGGCGAAATATACGAAAGATGACATCGTACAGAAAGCAAAAGAATTGGCTAAAATGATTGCTGAAACAGAAGAAGTGGAGATTTTTAAACAAGCAGAAGCAAAAATTCATGAAAATGAAAAAGTGCGCACGATGATTGCTAAAATTAAATCGTTACAAAAACAAGCTGTCAACTTACAACATTATGGGAAAATCGAAGCGCTAAAAAAAGTAGAAGCAGAAATTGACGAGATTTACGAACAGCTATCAGACATTCCAATTGTAGAACAATTTAAACAATCGCAAGTAGAAATTAACGATTTATTGCAACTCGTTGCATCCACAATTTCAAAAACGGTGACAGATGAAATTATTACATCAACAGGTGGCGATGTGTTACGTGGAGAAACAGGTGCTCAAGTGAAACATAGCCATTGCGGTCATTGTCATTAAAGAGTCCATTTTATATGGGCTCTTTTTTATTTTTCGCACATATTTCGAAGGGGTTGCATACAATGAACTATACGGAATGATTGTTTTTTTATGTACACTTTTATGTTTCCTGTGCATAGGATAAAATGAACAATGCATTTTTGAGGAGGGTTTGTTTCATGTCCCAATACAGAGAAATTATTACAAAGGCAGTTGTAGGGAAAGGGCGAAAGTTTACGCAATCGACCCATACTGTTTCCGCGCAACATCGTCCGACGAGCGTACTCGGTTGCTGGATTATTAATCATCGATACGAAGCAAAAAAGGTGGATCGTAGTGTTGAAATTCACGGAAAGTATGATGTGAACGTTTGGTATTCGTACAACGATAATACGAAAACGGAAGTGTTGACAGAAACGGTATCGTACACAGATGTCATTCCATTAAAGTATCGTAATGAAGAACTTATTAGTGAAGAACAAGAAGTGATTGCGCGCGTTGTTCAACAGCCAAATTGCTTAGAATGCACAATTGCCCCAACAGGGAATAAAGTAACTGTTGAAGTGGAGCGGGAATTTGTAGCAGAAGTCATCGGAGAAACAAAGGTTCGTATTGCAGTAGTTGATACGTCACCAGACGAAGTGGATGAAGACATTGACGCGGAATTAGAACAGTTAGATGAAGAGCTTCTTCAAGAAGAAAGCAATAAAAACTAGGAAGTTTATTCTTCCTAGTTTTTATTTTATAATAATTGAAGTCAATATTTTGGGCGTTGGAGGAAAAATTATGACTTATACACCAATGATTCAGCAATATTTAACAATTAAGTCACAATATAAAGATGCATTTTTGTTTTTTCGTCTCGGCGATTTTTATGAAATGTTTTTTGAAGATGCGATTAAAGCGTCACAAGAGTTAGAAATTACTTTGACAAGCCGCGATGGTGGCGGGGAAGAGCGAGTGCCGATGTGCGGTGTGCCTTATCATTCGGCTGCCATGTACATCGAGCGTTTAATTGAGAAAGGGTATAAAGTTGCGATTTGTGAACAAGTCGAAGATCCAAAAACAGCCAAAGGGGTCGTGCGGCGAGAAGTTGTGCAACTCATTACTCCCGGAACAGTGATGGAAGGAAAGCAACTGGAAGAGAAAGCGAACAACTATTTAGCCTCACTAACATCATTTGAAGATGGTACGTATGGTTTTGCTTATGCTGACTTAACAACAGGGGAAAGTCGGATGACGATGCTTCATTCATTTGAAGATGTATTCAATGAAATTTACTCGATTGGCACAAAAGAAATCGTTGTCGCGACCGAGTACAGAGAACAATGTCAATCTCTGAAGGAGCGATATGCTCTTACCATTTCGTGTGAAGATGAAACAATGATCCCCTCTTCTTGTGAATCGATTGTTTCTCATTTGAAACAAGAAAAATTACTTGTGACGTTTGGAAGGTTATTAAATTATTTAATTAAAACGCAAAAAAGGAATTTAGCCCATTTACAGCCTGTAGAGTTGTATGAAGTTGATGAACATATGAAAATCGATGTGTATTCCAAACGAAATTTAGAGTTAACAGAAACGATTCGAACGAAAGGGAAAGCGGGCTCTCTTTTCTGGCTTCTTGATGAAACGATGACAGCGATGGGGGGACGATTGCTTAAACAATGGATTGACCGTCCGTTGTTAGATCGTGAAAAAATTGAGCAGCGGTTACACATCGTTGAACAACTGCTCATGCATTATTTCGAGCGACAAGAATTACGCGAATATTTGCGCGGTGTATATGATTTAGAGAGACTCGCTGGGCGTGTGGCATTTGGAAATGTAAATGCACGCGATCTCATTCAATTGAAAAAATCGTTAAAGCAAGTGCCGTTCATTTCTACCCTTCTTATGAACATGCGTGACGAGCATATTCAATCATTTGCACAACGTTTAGATGCATGCGAGGACCTTGTTCAATTGTTAGAAGAGGCGATTGAAGAAAATCCGCCGCTTTCTGTGAAAGAGGGTGGAATTATTAAAGATGGTTATAATGAAACGTTAGATCGCTTTCGGGATGCTAGTCGAAACGGAAAAACATGGATTGCGCAGTTAGAAGCGAAAGAGCGGGAGTTAACAGGAATTAAGTCGTTAAAGATTGGTTACAATCGAGTGTTTGGATATTACATCGAAGTAACAAAAGCAAATTTGCATTTGTTGCCAGAAGGACGATATGAACGCAAACAAACGTTAGCTAACGCCGAACGATTTGTGACGAAAGAGTTGAAAGAAAAAGAAGCGCTCATTTTAGAAGCAGAAGAAAAAAGTATGGAACTAGAATACGAACTGTTTGTTTCTATTCGTGAACAGGTGAAGCAATATATTGTTCGTTTACAAAAATTAGCGAAATATATAAGTCAACTAGATGTTTTACAATGTTTTGCTACTGTCAGTGAAAAATATAACTACTGTAAACCGAAGTTTTCTTATGATCGCCGTCTTGTCATTCAACACGGGCGACATCCTGTTGTGGAGAAAGTGCTAGGATCGAATGTCTACGTTCCAAATGACTGTTATATGGATGCGGAACGAGAAATACTTCTCATTACAGGTCCAAATATGTCTGGGAAAAGCACATATATGCGTCAAATCGCCTTAACAGCTATTATGGCGCAAATTGGATGTTTTGTTCCAGCGCAAGAAGCGATATTACCGATTTTTGATCAAGTGTTTACGCGTATCGGGGCGGCTGACGATTTAGTCGCAGGACAAAGCACATTTATGGTGGAAATGTTAGAAGCGCGTCATGCGATCGTCCATGCGACACAAAACAGCCTCATTTTATTTGATGAAATTGGACGTGGAACATCCACATATGATGGGATGGCGCTTGCTCAAGCAATGATCGAATACATTCACGATCGCATTGGTGCAAAAACGTTATTTAGTACCCATTATCATGAATTAACAGCGCTTGAACAGCAATTGCCGCGTTTAAAAAACGTTCATGTTAGTGCAATTGAAGAAAATGGAACTGTCATCTTTTTGCATAAAATTAAAGAAGGACCAGCGGATAAAAGCTATGGTATTCATGTAGCCCAGTTAGCGAAGTTACCGTTTGACTTGATTCAAAGAGCGGAACAAATTTTACGTGAATTTGAAACAAATTCGACAGGCGTGATGAAAGAAAATAGAGAAGCGTTTGAGCAGTTGAGCATATTTGAGGAGCAACACCACGAAGAGCGTTCGAGCGTATCTAAAAAAGAAAAGGAAGTGATCAAGCGCATTCAGTCTCTTCAGTTGCTTGATATGACACCGCTTGAAGCGATGAATAAACTATATGAAATTCAAAAGCTATTAAAATGAAAGGAGGGAAATTGTGGGAAAAATTCGTAAGCTCGATGATGCGTTAGCAAATAAAATTGCGGCAGGAGAGGTCGTTGAGCGTCCAGCTTCTGTCGTAAAAGAACTTGTTGAAAATGCGATCGATGCCCATAGTACGATCATTGAAGTAGAGTTAGAAGAAGCGGGATTAGCGAAAATTCGCGTTGTTGACAATGGAGATGGATTAGAAGAGGAAGACTGTTTTTTAGCGTTCGAACGGCACGCAACGAGCAAAATTAAAGATGAGGCGGATTTATTTCGTATTCGTACGCTCGGTTTTAGAGGGGAAGCGTTACCTAGTATTGCCTCTGTCTCACATTTGGAACTAAGGACGAGCACAGGGGAAGGGCCGGGGACGTTTCTCATCTTAAAAGGTGGAGAACTTGTACAAAATGGTCGGACAAGCAGTCGAAAAGGAACGGATATTACCGTTTCGCACTTATTTTTCAATACGCCAGCTCGCTTAAAATATATGAAAACGATTCATACCGAACTTGGGCATGTTGTTGATGTGATGAATCGTTTAGCACTTGCTCATCCACACATTTCGTTTCGGTTAACACATAATGGAAAACAACTGTTTTATACGAACGGAAATGGGGATGTGCGGCAAGTATTAGCAGCGATTTACGGATTTGATGTTGCAAAAAAAATGGTTGCGATCCATGCAGAAACGCTTGATTTTACGATTGATGGCTACGTTGCTTTACCTGAAGTGACGCGCGCTTCCCGGAACTATATGACAACGATTGTAAATGGACGATATATTAAAAACTATCCGCTATATAAAGCGATTGAAGAAGGATATCACACGCTTCTTCCTATTGGACGGCATCCAATTGCATTTTTAAATATAGCTATGGATCCGCTCCTTGTAGATGTGAATGTTCATCCGGCAAAGCTGGAAGTCCGCTTTAGCAAAGAAGGCGAATTAAACGAAGTTGTTCAGCACGCTATTCGTGATGTATTTCAAAAAAAGACATTAATACCTGAAGTGACTGTCTCGCGAGTAGAAAAGCCGAGGACGGAGCAACAAACGTTTTCGTTTCAACATGTCGTCAAAGAATCGCATATTGTTCCTCCGCGTACAACCATTTCACATCGTGAACAAGGAAAGGAAAAAGAAGAACGAATGGTGGTAGAGGAACGAGAAGAACATGTTTACGAGAAGGATACGAAACCGCTTGATGTCGAACCAATCGTTGAAAACAAACATGTAACAGATGAAACAAACCAAGAGCGCATTCCGCCATTATATCCGATTGGACAAATGCATGGGATGTATATTTTAGCTCAAAATGAAAATGGTTTGTATATTATTGATCAACATGCGGCACAAGAGCGGATCAAATACGAATATTTCCGTGAAAAATTAGCAACAGTGACAAATGAATTACAGCCGTTACTTATCCCGCTGACGTTTACTTATTCATCAAGCGAGTATTTGCTTATTGACAGTCATCGTGATGAATTAGCAGCTTGCGGTGTGTTTTTAGAGCCGTTTGGTCATAACAGTTTCATTGTTCGTTCCCATCCCCAATGGTTTCCAAAAGGGGAAGAGGCGACAATGATCGAAGAAATGATTAAGCAAGTATTAACGATGAAAAAAGTCGATATCAAACAGCTGCGTGAAAAAGTTGCGATTATGATGAGCTGTAAACAATCCATTAAAGCGAATCAATTTTTACGTAGCGACGAAATATTCGCGTTGCTTGAATCGTTGCGAAAAACGAGCGATCCATTTACGTGCCCGCATGGTCGTCCAATTATTATTCATTTTTCCACTTATGAGTTAGAAAAAATGTTTAAACGTGTCATGTAGAGAAGGATACATTGTTCCCAAGGCTAAATTTTTTTCAAAATAGATGATAAAATATACATCGTTTGTCTATAATAAATGAATGTGAACTAGAGTGGAAAGTAGTGGTATTTTATGGGAGAGAAAGTCGTTGTGTTAATTGGGCCAACGGCTGTAGGGAAGACGAAAATGAGTATAGAGTTGGCCAAGCATTTAGATGGGGAAATTATTAATGGTGACTCGATGCAAGTGTACAAAGGATTAGATATTGGAACAGCAAAAATTCAAAGAGAAGAAATGGAAGGAATCCCGCATCATTTACTTGATATAAAAGAGCCGTATGAATCTTTTTCCGTTGCAGAGTTCCAGACGCTTGCTCGATCGCTTATTCAACAGATTACGAATCGAGGAAAACTTCCAATCATCGTTGGAGGCACAGGACTATATATCCAATCTGTCATCTATGATTACCAATTTTCGAATGCTCCATCAAACGATTTGTATCGTCAATCGCTAGAACGATGTTCGTCGATTGAACTTTATGAGCAATTAAAAAAAATTGATCCGATAAGTGCCGAGCGTATTCATCCAAATAATGTTCGCCGCGTCATTCGTGCATTAGAAATTTACCATTGTACAGGGAAAACGATGACGGAATGGCTAAAAGAACAAAAGCGGCAACTCGTTTATAACACAGCATTGATTGGACTGACAATGGAACGTGAAAAATTGTATGAGCGTATTAATAAGCGAGTAGATCAGATGATTGCTCAAGGATTGATCGAAGAAGTGAAACGGTTACACGAAAAAGGTGTACGCGATTGTCAGGCAATTCAAGCGATCGGTTATAAAGAGTTGTATTCGTATTTAGATGGACTTATCACACTAGAAGAAGCTATTGAACAATTGAAGCAAAACTCGCGTCGCTATGCGAAGCGCCAGTTGACATGGTTTCGCAATCAAATGCCCGTTCAATGGTTTGATATGACGGAGGATACGATGTTTTCGATGCGAGTAAATGAAATTTTGCATTACATAGAAGGAAAGTTTCGCTTTCAGTCGAATATGTAGACGTAATGTAGAGAGAAAAGAGGAGGACGAAGCAATGAAGAACACAATAAATATTCAAGATCAGTTTTTAAACCAGTTGCGTAAGGAAGGAACAACGGTCACTGTATTTTTGTTAAATGGATTTCAATTACGCGGTCTAGTGAAAGGATTTGATAATTTTACAGTGTTATTAGAAGTTGATGGAAAACAACAATTAATTTATAAACATGCGATTTCTACATTTGCGCCACAAAAAAATGTGAAAATTGAGATCGAATAAGCTAAATCGCTCACCGAATGAGGTGGGCGATTTTTTTCGCTAGGCGTTTGTCACGAAATGGATATGAACAGCGTATATTAGTAAAAGAAGCAACGGTGAAGGAGAGGTGACGTCGCCTTGTCAGAGTTGACAATGAAGCAAACGAAAAGTCAAATTAATATCGTACTTAATGCTAAAAACGTCAATTACTTGACGAAAGAAGAAACGGCCAATCGAATTGATTATCATCAACATGCTGTGTTGAAAGACATTCAAAAAGAGCTAGATGAACTAGTTGGGCTGAGTGAAGTGAAAAAATTAATTAAGGAAATTTACGCGTGGTTATATATTAATAAAGCACGTCAAGCGAACGGATTAAAAGGGAATAAGCAATCGCTTCATATGATTTTTAAAGGGAACCCAGGTACAGGAAAAACGACAGTTGCTCGTATTCTTGGGAAGTTATTTTTAGAAATGAACGTGTTATCCAAAGGACACTTTATTGAAGCAGAACGTGCTGACTTAGTTGGTGAATACATTGGTCATACAGCAAATAAAACACGTGATTTAATTAAAAAGGCGCGCGGGGGAATTTTATTTATTGATGAAGCATATTCGTTAGCACGTGGAGGGGAAAAAGATTTTGGAAAAGAAGCGATCGATACGTTAGTAAAAGGAGTCGAAGATTTTTCTGATGATTTAGTTGTGATTTTAGCAGGGTATCCGGCTGAAATGGATTATTTTTTGTCGTTAAATCCAGGATTGCCATCACGTTTTCCGTTGATGCTTGAGTTTCCTGATTACACAGCAGAGGAGCTTGTACAAATTGCAAAACAAATGCTTCACATAAGGGAATATGAGCTTACTTCCGATGCAGAACGAAAACTACGTGAACATATTGAACAGTTACTGGTAGGGGGGTTCCAAAGGAAGTTTAGTAACGGTCGTTACATTCGAAACTTGATTGAAAAAGCAATTCGAAAACAAGCGGTACGTTTATTACATGAAGGACGCTATGACAAAAAAGAGCTCATGATCATACGAGAACGTGATTTAGTGGTTGAATAAATAGGGAAGGAAAACCTTCCTTATTTTTTATGTACGAAAGAAGGGTTTCTTCTTATTTCGTAGAATATAGTCTGAAAATAAAAAATATTGTTTATATTAATATAAAAAAGTGAGGAGGGATTTTTTTGTACATTACGATTGGAGAGTTATTTTCACAGTCTGTAAGGAAGTTCCCAAAAAAAGAAGCGCTTGTTGATGTTCGTACCGGGCTTCGTTATACGTACGAAGCATGGGAAAAAGAAGTGAACAAACTTGCAAACGCTTTCTTGAAAGCGGGGGTCAAGAGAGGAGATCGCGTGTCAACGGTGTTATTTAATACGGCAGAACTTGCTACTGCTTTTTTTGCGTGTGCGAAAATTGGCGCTGTTTTCAACCCAATTAATTTTCGATTACGTTCACAAGAAATCGCTTACATTTTAACCGATGCCAATCCAAAAATCGTATTATTTGAACAAGCGGTCCAACCACAAATCACAGCCATCCATCATGAATTTCCACACATCTCTTTTTGGATCATTGACGGACAAGTGCCAGCATATGCTTCTTCTTATCACGAACAAATCCAACATGCAAGCGATGAACTTCCAGCAATAGACGTTTCCGAAAATGATTTGTATGCCATTATGTACACAAGCGGAACGACAGGACGGCCAAAAGGAGTGATGCATCGACATCGCGACATGGTCGAGCAAAGCTTGATTTGCAATTCTGTGATGCGCATTCGCGAAACAGAGCGGGGGCTTGTCACCGCCCCGATGTTTCATTGCGCAGAATTGCACTGTTGCTTCCTTCCGCGTGTGCACGCTGGGGCAACAAACGTCATCGTTCACCACTTTGACCCGAAACAAGTATTAAACGTCATCGAGCAAGAGAGAATCACCGTATTATTTGCTGCACCGACAATGTGGAATATGCTTTTGCAAGAAAAATTGTCCGATTATGATTTATCGTCGCTTCGCATCGGATTATACGGAGCTGCTCCGATGGCGCCAGTGCTTGTAAAAGAATGCAAAGAGCGGTTAGGCATTGACTTAATTCAAGCGTACGGCATGACGGAAATGGGGCCAGCTGTAACGTTTTTATACGAAGATGAGCAATTAACGAAAGCAGGATCTGCCGGGCGCGCGTGCTTAAACCACGAAATTCGCATCGTCAAACCGCGCGAAGACGGTCCGTCTGATCCAGAGGACATCTTGCCACCGAGACAAGTTGGCGAAATTATCGTCAAAGGCCCATGCATGATGGTCGGCTACTACAACCGTGAAGATGCGACGGAAAAAGCGATGTATAAAGGCTGGTATCATTCCGGCGATTTAGGCTATATGGATGAAGATGGCTATTTATACGTTGCCGACCGCGTCGATGACATGATTATTAGCGGTGGCGAAAACGTCTATCCACGCGAAGTAGAAGATGTGCTTTATGAACATGAAAGCGTGCTTGATGTTGCAGTGCTTGGCGAGCCGGATGCTTTATGGGGAGAAAAAGTCGTTGCGTTTGTTGTGAGAAAGGATCCACAGCTCACCGTGGAACAGTTGGAGGCGTTTTGTAAACAAAGCGATAAGCTCGCTCCGTATAAACGGCCGCGTGCCTACTATTTTGTCGATGCGTTGCCACGTAATGCGAGCGGGAAAATCCAAAAATTTTTGTTGCGCGAGCAAATGAAAAAAATGTCGCAATCATAGGGTGGTGACAACATGGCAACGTATTTGCACGAAGAACATCACATTTTTCGTGAGGCGTTCCGCAAGTTTTTACAAAAAGAAGCATATCCGTTTTATGACGAGTGGGAAAAACAAGGAATCATTCCACGGGAATTTTGGTGGAAAATGGGGGAGAACGGGTTTCTTTGTCCGTGGGTAGACGAAACATACGGTGGGTTTGGTGCTGATTTCGGCTATTCAGTCGTCATCAATGAAGAGTTAGAGAAAGTAGGATCAAGCCTTGTCGGCATCGGCTTGCATAACGATATCGTCGTGCCGTATATCGCATCATATGGAACAGAAGAGCAGAAGAAAAAATGGCTGCCAAAATGCGTGTCTGGGGAAATCATTACCGCCATTGCGATGACTGAACCAGGGGCAGGTTCTGATTTGGCGGGCATTGCGACAACGGCGGTGAAACAAGGCGACGACTATATCGTCAACGGACAAAAAACGTTTATTACAAACGGCATTCATGCGGATTTAGTGATTGTCGTCTGCAAAACAAATCCGCAAGCAACCCCACCGCATAAAGGAATAAGCCTTCTTGTTGTCGAGCGCGCAACACCGGGGTTTACACGCGGTCGGAAACTAGAAAAAGTCGGATTGCATGCCCAAGATACAGCCGAGTTATTTTTTAGCGATGCAAAAGTTCCCGCTGAAAACTTGCTTGGGGAAGAAGGAAAAGGATTTTACTATTTGATGGAAAAACTGCAGCAAGAGCGGCTCATTGTTGCCATTGCGGCACAGACAGCGGCAGAAGTGATGTTTGACTTAACAAAACAATACGTCAAGGAGCGTACGGCGTTTGGGAAAACGATTAGCCAATTTCAAACTGTCCAATTTCGGCTCGCGGAAATGGCGACGGAAATTGCACTAGGGCGCGCGTTTCTTGACGATGTCATCGAACAACATATCGCGGGGAAACACGTAGTAGCGAACGTATCGATGGCAAAATGGTGGATGACAGAAATGGCCAAACGTATAGCGGCAGAGGGAATGCAGCTTCATGGCGGCTATGGCTATATGGAAGAATACGAGATTGCAAGACGTTATCGCGACATTCCGGTTACCGCTATTTATGCCGGCACGAATGAAGTGATGAAAATGATCATCGCCAAACATCTTGAGCTTTAGGAGGGGGTATGCACATGATGAACATTCCATTAAATATTTCGACAATGCTTGAACGGGCAGAACTGTTTTTTCCGAAAAAACAAGTCATTTCGCGGATGAAGAACGGTATTGTCCGCCATACGTATAAAGAAATTGGCGAACGGACAAGAAAGCTTGCTGGTGCACTGCGAACGCTCGGGGTAAATATAGGGGACCGCGTCGGTACGTTTGCGTGGAACCATCATCGCCATTTAGAAGCGTATTTTGCCATTCCAGGCATCGGGGCGGTGTTGCATACAATTAACATTCGCCTGTCGCCGCAACATATCGCCTACATTATTAACCATGCGAATGACCGCGTACTATTGATTGATGACGACTTACTACCGCTCATTGAACGGGTGAAAGATGAAATAAACGTTGAGGCGTTTATCGTTATGACCGATGAACCGGCGATTCCGCAGACGACGCTTGCGCCCGTTTATCATTATGAGGAATTGCTGAAAAAAGCCGAGCCGATTTCATTTGTTAAAGATATCGACGAACATCACCCTGCTGGCATGTGCTATACATCCGCAACAACCGGAAATCCGAAGGGCGTGTTGTACTCCCATCGCGGCATCGTTCTCCATAGCATGGCGCTAGGGCTTGCCGATAGTGCGGCATTGTCGGAATCGGATGTGGCGCTGCCGGTTGTGCCGATGTTTCATGCGAATGCGTGGGGCTTGCCGTTTGCAGCGGTTTGGTTCGGGACGACGCTTGTCATGCCGGGGGCGGCATTTACGCCGAAAATATTAGCCGAGCTGATGGAGCAAGAGAAAGTGACGCTTGCGGCTGGTGTGCCGACTGTTTGGCTTGGGTTATTGAACGAATTGGAGAAAGGCGCGTACGATTTACGCAGCGTGACACGCATTTTATGCGGCGGTTCAGCAGCGCCGAAAGGAATGATTCGCGCCTTTGAAGAAAAATATGGCATTCCGTTTATACATGCCTATGGTATGACAGAAACGAGCCCGCTTGTTGTTTTGTCGCGCCTCAAAAGCTACCAGCAGCACGTATCGAACGAAGAAAAATTGGACATCCGTGCGAAGCAAGGGTTTCTTGTCCCTGGGGTAGAAATGAAGGTGATTGGCAAAGACGGCGAAGTGGCGTGGGACGGAACGGAAATGGGGGAACTATGCTTGCGCGGCCCGTGGATTGCCGATGAATATTATAACGACGAGCGAAGCAAAGACGCGTTTCGCAATGGGTGGCTCTATACAGGCGATGTCGTGACAGTAGACGAAGAAGGGTTTATTAAAATCGTCGATCGGACAAAAGACGTCATTAAAAGCGGTGGGGAATGGATTTCATCTGTTGATTTAGAAAATGCTTTGATGGCGCACGAGGCAGTATTTGAAGCGGCCGTTGTGGCAGTTCCGCATCCACAGTGGCAAGAGCGCCCGATTGCTTGCGTCGTAGTAAAAGAAGGAAAACATGTGACAAAAGAGGAACTATACGACTTTTTACGACCGCAGTTTGCGAAATGGTGGTTGCCAGATGACATTGTCTTTATGAACGAAATTCCGAAAACAAGTGTCGGGAAGTTTTTAAAAATGAAATTGCGTGAACAATTGCGCGATTATTTTACAAACGTTCAATAGGAGAGGTTGCAATGGAAATGATTGCGGTGATTGGTGCTGGTTTAATGGGAAGCGGCATCGCCCAATCGCTAGCGATGGGCGGGAAAATGGTTTATTTATATGATATTTCTGATGCGGCGCTTGAAAAAGGAATGCAGTCCATTCAAAAAAGCCTTTTTCGTTTTGTAAAGGCTGGCAAACTACAAGAACAAGAGGCAGCGGCTATCCTTTCACGCATTCAAACCGAAACGAACTTGCAAGAAGCAGTAAAAGAAGCGGACGTTGTCATTGAAGCGGTGCCAGAACATTTACCGCTCAAAAAACAAGTGTTTGAACAGCTTGACCGTTACGCGAAACAAGAAGCGATTTTAGCAACAAATACGTCGGAATTAAGCGTTACCGCGATTGCCGCAGCGACGAAGCGTCCGAGCCAAGTCGTCGGCATGCATTGGTTTAACCCAGCGCCAGTGATGAAGCTCATTGAGATTGTGAAAGGCGTGGCGACGTCCGGGCAGACGATTGAAGCGATTCAGCAACTATCGGAAGCAATCGGCAAAGAAACAGTCATCGTAAAAGATATGCAAGGATTTGTGACAACAAGGGCGCTAGCTGCACATATGATCGAATGCATTCGCATGTATGAAGAAGGGGTCGCTTCTGCGGAGCATATCGACAAAGCGATTCGTCTCGGGCTGAATTATCCGATGGGGCCGCTTGAACTTGCCGATTTAGTCGGGTTAGATACGATGTTGTTTGTCAGCGAAAATATGACAGAAGCATATGGCGACCGGTTTCGTCCGCCACAGACGCTCCGTAAACTCGTCGAAGCAGGGCATCTCGGACGAAAAACAGGCAAAGGATTTTACACATACGAATGAAAGAAGGGAAAAGCATGCGCGAAGTAGTCATTGTCGAAGCGGTACGCACTCCTGTCGGCAAGCGAAACGGGGTGTTTCGCGACAAACATCCGGTTCATTTAGCGGCCATTGTGCTTGAGGAAGTTGTTAAGCGTGCTGGGGTGGAAAAGCAATTGATTGAAGATATTGTGATGGGGTGTGTGACACCGATTGGCGAGCAAGGGTATAATATCGGGCGTTTAGCAGCGCTTGAGGCAGGCTTTCCGATAGAAGTTCCCGCGGTGCAAATCAACCGCATGTGCGGTTCAGGCCAGCAAGCCATTCATTTCGCTGCGCAAGAAATTAAATCAGGCGATATGAATATTACGATTGCAGCTGGTGTAGAAAGCATGACGAAAGTGCCGATTTTAAGCGACGGAAACGAGCGAACGATTCCATCATCGCTCCATGAAAAATACGAATTTGTTCACCAAGGCATTTCTGCCGAATTGATTGCCGAAAAATACGGATTGACGAGAGAGCAATTAGATAAATATGCGTACGAAAGCCATCAACGGGCACTTCGAGCGCAAGCAGAAGGTCGTTTCACCGAAGAAATTGTACCAGTCAATGGGCTTGATAAAGACGGAAACGACATCATCGTAACCTTCGATGAAGGACCGCGCCAAGATACATCGCTTGAAGCGCTAGCAGCGTTGAAGCCTGTTTTTAAACAAAACGGAAAAATTACCGCTGGAAATGCAAGCCAAATGAGTGACGGTGCAGCGGCAGCGCTACTGATGGAGCGCGAAACAGCGCTTCGCCTCGGCTTGAAGCCAAAAGCAAAAATCGTTGCCCAAACCGTCGTTGGTTCCGACCCGACATACATGCTTGACGGTGTCATTCCGGCGACGAAAAAAGTATTGCAAAAAGCGAACCTCACGATTGAAGATATCAACCTTGTCGAAATTAACGAAGCGTTCGCATCTGTCGTCCTCGCTTGGCAAAAAGAAACCGGTGTCCCGCTCTCGAAAGTGAACGTCAACGGTGGTGCCATCGCCTTAGGTCACCCGCTCGGCGCAACGGGCGCCAAACTCATGACATCGCTCATTCACGAACTTGAACGACGAAAGGGGCGCTACGGCTTATTAACAATTTGCATCGGGCACGGCATGGCAACCGCGACCATTGTGGAGAGATGGGAAGGATAAACAAGCAGGACCCCTCTTTGAGGGCTCCTGCTTTAGTTGTTTGTTTTTAACGATTTATTCGGCAATTTCCAGTTGTATGTATACGATAAAATGCGTAATGTCGCAACGACAATGAACAATACATACAAGCTGACTGGAGAATGTGCGATACCGGTTCCGACCGCAACACCCGCTAAAATCGCCCAAACAGCATAAATTTCATCACGCAATACGAGAGGTTTTCTTCCTGCTAACACATCGCGAATCATTCCGCCTCCACTTCCAGTCAATACAGCAGCAACAATGACTGCACTTAACGGGCGATTCATTTGAACAGCATATAATGCTCCTTGAATGGCGAAGGCTGATAATCCGAGAGCATCAAAAAAGTTTCCCCAACGTTGCCAATGTGGCAGCATTTTGTGTGGAAACAAATAAACAATAGTCATCGCGATAAACGCGATAAAAAAAAGTGTTTGCTGTTGCCAAAGGACAGATACAGGTACGCCAATTAATACGTTGCGTACAGCACCGCCGCCGAATGCGGTTACAATTCCGAGAATGTAAACCCCCAAAATATCGTATTCTTCTTCCATGGCGACAATGGCCCCGCTAATCGCAAAAGCAACAGTGCCAATTATACTTAATACTTCCCAAGTCATCATCGCAATCCTTTCCGTTATGTAACATTACGTTAAAATTTTATGTATAAAATATAAAAAAATCAATGATCATTTTTCAGCCGTAGCGCTTTTAAATGAGATTTGTTATGATGAGAACAGATGTTCAATAGGAAAGAGGGGAAATATGGAAAAAGAACGGGTCATTGTTGTTGGATGTCAATTGCCGCATGTTGATGATGAACGATTTTCGTATTCGCTAGAGGAGCTTGCTTCGCTCGTTCATACAGCAAATGGCGAGGTAGTCATCACCCTTACGCAAAAACGGGACACGATTCACCCGGCTACATATATCGGAAAAGGAAAAGTCGACGAGCTAGTGCGTCTTGTCGAACAATTTGAGCCAGATGTCGTCATTTTTAATGATGAGCTGTCGCCAAGCCAAAACCGTAACTTAGCAAAGTTGTTAAACGTACGCGTCATTGACCGAACGCAGCTTATTTTAGACATTTTCGCAAGCCGCGCGCGCTCTAAAGAAGGGAAGTTACAAGTCGAACTTGCCCAATTGCAATACATTTTGCCTCGCTTAAGTGGGCAAGGCGCAGCACTTTCCCGATTAGGTGGTGGAATTGGAACGAGAGGACCAGGGGAAACGAAGCTCGAAACAGACCGTCGTCATATTCGCCGCCGTATCGATGAAATTAAAGCGCAACTAAAAGTCATTGTCGAACATCGCGAACGCTATCGCGAGCGGCGGAAGAAAAATGCGGTGTTTCAAATCGCGCTCGTCGGCTATACGAACGCTGGCAAATCAACGCTTTTTAACCGCCTAACGAACGCGGATGCGTTTGAAGAAAATTTATTGTTTGCTACACTAGACCCACTCACGAGAAAACTTGTCCTGCCAAGCGGTTATACCGCGCTGTTGACGGACACGGTCGGCTTTATTCAAGACTTGCCGACAACGCTCGTCGCGGCGTTTCGTTCGACGCTAGAAGAAGTGAAAGAAGCCGATTTGATTTTACATATTGTCGATTCATCGAATCCGGATTATATTCAACATGAACAAACTGTTTATCGCTTGCTCGAAGAATTGGAGGCGACAACGATTCCGATTGCGACGATTTATAACAAACGAGACATTGTCCTTCCAAGTTTTGTCCCAAGCCCGAAAACGGATTATATGTTAGTGAGTGCGTTCCATGAACAAGACGTTCAAAACTTGCGCCAATTTATCGAAGAAAAAATAACTGAAGCAATGGAGCGTTACGACGTGACGATTCCAGCGTTTGAAGGAAAATTGCTTGCACAGCTAAAAACAGAAACGATTGTGCGACACATGCACTACAACGAACAAAGCAGCATGTATGAATGCAGCGGCTATTTATTGCGAGAACACTCACTTTTGTTACAGCTAAGAGCATATCAAAAATAGAAAGGGTTTTTTTATGTTTCAACATTTAACACACGGAGAAATGATTTCTGCACTCGTTAAAGAAATTGAAGCACAAATTGCGCCGATTCATCGGGCGATTGACGAGCGCATTGACTACAATCAATATCGCGTATTACAAAGCTTTCGTCGTCACCAAGTAAGCGACGCACATTTTATTCCATCGACAGGATATGGCTATGATGACATAGGACGCGACACGCTTGAAAAAGTGTATGCGGACGTATTCGGTGGGGAAGCGGCGCTCGTTCGTCCACAAATTATTTCTGGTACGCACGCCATTACAATTGCCTTATTCGGCATTTTACGTCCAGGTGATGAACTGTTGTACATTACCGGTAAACCGTACGATACGCTAGAAGAAATCGTTGGCATTCGCGGTAAAGGAATTGGTTCGTTAAAAGAGTTTCATATCGGCTACAACAGCGTACCGCTTACAAACGAAGGGAAAGTCGATTTTGCAGCGGTCAAACAAGCAATCAATGAACGAACGAAAATGATCGGCATTCAACGCTCTAAAGGGTATGACCCGCGCCCCTCGTTTACTATTGCTGAAATTAAAGAAATGATTGATTTTGTAAAAGCGATCAAACAAGACGTTGTCGTTTTTGTCGATAACTGTTACGGGGAATTTGTCGAAGAGCAAGAGCCGTGCCATGTTGGCGCTGATTTAATCGCTGGTTCGCTCATTAAAAATCCTGGGGGTGGATTAGCGAAAACAGGAGGATATCTCGTTGGTAAACGCGAATATATTGAAATGTGCGCATACCGAATGACATCACCGGGAATTGGAGCAGAAGCGGGCGCCTCGTTATACAGTTTGCAAGAAATGTATCAAGGTTTTTTCTTAGCACCACATGTCGTCGGACAAGCGTTGAAAGGGGCGGTCTTTACAGCGGCGATGCTCGAACGCATCGGCATGAATACGTACCCGACATGGAATGCTACACGTACAGATTTAATTCAATCGGTACAATTTGACGATGCAGAGCAAATGATTGCGTTTTGTCAAGCGATTCAATTTGCCTCGCCGGTTAATGCGCACTTTACTCCATACCCGAACTATATGCCAGGATATGAAGATGACGTCATTATGGCGGCAGGCACATTTATTCAAGGGGCAAGTATTGAGCTATCAGCCGATGGACCCATTCGTCCGCCATATGTTGCATACGTGCAAGGGGGATTGACGTACTCGCACGTTAAAATTGCTGTTTGTATCGCTATTGATCGGTTGCTTGAGAAACAATTAATTAAATTATAAAATATTTTCAGAAAAAAACATGTGATAAAATATAACATACTGTTGACATATAAAATAACATAGAATAAAATAAAAATACGTATTACGTAAGGAGGGGTCGACATGAATAGTCACATTCGTCGCTCCATGCCGTTATTTCCTATCGGTATCGTCATGCAGTTAACGGATTTATCAGCTCGACAAATTCGCTATTATGAGGAACACGGTCTCGTTTCACCTGCGCGAACAGAAGGCAATCGCCGGTTATTTTCGTTTAACGACGTGGATCGGTTGCTCGAAATTAAAGATTTAATCGAACAAGGTGTTAATTTAGCAGGCATTAAACAAATTTTTGCCTCACGTCAGCACCAGCATGCGGACACCGTACCACCTGTCGCGCCAAAAGTAGTGAAACAAGATTTATCCGAAGCGGAATTACGCAAACTGTTACGTGCCGAATTAATGGAAGCGGGTCGTTTTAATCGTGCCTCACTTCGTCAAGGAGATATTGCTCGCTTTTTCCATTAAAAGTTTATGTTTTTTACACAAATGATCTTTTTTATTTTGGGGGAGGAATATGTAATGGCTAAGTACACGAAAGAAGATATTTTTCGTATTGTAAGTGAAGAAAATGTAAAGTATATTCGTTTACAGTTTACAGACATTCTTGGGACGATTAAAAACGTTGAAATCCCTGTAAGCCAACTACAAAAAGCGCTCGATAATAAAATGATGTTTGACGGATCATCGATCGAAGGATTTGTCCGTATTGAAGAATCAGATATGTATTTATACCCTGATTTAGACACATTTGTTATTTTTCCGTGGACAGCTGAAAAAGGAAAGGTAGCTCGTTTTATTTGCGACATTTACAATCCAGATGGTACACCATTTGAAGGTTGTCCTCGTTATAATTTAAAACGTGTATTGAAACAAATGGAAGAGCTCGGATTTACAGAGTTTAACCTAGGTCCAGAGCCAGAGTTTTTCTTATTCAAGTTAGATGAAAAAGGAGAGCCAACGTTAGAGTTAAACGATAATGGTGGTTACTTCGATTTAGCACCAACAGATTTAGGTGAAAACTGCCGTCGTGATATTGTATTAGAGCTAGAAGAGATGGGTTTTGAAATTGAAGCATCCCACCATGAAGTCGCACCTGGGCAACATGAAATTGACTTCAAGTATGCTAATGCGGTAAAAGCGTGTGATGACATTCAAACCTTTAAACTTGTTGTAAAAACAGTCGCACGTAAACACGGTTTACATGCAACATTTATGCCAAAACCTCTTTTTGGTGTAAACGGCTCGGGCATGCACTGCAACTTGTCGCTCTTTAAAAATGGTGAAAATGCCTTTTTTGATCCGAATGGTCAATTGCAACTCAGCGAGACAGCATTGCAGTTTATTGCGGGTGTGTTAAAGCATGCTCCGAACTTTACAGCAGTAACAAATCCAACAGTAAACTCATATAAGCGTCTCGTTCCGGGCTATGAAGCACCTTGTTACGTTGCATGGTCAGCACGCAACCGTAGTCCATTGATCCGTATCCCGGCATCACGTGGCATGAGCACACGTATTGAAGTGCGTAGTGTAGACCCAGCAGCAAATCCATACTTGGCGATGGCTGTATTGTTGGCTGCGGGATTAGACGGCATTAAAAATAAATTGACACCGCCAGCACCGGTTGACCGAAACATTTATGTAATGACAAAAGAAGAGCGTTTAGAAGAAGGTATTGTTGATTTGCCTGCAACATTAGCGGAAGCGCTACAAAACTTAAAATCAGATGAAGTAATCGTCAATGCGCTCGGCAAACATTTATTTGAACATTTCGTTGAAGCAAAAGAAATTGAATGGGATATGTTCCGTACAGCGGTACATCCATGGGAACGCGAACAATATATGAGCCTTTACTAAAAAAGCTAACGGTTTTCTCCGTTAGCTTTTTTAATGAATTGAACGATATACACCAATCACTTTTCCTAAAATCATTGCATTCGAAACAATGATCGGCTCCATGGATGAATTTTCAGGTTGCAGGCGAATGTGGTCTTTCTCTTTAAAGAAACGTTTGACGGTTGCTTCGTTTTCTTCTGTCATCGCTACAACGATATCTCCGTTATTAGCCGTTTGTTGTTGACGGACGATCACGTAGTCTCCGTCTAAAATACCAGCCTCAATCATACTTTCTCCGACAATTTGTAACATAAATACTTGGTCATCTGGTGAGACGAA
Source organism: Anoxybacillus dikiliensis (assembly GCF_050613275.1). GTDB lineage: Bacteria > Bacillota > Bacilli > Bacillales > Anoxybacillaceae > Anoxybacillus. The sequence continues at coordinate 1,255,972 of NZ_CP187112.1, forward strand.
TCGTTCTGGAAGAGGGAAATATTCTTCAATGTTTTCGATTGCGGTAATCGGTTGTCCAGCTGTTACTTTTCCGACGATTGGAACGTTGATGACGTTAGTCTTTGGGATGGATTCGTACTCGTCCAAAATTTCAATGGCGCGTGGTTTTGTTGGATCGCGTCGAATGAAGCCTTTGCTTTCTAAACGAGCTAGATGACCGTGAACGGTCGAACTTGATGCTAAACCGACTGCTTCTCCAATTTCCCTCACTGATGGTGGATACCCTTTTGTACGTACTTCTTGTTTAATGAAATCTAATATTTGTTGTTGTCGTTTTGATAATTTCGCCATTATTATACACCTCTTCCTTTTCATCTTTGCCCATATTATAACATAATTATTGTTTTGAATACAAACATAAGTTCGAAAACATAGTTGACACGAACAGAAGTTCTCGTTATTATAAAAACAAACAAACGTTCTGTTTTTAGGGGGTAGAAGGTATGGGGAAAATACATTATGCCGTGATGTTTTTATTTAGTGTATTGTTCGTTTGGGCGTTTTTGCACGTCACACAATCGGTTGATAAACAAAAATATGTTGAGATTACTGTATCAGCTGGTGATACGTTATGGGGGCTTGCGGACAAATACAAACATGAACATCAATTGTCCCATGAACAATTCATTCAATGGGTGATGTCAGTAAACGACCGTTCAGACGAACGATTAATTATTGGTGAGAAAATTGTCATTCCTGTGTTAAAATCAAATAGCAAAAATCAGCTTGTTGCTAATAGACAGTAAAGAAAGGGATGACGAATGAACGCCATTATTTATTGTCGTGTAAGTACAACGAAAGAGACGCAAGAAACGTCGTTACAAAGACAAAAAGCAGAGTTAGAACAGCTTGCAGCAGAATACGAAATGAATGTGGTCAAAATTATTCAAGAGCAGGCAAGTGGCTACGACATCGAACGGGAAGGGATTATGGAGTTGCTTGATACGATCAAGCAACATCGCATTGATGTCGTTCTCGTACAAGATGAGACAAGACTTGGACGTGGGAATGCAAAAATTGCTCTCCTTCGTTGTTTACAAAAAGAAGGTATCCGGGTGTATACGGTGAGCCATCGTGGGGAGCTTCAGCTGTCAGAGGCGGATTCGATGGTGTTGGAAATCATCAGTATCGTAGAAGAGTATCAAAGGAAAATACATAATTTAAAAATTAAACGTGGGATGCAGCGAGCTGTTCAAAACGGCTATCGACCGGAAAATAATTTGCGCAACGTAGGTGAACACGCTGGGCGTGATCGAAAAGATGTACCAATTGAAGACATTATTCGGTTGCGTCAAAATCACTTAACGTTCGCTGAGATTGCTGCTACGCTTCGTTCACTTGGTTATGATGTATCAAAAGCGACCGTGCATCGACGATACAAAGAATATGATCAACTTGTCAACAATGAAAAATTTTTGTATGATGGTACGGATGAGAAGTAAATACAAAAGGATGAGGCTAAATGTTATCTTCTGAAAAAATAGCAAGAATTAATGCGTTAGCTAAAAAAGCAAAAATGGAAGGTCTGACGCCTAAAGAAAAACAGGAACAGCTTCAACTTCGCACAGAGTATATTGCTGCGTTTCGTGCGTCGATGATCGAAACATTGCATCATGTAAAAGTCATTGATCCAAACGGAAATGATGTCACTCCAAAAAAATTAAAGGACAGTAAGAAAAAACGACTGCATTAATATGCGTATGATGGAGAACATACTGATAGATGTTCTCTTTTTTTCGTCAGTTTGTCAAAAAAAATGTTGTGAAGCATTGTACATTTTACGAACTTTTCTATATCATAAAAGATGAGAATGTTTGCAAACGAAAGGATGAAGATGATGACACACTCTATTGAACAATTATCGATTGCAGCAATTCGTACGTTGTCGATTGATGCGATTGAAAAAGCAAATTCAGGCCACCCAGGAATGCCAATGGGAGCTGCACCAATGGCGTATACATTGTGGACAAAGTTTATGAACCATAATCCGCGCAACCCAAAATGGTTCAATCGCGATCGTTTTGTATTATCAGCAGGACACGGTTCGATGCTATTGTATAGCTTGCTTCATTTAAGTGGCTATGACGTCACAATGGAAGACATTAAACAGTTTCGCCAATGGGGAAGTAAAACACCAGGCCATCCAGAATACGGTCATACACCGGGTGTAGAAGCGACGACTGGACCGCTTGGCCAAGGGATTGCGATGGCTGTCGGAATGGCAATGGCAGAACGTCATTTAGCAGCTACATACAACAAGGACAAATTCGAAATCATTAATCATTTTACATATGCCATTTGTGGCGACGGTGACTTAATGGAAGGAGTTTCTGCAGAAGCTGCTTCGTTAGCTGGTCACTTAAAGCTTGGTCGCCTCATTGTTCTTTATGATTCGAATGATATTTCACTTGATGGCGAATTGAATCTTTCTTTCTCAGAAAGTGTGGAGCAACGGTTCAAGGCGTACGGATGGCAATACATTCGTGTAGAAGACGGCAATAACATTGAAGAAATTGCTCAAGCGATTGCTGAAGCTCAAAAAGATTTGGAACGCCCAACATTAATTGAAGTGAAGACAACGATCGGTTATGGCTCACCAAACAAAGCGGGAACAGCCGATGTGCACGGTGCTCCGCTTGGGAAAGATGAAATTAAATTAACGAAAGAAGCGTATAATTGGACGTTTGAAGAAGACTTTTACGTTCCAAATGAAGTGTATGCTCATTTTGAAAAAGTAGTAAAAGAAGCAGGAGAGAAAAAAGAAGCGGAATGGAATGCTTTATTTGCTGAATATGAAAACGCGCATCCAGATTTAGCAAGACAATTACGCATGGCGATTGATGGTAAACTTCCTGAAGGTTGGGAAAAAGCATTGCCCGTATATGAAGAAGGAAAAAGTTTAGCAACACGCGCTTCTTCTGGAGAAGTATTGAATGCAATCGCAAAAGTTGTGCCGCAATTTTTAGGTGGATCTGCGGATTTAGCCGGCTCAAACAAAACGTTAATTAAAGGGGCAGGAGACTTCTTGCCAGGAAGTTATGAAGGCCGCAACATTTGGTTTGGCGTGCGTGAATTTGCAATGGGAGCGGCACTCAATGGTATGGCGCTTCATGGTGGAGTTAAAGTGTACGGCGGTACGTTCTTTGTCTTCTCAGACTATTTACGTCCAGCCATTCGACTTGCTGCTCTGATGGGATTGCCTGTCACATATGTATTTACACATGATAGCATCGCTGTCGGTGAAGATGGTCCGACGCATGAGCCAATCGAACAACTTGCCTCCTTACGAGCAATGCCAAATGTATGTGTTATTCGTCCGGCAGATGCAAATGAGACAGCTGCTGCATGGCGCTTGGCTGTGGAATCTACAGATCGTCCGACTGCGCTTGTGTTGACACGTCAAAACCTTCCTACGCTAGCGACGACAGCTGAGCGCGCTTATGAAGGGGTGAAAAAAGGAGCATATGTTGTTTCCGAAGCCAAGGGAGAAGTACAAGCATTACTGCTTGCATCAGGTTCAGAAGTTAGCTTGGCGGTAGAGGCTCAGAAAGTGCTAGCGAATGAAGGCATCCATGTTTCTGTTGTGAGCATGCCTTCATGGGATCGTTTTGAGGCTCAGCCAGCTGAGTATAAAGAAAGCGTCATTCCAAAACGTGTGAAAAAACGCCTTGCGATTGAAATGGGTGCATCTCTCGGTTGGGAGCGATATACAGGAGATGAAGGAGATATTTTAGCGATCGATCGCTTCGGGGCTTCTGCACCTGGAGAAAAAATTATGCAAGAATATGGATTTACGGTGGAAAATGTCGTTGCGCGCGTCAAAACATTATTGAACAAATAATAAAACGGGGAGAGGCGCTCCCCGTTTTATTATCGAATAAAGATTTTTTATTGAACATATTGTACAAACCGTTATTGTTTAGTATAGTGTAATGTAGACAACATGAAGGAGGAAAAAATATGTGGGAAATGATTTTAGTAGGCATTGTAGCGCTTGCTGCCGGCGTTGCGCTCGGATTTTTTATTGCGCGTAAAACAATGATGAACTACTTGAAGAAAAATCCACCGATTAATGAACAGATGATTCGAATGATGATGATGCAAATGGGCATGACTCCATCCCAGAAGAAAATCAATCAAATGATGAAAGCAATGAACAATCAATTAAAATAAAAGGCAAGGCACTCAGCAACGAGTGTCTTTTTTCGCACGGAAAGAAGCTGTTGCTCATATTTGTATTTTTTTGATAAAATATAGGAAAACGAAGAAGAAATGGAGTGTCAATCATATGGACATTCAACTGTTTGTCGCGTTTGGGGCGGGTGTACTTTCGTTTATTTCCCCATGCTGTTTGCCGCTTTATCCAGCTTTTTTATCATATATCACAGGAATGTCGGTTAGCGATTTAAAATCTGATTATGCGTTGTTGCAAAGAAGAAGTTTGTTACATACGTTATTTTTTTTGCTCGGATTTTCATTTATTTTTATTGCTATCGGTTTTGGTACGTCAATGCTCGGACAATTTTTCCATACATACCAAGATCTCATTCGTCAAATTGGTGCAATATTGATGGTGTTTTTCGGGTTTGTGATTATCGGAATTTTTAAACCGAAGTTTTTAATGACCGATCGTCGTTTATCTTTTCAACATCGCCCGTCTGGTTACATTGGTTCTTTTCTTATCGGAATGGCGTTTGCTGCTGGTTGGACGCCATGTACGGGTCCAATTTTAGTATCCGTTATCGCCTTAGCAGCGACGAATCCGAGTTTAGGTGTTGTTTATATGGCAGCCTATTCACTCGGCTTTGCTTTGCCATTTCTGCTCTTGTCTTTTTTTATCGGAAAAATGGGGTGGATTCGAAAACATCATGTCAAGTTAATGAACATCGGCGGATATGTCATGGTAGGGATGGGTGTCGTATTGTTTTTTGATTGGATGACGAAAATTACAATTTATATGACAAACATATTTGGTGGTTTTACAGGTTTTTAGTTTTTAAAGGTGTGGAGGGAAAGGAAATGGCGAGAGTTTTGATTGTGGATGATGCGAAGTTTATGCGCATGACGTTAGCCAATATTTTAAAAAAAGCAAATCATGAAGTTGTTGGGGAAGCGGAAAACGGAAAAGAAGCTGTTGATTTTTACATGGAATTGAAGCCGGACGTTGTGACGCTTGATATTACGATGCCGGTGATGAGCGGACTCGAAGCAGTAAGGGAAATTAAGCAACGCGATCCGCATGCGAAAATTATTATGTGCTCAGCTATGGGACAACAAAAGATGGTCGTTGAAGCAATCGAAGCAGGGGCGCTTGATTTTATCGTAAAACCGTTTGATGAAAGCCGTGTGATTGAAGCGATTCAACGCGTGCTACAGTAAAGAAGAGAGGAAGATTCATTTTGGCTATTTTTAGTTCGGTATTTGCTGTGTTGATGGCTGGATTTGCGTTTTTTATACGAATGAAAGCGGCAGAAAAACCGACAAACGCAAAAAAAATTATATTACCGCCTATTTTTATGAGCACAGGTGCATTGATGTTTGTGCATCCGATGTTTCGGGTAACGGCGCTTGAATGTATAGAGGCCATTTTCATCGGAGCGCTTTTTTCTATTTTGTTAATTAAAACATCTTCGTTTGAAGTTCGAGGCAATGAAATTTATTTACAACGCTCAAAAGCGTTCGTTTTTATTTTTGTTGGTTTAATTGTATTACGTTTAACTCTAAAAACATATTTAAGCCGTACCATTGAGTACGGAGAGCTTGCCGGAATGTTTTGGATCCTCGCTTTTTCAATGATTGTTCCTTGGCGAGTGGCGATGTATGCATCATATCGTCGTCTTCAACGCGAAATAACGGAAAAAAGCTAATCAATGGAGGGTGATTAGCTTTTTTTCATTAGCAGATGTTCATATTTTGCAAAATCAATTTGTTTTTCTCGGAGCGCTTTAATTAAAAATTTATGGTCTCGTTTTGGGGTGGCGAGAATATATCCACGAACAACTAAATCTTCTGTAATCTGATTCGCTTTTTCTTGTAACGCCAATTCTCCGATTTTACCAGCGATTTTTTGGCGAGCTACATCCCGAAACAGTTCAGGAACAGGACGAACTAAATCTTCGAGCAACGCTTTTTCTTTTTCAGACCACAGATGGCGTGTTTGTTCAATGTAATATTGTTGCCAATCTAATTCGGATTTCCCATCTTCTTTCGGCAGCCGTTTTAAAAATTTCCGAAACATGAAAAAGCCACCGATCGACATCGTAACAAGGAGAAAAACGACCCAGAACAAAATAAACCATAAAAACCAACCTGTTAGCATACATTCCACCTCAACGTTTATTATGTAAAAAAATAAGAGCGGAATCAAGAAAAAGAGCTGACGTTTCGTCAGCTCTTTCACATATCGTGGCTCGAGTTATGTTTTTGACGGGTATGATTTTGATTTTTTACTTTTTTTGATCCGCTAAGCGGTTCTGGTTGTCCTGGGTTATCTCCTTTTGGAGCATTTTTTCGCATATCTTTGCTTGTATTTTTGTTCATACTATACACTCCTTTCCTTCATATGATGGCATGGTAGATGAGATTTATGCATATTTCGCTCATGAATAGGCACGATAAATATTAAAAAGAGAGGAAGTGAATGAGATGCCTTATCATAAAAATAAGCAACAAGCGTTTGAAGCTGCCCAACAGGGAACAATGGAGGCGAAAGAATGGTACGATCATCTTGTAAAAAGTGATGCAGATTATGGAAGCCAATTGCATCATTTAAAACAAGAAGTAAACGAAGCGTTTGAGCAAATTAATAATGCGCTCGAAGTAGCTTCTGAAAAACAGCGAAAACAGCTTGAACAATTCCGCGATGATTTGCAGGCGATTGTAGAGGAAGTAAATATGTATGAATAATCCCGCTTCAAGCGGGATTATTGATTTTTCTTACGTTTTTTATTATTTTGTTTTTGTGCTTCAGTAAGCGGTTCATTGGAGATTTCTTCATTGTAACCTGCGCCTTTTCCTTGAGCGCTTGCATCATTCATGCCAGGAATGACATGATTTGCTTTTCTTTTTACCATCTTTTTTCACCTCCTACAACTATTGTTGGAAAGAGAGCAAAAAAATATGCATTTATCTGAAACTTATAAACAATTATTATTTACTTATGTAGAGCATTGTATTAAGATAAAAGCGTAGGAATTTTGTGGGTTTGGGAGAAGATGACTTGTTAGAAGGGGGTAATACATAATGGTGAAAAATGATGTATTTCAAGCGCGTTCTACATTTGAAGTAAACGGAAAAACATATCATTACTATCGCTTGCAAGCGCTGGAAGAAGCAGGAGTTGGAAACGTATCACGTCTTCCGTATTCGATTAAAGTACTTCTTGAATCGGTACTTCGTCAAGTTGATGGGCGTGTCATTACGAAAGAGCACGTTGAAAATTTAGCGAAATGGGGAACGAGCGAACTAAAAGATGTAGATGTTCCATTTAAACCATCTCGCGTTATTTTGCAAGACTTTACAGGTGTTCCTGCTGTCGTTGATTTAGCTTCGATGCGTAAAGCGATGGCGGACATTGGTGGAGATCCGTATGAAATCAACCCCGAAATTCCTGTTGATCTCGTTATTGACCACTCTGTTCAAGTTGATAAAGCTGGAACAGAAGATGCGCTCGAATATAACATGAATTTAGAGTTTGAGCGCAATGCAGAACGTTACAAGTTTTTGAAATGGGCACAAAAAGCGTTCAGTAATTATCGTGCTGTTCCACCAGCAACAGGTATTGTGCATCAAGTAAACTTAGAGTATTTAGCAAATGTTGTTCATGTCGTTGAAGGAGAAAACGGTGAATATGAAGCGTTCCCGGACACGCTTGTAGGTACAGACTCTCACACGACAATGATTAACGGCATTGGCGTACTCGGTTGGGGTGTTGGTGGTATTGAAGCGGAAGCAGGTATGCTTGGACAACCTTCATACTTCCCGGTACCAGAAGTCATCGGTGTACGTTTAACAGGGAAGTTACCGAACGGTACAACAGCAACAGATCTTGCGTTAAAAGTGACACAAGTACTTCGGAAAAAAGGGGTCGTCGGCAAGTTTGTTGAGTTTTTCGGTCCAGGTGTGGCAACATTGCCGTTAGCTGACCGTGCCACAGTAGCAAACATGGCGCCTGAGTACGGTGCAACGTGCGGCTTCTTCCCAGTCGATGCAGAAGCGCTTGATTACTTGCGTTTAACAGGCCGTGATGAGCAGCATGTTCAAGTTGTTGAAGCATATTGCAAAGCTAACGGTTTGTTCTATACACCAGATGCGCAGGAGCCTGTATTTACAGATGTTGTTGAAATTAACTTATCAGAAATTGAACCAAATCTTTCTGGACCAAAGCGTCCACAAGATTTAATTCCGCTTTCAAAAATGAAAGAATCGTTCCGCCAAGCTGTCGTTTCTCCACAAGGAAACCAAGGTTTTGGTTTGACAGAAGCGGATTTTGATAAAGAGATGACAGTTACGTTAAACGGCGAAGAAGTAAAAATGAAAACAGGTGCGATTGCGATTGCTGCAATTACAAGCTGTACAAACACGTCTAACCCATACGTGTTAATCGGTGCAGGCTTAGTAGCGAAAAAAGCGGTGGAAAAAGGATTGAAAGTACCAAAATACGTAAAAACATCGCTTGCACCTGGTTCAAAAGTCGTCACAGGATATTTAAAAGATTCAGGTCTTCTCCCTTACCTAGAGCAAATTGGCTTTAATATCGTTGGTTACGGTTGTACGACATGTATCGGTAACTCTGGCCCGCTTGCTCCAGAGCTTGAAAAAGCAATTGCGGAAAATGATTTGCTTGTGACGAGTGTATTATCGGGGAACCGAAACTTTGAAGGACGCATTCATCCGCTCGTCAAAGGTAACTATTTAGCATCACCACCGCTCGTTGTGGCATATGCACTTGCTGGAACGGTTGATATCGATTTATTAAATGAGCCAATCGGTAAAGACCAAAACGGAAATGATGTGTACTTTAATGATATTTGGCCGTCTACAGAAGAAGTGAAGGAAGTCGTGAAAAAAGCGGTGACACCAGAATTGTTCCGCAAAGAATACGAGCGGGTATTCGACGATAACGCTCGTTGGAATGCGATTGAAACGACGGACGAGCCACTTTATCAATGGGATGAACATTCAACGTATATCCAAAACCCACCATTCTTTGAAGGATTATCGCCAGAAGTGGAGGAAGTAAAACCACTTACTGGATTACGAGTAGTTGGTAAATTTGGCGACTCTGTTACAACAGACCATATTTCACCAGCTGGATCGATCGGTGTAAATACACCAGCAGGACAATACTTAATTTCTAAAGGTGTCGATCCGAAAGATTTTAACTCGTACGGTTCTCGTCGTGGTAATCACGAGGTTATGATGCGAGGTACGTTTGCTAACATTCGTATTCGTAACCAGATTGCACCGGGTACAGAAGGCGGCTATACGACATATTGGCCAACAGGCGAAGTCATGTCGATTTACGATGCTTGCATGAAGTATAAGCAAGATGGTACAGGTCTTGTTGTCATTGCAGGAAAAGATTACGGTATGGGAAGTTCACGCGACTGGGCAGCAAAAGGAACATATTTACTTGGCATTAAAACAGTCATCGCTGAAAGCTTTGAGCGTATTCATCGTTCCAACCTTGTGCTTATGGGCGTGTTGCCACTTCAATTTAAAGAAGGGGAAAATGCGGAAACGCTTGGATTAACGGGTAAAGAAGTGTTTGAAGTGCACATCGATGAACATGTAAAACCGCGCGATTATGTAAAAGTAACAGCGACAGACGAGCAAGGAAACAAAAAGGAATTTGAAGTGCTTGTACGTTTTGATAGCGAAGTAGAAATTGACTACTATCGCCATGGCGGTATTTTACCGATGGTATTACGTGAAAAATTAAAACGATAAGAAGAGAGCAGACCGCTCTCTTCTTTATTTTTTGTTCGTTTTTTTCGCCGCATTTTCTAATGCACTTTTTGGCTCGGGTGTAAATGTAGCATCATATCCTTGTGGATTGACGCTTGGAGCGTTCTGGCCGCGATTTCTTCCATTATTTTTGCTCATTACGTCCACCTCCTGTGCATATTGTATCCCCCTTTTCGAAAAATATATACAAGGAGGCAAGGATATGAATCGAGCCATTCAAACAGCATTATGTACAATTGCGTTAGCCCAATTTTTAAAAATTCCATTGGCGAAAAGAAAAACGAAAAAATGGGATTGGTCACTCTTTTTTGAAACAGGTGGTATGCCAAGTTCCCATTCCGCAGGGGTTGCTTCACTTGCCACATATGTTGCTTTAAAAAGGGGAGTGCATAGCATAGATTTTGCCCTTGCAGCCATCTTTGGCCTAATTGTTATGTACGACGCGCAAGGGGTGCGTCATCAAGCAGGAGAGCTAGCCATACGCGTAAATGAGTTAACAGAGGAAATAAAGCGACTAAACGGTGACCAAAACGATGGAACAATTGATCGGAGGAAAGAATTGTTGCGCGAGCGACTCGGTCATCAACCGATTGAAGTGGTTGGTGGGGCACTTCTCGGCATCGTTACAGGTGGATTATCATATGTAATTGGCAGACGAAGGCGCTCGCTATAAGAGGCGAGCGCTCTTTTTCCTTTGCCATATATGTTGAGGAAGTTCAGACAAAATCATTCCCAATAAAATGAGTGAAGCCCCAAATAAAGCGGCCTGTTGGAGACGCTCATCATTCCATATATACGCAGTCAAAGCAGCAAAAACAGGTTCTAAAGCGAAAATTAAAGCAACACGTGTTGGAGATGCATATTGTTGAAAATGCGTTTGAATAAAGAAAGCAATCGTTGTTGCGAACAGTGCGGTGATGAGTAAAGCCATCCATACATCAAATTTTAAAAAAGTGGAGAGCGGAATAACGGACCAATCTTCGAACAAATATGAACATATAAAACAAACAATAGATACGGTCTGGACTTGAACGATTGTAAGTAGGACGACTGAAAATTTTTTCGCATAAATGCTTGTTGAAACGATATGTAAAGCAAAAGCAATCGCACATAAAAAGACGAAGAGATCACCTTTGTTCATTGACATATCTCCGCTTACAGTCAAGAAATATAGCCCACATGCAGCTAATACACTTCCAATGACAGCATTAAGTGAAGGTTTTTGTTTCAAAATCATAAATGAAAGAAAAGGAACGAGAACAACATTTAATCCAGTAATGAATCCCGCTTTTGATGAAGTAGTATACAATAAGCCGATCGTTTGAAGAGTATACCCAAGGCATAACCAAATGCCAAGAATAAATCCAGCGCGTATAAGCTGCTTATCTAGCGGTTTTCGTTCAAAGATAAATACCCAAATCCATAGCAATATACTTGCCATCGCAAAACGTACGCCATTAAATAACAATGGGGGCAAAAAAGCAATGGCGTTTTGAACGACGACAAACGTAGCGCCCCAAACGAAAGCAACAAACAATAAACTTATATCTGCTTTATACTTCATATTCCGCTCCTTTACAAAAAAATGTTGTATAAGACCGAAGTCTCATACAACATTTTACCATCATTCCATATATTTTGGGGATATTTTTTTTGCGATATATACGAACGGTGTATCTAACATTGCGACAATCCATTTTAATACATATGTCGTAATAAAAATTTGTAGCCAATCATGAAATGGGAATACACCGAGAAACGCGATTGATGTGAAAACGAGCGTATCGATCAATTGGCTAATCATCGTGCTTCCGTTATTGCGAATCCAAAGTTGAGAATCATGCGGAAATTTCTTTTTAAACCAATGAAATAAGTGAACATCAAGCGACTGGCTAATGAAAAAAGCAAGCAAACTTCCAAGTGCGATGCGTGGTAATAAACCGAAAATCGTTTCTAACGCTGGTTGAGCAAAGTCGCTTGAGTGTGGTTTAAATAATAGGGCAATTTGCATCACGACCGTTAAAGAAATGAGCGTGAAAAAGCCAAGCCAAACGGCTTTCTGCGCCTCTTTTTTTCCATATTTTTCACTTAAAATATCCGTTACTAAAAATGCAGTTCCATACATGACGTTTCCAAGTGTAGCTGTCATGCCAAGCAATTCAACCGTTTTAACGACTTGTAAATTAGCAACAACAGTAGAAAAGCCGATCCAGACGAATAAACCTGAGCGACCAAAGAAACGATAAATGAGCAATACAAGTGAAAATGTAATGATGGCAGAAAAAAGACCGAGTATTTCATTGAACATCGTGATCCCTCCTCATGTATGAAAGTATAAAGACACAAAGGATATTATACAATTGAGATCATTTTTTGTCTAAACTGTTATAATAAAATCAAAAAGAAAAGGTGAGCGATATGAAGGTGTTTATGGAGTGGACATATGTAACACCGAAAAAAAAGGAAATGGTATGGACATCAAAAGAAATGGAAGTGGAGGAGGCTTTATCTTTTGCAGAAGATATAGAGAAAACAGGAAGAGTAAAACAACTTTTATTTTATGATACACGTAATGTGGCATGGACGAAGAAAGAGCTAATCAAGTTAATGAAAGAAATCGAAATGGAGCCACATGATATTGTTGCCTACTTTGATGGTGGTTTTGATCGTCAATCAAAAAAAGCGGGAGTTGGCATTGTTATTTATTATAAACAAAACGGCGATTCATTTCGTATACGTGCAAATGCGCAGTTAGATGAATTGCAGTCAAATAATGAAGCGGAGTATGCAGCATTCTATTTTCTACTCGAACAGCTTGAACATCTTGGTGTTCATCATTTACCCGTTGTTTTTCGCGGAGATGCACATGTCGTATTTCATCAATTATCGGATGAATGGCCTGTATTTTCAGAAGAAGGGAGATGGATTGAGCGAATTGAGCAAAAAATGAAGAAGCTTTGTATTTCACCAATTTATGAACCAATTGGTAGAAAGCAAAATGGTGAAGCGGATCAATTAGCGACACAAGCACTTCATGGAACGATAATTAGAAGTACAATACAACTGGAGCGTGGGTGATGAAGCGGAAAGATGTGTTGCTTCAACTAAACGAACTGTTAGATACGTATTGTGAAGGATGTTTTGTAAAAAGTACTCTTCGGAAAGAAAGAGGAAAATCATATGCACAATCGTTTTGTATTCAAACGTGTACAATAGGGTGGAAAATTCAGCAATGTGGCAAGTTACTTGTTAAACAGAACGTGCAATAAGGAGCTGACCAAAAAGAGCGGTAATGCTCCTATCTGGGTGAAAATAGAAAAATAGACCATCACTAAAACCTAGTAAAATCAAGGGTTTCAGAGGTGGTCTATTTCACATACTTCGGTGAAATTTCATCAGAAGGGGGCTTTTGAGTCAGCCCCTATTGCTACATATGGTTCAACGTTTCTAATAGTTGGTGATGGGCATTTGTTAGCTCTTTCTCGCATTGTAACAATAACGGATCTTCCGTGTTCGTCTTGACACGAGCGATCGCCTCTTTTGCATTTTCGATTGCTTGTTTTGCGTGTGTGAAAGCTTGTTCGTCTAGGCTCATCGTTGCTGCTGCAACCATTTTTTTTGCTGACTCAACTGCTAAATGCGCATGTTCGATTTCTGTAAATACGCTATTGGACTGAAGATGCGGTTTTTTTGGATTTTGTGTCATTGCTATCCCTCCTCGTTTGTAGTATTTGTGTGAAAGGAGGGGAGTATGTAATGAAAAAAGACCAGCGTTTGCTGGTCTTTTCGTCGAGCTATATATGAATCATCTCAGACGATTATAATTTCACTACATTTGCAGCTTGAGGGCCACGGTTTCCTTGAACGATTTCAAAAGAAACTGCTTGACCTTCTTCTAACGTTTTGTAGCCTTCACCTTGGATTGCTGTGAAGTGTACGAATACATCGTCTCCGCCTTCAACTTCGATGAATCCGTAACCTTTTTCGTTGTTAAACCATTTTACTTTACCGTTTTGCATAATACTGAATCCTCCTAATACCTTTTAGCCAAATAGGCTAATGAAAAAATTTTTCATATAACGGAATATATCCACAGCAACCAATCGGTGCAGGACATATATTCAGTTAGATGATAATTAGAATATACACGAATGACAAGGAAGAGTCAAGACAAAAAGGCGATTTTTTCAAAAAATTTTTTTAGAGGAGGATTTTTGTAATCAGTGCATAACATTAACAGTAAGGAGTATAAAAAGGGAGTGAGCGGCATGTATCGTGGGCAAATTTGTGGAAAAGAAGTCATCATTAAGTTAAGCAGTCATGTACGAAAGCAAAAAGTCGATCAAGAAAAGCTATATCAAACGGTGTTAGCATTTAGCGAAGCAGCATTTGAAAAACAGAAAGAACAATTTGGTATTGTCAGCAAACAAGGTTTAATTGTCGCCTCCGTTGAACAGCATGATTTGCCTGTGATTTCGGTAGATTATATCATTCCTTCTCAACATGTATATGATTAAAGCCCAGATCATCCTGGGCTTTAACTATGATAGGTGTTATTTCGTTATTCATAAATTTTTTTATGGAAAAGAACTGTGAAAATATGTATGATCATAAATATATGAGGATGAAGGTGGGAAGATATGATGATGAAACGATGGACGATTCAAACAACGAAGAGGGATGAGTTTGTAGATGTTACTTCGTTTGTTCAATCATTTGTCACAGAAAGTGGAGTACAAGAAGGGATTGCCGTTGTTTATTGTCCGCATACAACGGCAGGAATTACGATAAATGAAAATGCTGATCCAGATGTGAAACGAGACATGATTCGTCGTTTTGATGAGTTGTACCCATGGTATCATGCGCTTGATCGGCATAGTGAAGGAAATACTGCGGCACATATGAAAGCAAGCACGGTTGGATCCTCAGCGCATATTATTGTCACGAAAGGACAGCTGCTTCTTGGGACATGGCAAGGCATTTATTTTTGCGAGTTTGACGGACCGAGAATGCGCACATTTTATGTGAAGGTGATCGAAGGATGAACGGACAACGTATTTTGCCTGCTGTACGTTCGATGAAAGATTTTGATAAACTGATCAAAATGAATTACGAATATGGGGTATTTTTAGATATTCATATCGGTATACTGAAAAGTGTGTATACATACGCAAATGAGCATGGCAAAAAAATGTTTCTTCACGTCGATTTAATCCAAGGGCTAAAAAGCGACGAATATGCGACGGAATTTTTATGTCAGCTCGTCAAACCATATGGATTGATTTCGACAAAAAGCAGCGTAATTACGAAAGCGAAACAAAAAGGCGTGATCGCGATTCAACGAACATTTATTATCGATTCAAATGCCTTTGAAAGAAGCGTTCAACTCGTAGAAAAAACAAACCCGGACTACATTGAAGTGTTGCCAGGTGTTGTTCCGAAAGTTATCTCTCAACTTCATGAACGAACGGGGAAGGACATTATCGCTGGCGGATTAATAGAAAATGAAACAGAGGTTGAAGCAGCACTTGCCGCAGGGGCTGTTGCAGTAACGACATCCAATGTCGAACTTTGGCGATATTTTGAACCAAAATGATGAAGGAAAACTATTGACACCGCTTTCAACATTCATTAGACTTGTAAGTAAGTTAATTAACTTTGTGACGGAGAAAAGGAGACTCACGCATGTTCCATGTTCGCGGGATATGTGTGGGTCTTTTTGTTTCCGTCAAAAAAATAGCAAAGGGGAGGAGAGGCTATGACACCATTTATAGCCGAAGTTTTAGGAACAGCACTATTAATTATTTTTGGAGGAGGGGTTTGTGCAGCAGTTAGTTTGAAGAAGTCATTTGCTCAGAATGGCGGTTGGATTGTGATAGCAATGGGGTGGGGACTCGGAGTAGCCATTGCGGTATATGTAGTCGGACAATATAGTGGAGCTCATTTAAACCCTGCTGTTACATTAGGGTTAGCATTTAATGGAGATTTCCCATGGAACCAAGTTCCTGAGTATGTTTTAGCTCAAATGATTGGCGCAATGATTGGTGCAATATTTGTATTTTTATACTATTTACCACATTGGAAAGAAACAGAAGATCCAAATGTGAAACTCGGTGTATTTTCTACGGGTCCAGCAATTCCGCATCGTTTTGCGAATTTACTTAGTGAAATATTAGGGACATTTATTTTAATTCTTGGAATTTTAGCAATCGGAGCTAATAAGTTTACGGAAGGTTTGAATCCATTGATTGTTGGATTTTTTATAGTCAGTATAGGTCTTTCTCTGGGAGGAACCACTGGGTATGCAATTAACCCAGCAAGGGATTTAGGACCAAGAATTGCTCACTTTATATTACCTATACCCGGTAAGGGTAAATCTAATTGGGGTTATGCTTGGATCCCAGTTATTGGACCTTTGTTAGGTGGTTCACTAGGTGGACTTTTTTATAAAGCGGTGTTTAAAGGTCAGGTGACACAATCGTTCTGGTATGTTCTTGTCTTAACAGCAGCTATTTTAACGATGGCTTTTTTAGTAGAACAGAGAAAGGATGACAATGCGCAAGTTAGAAGTAAAGTAACTATATAGTCATTAGTAGAAGAAAATTAAGGAGAGGAGAAAGAAGTATGGATAAGTACATTTTAGCTCTTGATCAAGGAACGACGAGTTCACGTGCCATTTTGTTTAATCAAAAAGGGGAAGTTGTGCACATTGCTCAAAAAGAATTTACACAATATTTTCCCCAACCAGGATGGGTTGAACATAATCCAAATGAAATTTGGGGATCAATTTTAGCTGTTATTGCAACAGTATTATCAGAAGCAGCTGTTGAGCCGAAACAAGTTGCTGCCATCGGTATAACAAACCAGCGTGAAACGACAGTCGTGTGGGATAAGCAAACAGGCCAGCCGATTTATAACGCGATTGTATGGCAATCACGCCAAACAGCACAAATTTGTGAACAATTGAAACAGGATGGATATAATGATGTATTTCATAAAAAAACAGGTTTGCTCATTGATGCTTACTTTTCAGGAACGAAAGTGAAATGGATTTTAGACCATGTTGCGGGGGCGCGCGAAAAGGCAGAACGTGGGGATTTGTTGTTTGGAACAATTGACACGTGGCTTACTTGGAAACTGTCTGGCGGAAAAGTACATGTAACTGATTACTCTAATGCGTCAAGAACGTTAATGTTCAACATTTATGACCAAAAATGGGATGATGAGTTACTAGACATTTTACAAGTGCCGAAAGTGATGTTGCCAGATGTTCGACCATCTTCAGAAATTTATGCACATACGGCACCGTACCATTTCTTCGGACAAGAAGTACCGATCGCTGGAATTGCAGGGGATCAACAGGCAGCTTTGTTTGGGCAAGCGTGCTTTGAAGAAGGGATGGCGAAAAACACGTATGGAACAGGTTGTTTTATGTTGATGAATACAGGGGAAAAAGCCGTGCAATCGAATCACGGTTTGTTAACGACGATTGCATGGGGAATTGATGGAAAAGTCGAATATGCGCTAGAAGGAAGCATTTTCGTTGCGGGGTCTGCCATTCAATGGCTACGTGACGGATTACGAATGATTAAGGAAGCAAAAGATAGCGAAGTATATGCAGTAAAAGTACACTCGACGGATGGGGTATATGTTGTGCCAGCGTTTGTAGGCCTTGGGACACCGTATTGGGATAGCGACGTACGAGGTGCTGTATTTGGTTTAACGCGTGGAACAACGAAAGAACATTTCATTCGTGCAACACTTGAGTCGCTTGCATACCAAACGAAAGATGTATTAACAGCCATGGAAGCGGATGCAGGTATTACGTTAAAAACGTTGCGTGTAGACGGCGGAGCAGTGAAAAACAACTTTTTAATGCAATTTCAAAGCGATATTCTTGGCGTACCAGTCGAGAGACCGGTTGTGAATGAAACAACAGCGCTTGGTGCTGCATATTTAGCAGGTCTTGCGGTTGGATATTGGGAAAGCAGAGAAGAAATTGCGAAACAGTGGAATATTGAGCGCGCCTTCGAACCGAAAATGTCTACTGATGTTCGCCAACATTTATATGATGGATGGAAAAAAGCCGTGCGCGCGGCACAAGCGTTTAAATAAAAATAAAACCGGCTGCTTTTTAGGCAGTCGGTTTTATTTTTATTATACATTATTCAATAAAACTATGTTCTAAATAATAAAAAAAGAAAAACAAAATATTTCGTCAATATAACCGTTTTCATAGCGAAAAAAATGTGCTATTATAATCAACAAAAAGAAAAAAATTTTGTTGACTGAAGAAATGTGAGGGCTATATGGTATACGATGGAATTGTTTTGGGGATTCTCATTGGCTTATTTCGCGGAGGTAATTTCAAAGGCATCGCAACTTTGAAGTTAAGAGGAGGTTGGGTTTTTCCAATCTTACTGCTTGTGCAATGGATTTTTTTCTTGTTACAGGATCGTATCACTATTTTAGCGAATATAAGCAATATCACGTTTATTATTGTTTACATCGTTGGATTAACATTCATTTGGCTTAATCGTCATTATCCAGGGATGAAAACGATTTTTGCTGGTGTGCTTTTGAATTTCGTTGTTATTGCTTTAAATGGTGGTAGAATGCCTGTTTCACTTGAAGCGACACAAGCTGTTTTAGGACAGGAGTATATTGAGCTTTTGAAAACGGGGCTCTATGGAAAGCATACAGCTATTACTGCTGACACGATTTTTCCTTTTCTAGGGGACATTATTCCGCTAGCACCACCTTATCCACGAGCAAAAGTGATTAGTATTGGCGATGTGGTGATGAATATCGGTGTCTTTTTATTTATTCAATACTTAATGATGAAAGAAAAGCAAACAGATTCTCTTCAACCTACACATGAAGGGAGGTGAAAAACATGAACGCACGCGTAAAAAACGTACTCATTAACTTACTTGTTATTGGCTCTGTTGTTGTTGCGTTGACTTCGGGGATTAGAATAATTGGGGTATAAGTGAATTAGAAAGGGAGGACTACTCCCTTTATTTTTAATGTTTTGAGTTGATTATGGATTTAGGGTGAGTGATTAACATATGGTAACAACTCGATCAAAGGTATTCATTTATGTTTTAGCTTTATTTTCCTGTTTGCTGGGCAGTGTATTGTTTCGTTCCTATATTCAACTTCCCATTATTGATGAATGGGTATGGATTTATTTTTTAGCTATTGCAGCGTTCCTTTTAACTCATTTTGAGATACAAGTTATTGAAAATAAAAACACTTTTTCTATGGACTCTGCTATCTTTTTAGCTGCAGCACTACATTTCGGCCCTTCTGTAGCACTTTGGAGCTTCTTGCTCTTCTCTTTGATTAGGATTGTATACAATAGGAACATTCCTCTATGGGCTCATCTTTTGAATTTTTCGATGTATTTAGCGATGATGATTTCAGCGTTTTTTTCTTTTTTGTTCTTCGGGGGGGAAATAGGTGACAATGTTTCAGAAGGTTTATATCCCTATATATGCAGTTTAACTGTATATTTTTCCATTAACATATTAATTTTAATTGTGTTTTATTCGATTGGTAGGTCAAAGTTTAGTACCGTATTTAACCTAGGCCTCCTAAAAGAAGTGTTTTTTGCTTATTTCGTCACCCTTCTTCTTTCTTTAGTGCTTATTATTTTGATCGATAGCGAAGGCTTTTTTGGGTTATTTTTATTTACAGTTTTAGTTGTTTTGTTATCTATTACATTTGGCAAAGTGCTTGAGTGGTATCAAGAAATGTCCAATCAAGCAAATAAAGATTACCTCACCGGCTTATATAACCACGGATATTTTAAAGATTACTTAAAGGAACTATTTCAGGAGACAAAAAAAGCAGGTGATCAGCTTTCGCTCGCTTTTTTAGATTTAGATGATTTTAAAAAATATAATGATTATCATGGTCATGTGCAAGGCGATCGGTTGTTAAAATTTGTTGGGGAATATTTAAAAAATGAAACGAAAGAGCGTGGTTTTACAGTTGCGCGATACGGAGGAGAAGAGTTTGCGATCATTTTACCGAAAACATCAAAGCATGAGGCAGCAGCTTTCATGGATGGATTACGAAAAAAGCTAAACGATACACCATTTGGTGGAGTGGAGCGCCTTCCTTATCGTTGTATTTCGTTTTCATGTGGAATTGCTGAATATGAATCAGATATGTATGAAGAAAGTGAACTGTTACATAAAGCAGACCAGGCACTTTATTATTCAAAGGCACAAGGGAAAAATAACGTACAACTGTACGATGCGAAAAGAATATCCCGTGATGCATTGAAATTTAAAGAAGACTTAGATGCGATTGAAGAGCAGTTGAAACTGTTGCTTTATAAAGACGTGTATACATACCGTCATAGTAAACGTGTATTTACATATGCAATGGAATTTAGTGATCGTCTTCCTCTTACAGAAGAAGAGAAACGAACTCTCGTTTTAGGGGCACTTGTTCATGATATTGGGAAAATTGAAGTTTCCCGCGATATTATTAATAAAACAAGCAAACTGGATCCAGATGAATGGGAAATAATGAAAAAACACGTCATATGGGGGAAAGAGATTGTTCTCTCCGATGGTCGTTTTGAAGAAGTGATTCCACTTGTTGAACTTCATCATGAGCGTTACGATGGACGAGGTTATCCTTATGGGCTAAAAGGAGAGGAAATACCAAAATTAGCTCGTATTTTGTGTATTATCGACTCATTCGATGCGATGACGACAGACCGCCCGTATCAACGAACAAAAACATTCTCCGAAGCGATTATTGAATTGCGACGCTGTTCTGGTACGCAATTTGATCCTCAATATGTCGAGCCATTTATCCAAATGATTGAAGAATATTATCCCGAGAAAATCACCAATAAAACTGTCTCTACATGAGGCAGTTTTTTATTTTTCTGAAATATGATTGTTTTTGAATGGATTGTGAAATAATATGATTATTTTTGATTTAAATTGATTGAATTTGATTGATTTTTTACCTATAGTCCGATATGATAAAGATGTAAGCGATTTAAAATAAGGGGGTGTAGAGTTGTTAACACCGGAACGACATCGTGTTATTTTACAGTTGTTGCAAGAAAAAGAAGTTGTAAAGTTGCATGAATTTGTTGAAGCGACACAATGTTCAGAATCAACAATTCGGCGCGATTTAAGTCAACTAGAAAAACAAAAAAAGCTAAAGCGTGTCCATGGTGGTGCGGCGTTATTACAGCAAAAAAGAGAAGAGTTGAGCGTTTTTGAAAAATCGACGAAAAACATTCATGAAAAACAGCTCATTGGAAAATATGCCGCAAGCTTGATTCAAGACGGGGACTGCATTTATTTGGATGCAGGAACAACGACATGGCAGATGATCCCTTATATTGAAGCGAAAGATATCGTCGTCGTAACAAACGGTATTATGCACATTGAAGCGCTGTTAGAAAAAGACATTCCAACGTATCTCGTTGGCGGACTCATTAAGAAAAAAACGAATGCGTTAATTGGTCGAGGAGCTATTCACTCGTTGCAACAGTATAGTTTTGACAAATGTTTTATCGGTGTAAACGGGGTTCATATTGATTTTGGTTATACAACTCCCGATCCGGAAGAAGCGCTTATAAAACAAACCGCTATTCATTTATCACAACAAGCTTTTGTATTAGCTGATCACTCAAAATTAAACGAAAGTACGTTTGCCCAAATTGCACCATTACAAGAGGCAACGATGATTACGAATGAAACAGATGAAGAGTTGCTAGCAATGTACGAAGCAAAAACGACAGTAGAGGTTGTGAAAGCATGATTTATACATGTACATTAAATCCTTCCGTTGATTATATTGTTGAAGCACAACAGATCGAGATAGGACAATTAAATCGTGCAACAAAAACAGCATACTTCCCTGGTGGGAAAGGAATTAACGTATCGCGTGTATTGAAACGATTAAATGTCCATAACGTTGCACTCGGTTTTGTCGGAGGATTTACAGGGCAATTTATTTCTGATGAATTAAAACGGGAGCATATTTTAACAGATTTTATTACCGTAGCAGGACAGACGAGATTAAACATTAAATTAAAAGGGGAAAAAGAAACTGAAATTAATGGTGAAGGGCCTGCGATTAGTGACGAACATAAAGAAGCGCTGATCGCTAAAATAAAACAACTAAAAAAAGGCGATATTCTCGTACTAGGTGGAAGTCTTCCGCCGTCTGTTGACGATGCTTTTTATATAAGGATGATTGAAGAAGCAAAAAAGCAACGGGTAGCTGTTGTTGTTGATACGAGCGGAAACGCATTGAAACAAGCTGTTGCATACGAGCCGTTTTTACTTAAACCAAACCAAATGGAGCTTGGAGAATTGTTCGGAGTCAGTATTCATAGTCGTCATCAAATGATGGAATACGGTAAAAAACTGATTAACAATGGTGTCCAGCACGTTATTGTTTCACTTGCTGGGGATGGGGCCATTTTGTTTCATAAAGATGTGATATTAGTCGCTCAAGCTCCAAAAGGAATAGTAAAAAATTCGGTTGGTGCCGGTGATTCGATGGTAGCGGGCTTTTTAGCTGCATATGTGAACGAAGCATCGCTTGAAGAAGCGTTTCGTTATAGTGTCGCCGCGGGAAGTGCAACAGCATTTTCTGAAGATTTATGCACAGAAGAAGAGGTTCATCGCTTATTAGATGAAGTAAAAATCATGCGAACGGAGGAGCTTGTATGAGAATAACAGATTTGTTGACAGAGGATACGATTGTCCTTGATTTGAAAGCGCGAACAAAAAAAGAAGTGATTGAAGAATTAGTAGACGTTCTTGAGAAGACAGGAAAATTAAACAATCGTCAAACGTTTATTGAAGCGATTTTTGCCCGTGAAGCGCAAAGCACAACAGGGATTGGCGAAGGAATCGCTATCCCTCACGCAAAAACGAAAGCGGTGCGCACTCCAGCCGTTGTTTTTGGACGTTCAAAAGAAGGAATTGATTACGATGCGTTAGACGGAAAACGAAGCCATTTGTTTTTTATGATTGCCGCACCTGAAGGAGCGAATAACACACATTTAGAAGCGTTATCTCGTTTGTCGACATTGTTAATGGATGCATCGTTTCGTTCAAAAATTGAAAACGCTTCGACAAAACAACAGATTATTCAGGCGATTCAAGAAAAGGAGGGAGAAATGGTGACAGAAGAACAACAACGATATGGAAAGAAAAGAGTGTTAGCTGTTACAGCTTGTCCGACAGGAATTGCGCATACGTATATGGCTGCTGACGCCTTAAAGGCAAAAGCAAAAGAAATGGGAGTAGATATAAAAGTAGAAACAAACGGTTCAAGTGGTGTGAAAAACGAGTTAACACAACAAGAAATTGAAGAAGCGGTCGCCATTATCGTTGCGGCAGATAAGCAAGTAGAGATGGATCGATTTGATGGAAAACATGTCATCCAAGTACCTGTTGCCGATGCGATTCGTAAACCAGAGCAACTCATTGATCAGGCATTAAAACAAGAGGCTCCAATTTATCGCGCAAGTGGTGGACAGCGTTCGTATGCATCAAAAGAACGAACAGGATTTTATAAACATTTAATGAATGGCGTATCGAATATGCTTCCGTTCGTTGTTGGTGGCGGTATTTTAATCGCAATTTCGTTTATTTTCGGTATTAAGGCGTTTGATCCGAACGATCCGTCGTTCCATCCAATCGCCAAAGCGTTGATGGACATTGGTGGCGGCAGTGCCTTCGCACTCATGATTCCTGTGTTGGCTGGCTTCATTGCAATGAGCATTGCGGACCGTCCAGGATTTGCGCCAGGGATGGTCGGTGGGTTTATGGCAGCAAATGGCGGTGCAGGCTTTTTAGGTGGATTAATTGCTGGCTTTTTAGCAGGATATCTTGTTGTAGCGTTAAAAAAATGGTTTAGTCGTTTGCCACAATCACTCGAAGGAATTAAACCTGTTCTTCTTTATCCGTTATTCGGTATACTACTTACAGGATTTATTATGATGTATGTCGTTATTGATCCAGTAAAAGCGTTAAATGAAGGAATGAAAACATGGCTTGAAAATATGGGAACAGGCAACCTTGTTTTGCTTGGTCTTATCCTCGGTGGTATGATGGCGGTTGATATGGGTGGACCGATTAATAAAGCAGCGTTTACGTTTGGCATTGCGATGATTGATGCTGGAAATTACGCACCACATGCAGCTATTATGGCAGGTGGAATGGTGCCTCCTTTAGGATTAGCACTTGCAACAACATTATTTAAAAAGAAATTTACGAAAGCTGAGCGAGAAGCAGGGAAAACGTGCTATATTATGGGTGCTTCGTTTATTACAGAAGGGGCCATTCCTTTTGCCGCAGCTGATCCAGGACGTGTCATTCCTTCCATCATCGTTGGTTCAGCCATTGCAGGAGCATTGACAATGATGTTTGGTATAGGACTTCCAGCACCACATGGCGGCATTTTCGTTATTCCGATTGTAAAAGGGAATCCATTGTTATATGTGCTTGCCATTTTCATCGGTTCACTTGTGACTGCGTTAATGGTTGGACTATGGAAAAAAGAAGTGAAAGAATAATAGATTATGAGCGCGCGATGAGAAAAATCGCGCGTTTTTTACTAAATATATTTGACAAAGATAATCATTATCATTTAATATATAATTGTTGAAAATTATTATCAATTATATTTATAGGGGGATTACTGATGGCAAAGGTAATCATGGTATTTACAAGCATGACAGGAAATACAGAAGAAATGGCAGAAGCGATTGCTCAAGGCGTACGTGAACAAGGAGTTGAGTTGGATGTCAAAGAAGTGTTAGATGCTACAGCAACAGAACTTGAGCAGTATGACGGTATTTTGCTTGGAGCGTATACATGGGGAGATGGTGAATTGCCAGATGATTTTTTAGATTTTTATGATGAATTGGATGACGTGGACTTAGCAGGGAAAAAAGCGGCTGTTTTCGGCTCATGCGACTCAAGTTATGAAAAATATGGTGCGGCGGTTGATATTTTAATCGAAAAACTGCAAGAACGAGGGGCTGAAGTTGTTCTCGAAGGATTGAAGATCGAATTGACGCCAACAGATGAAGATAAACAGTTATGCATTGCGTTTGGTAGAGAATTTTCTAAACAGTTATAAAAGGTCGTTTTACGTACGACCTTTTTTACTAATTAAACTATGTTCTAAATAATCAATAAAATAAAAAAGAACAAGTCAATAAATAACTTGTTCAAATTGGGATCGCTTTTTCGTTTTTTCGTGAAAATTTCTCGACATCTGATTGATAATAAGATGGAAAATACATATATACGTCTGTTCCTTCTCCAACTTCACTATGAATAAATAAATCGCCTTTCATTGTCTCAACAATGCGATAAACAACCATCATTCCAAGACCTGTTCCTTTTGTTCCTTTCGTTGTAAAATAAGGTTCCCCTAAACGTTCAATTTGTTCTTTTGTCATGCCAACCCCTGTATCACCAATATGAATAAGCACGTAATCTTTATCGATCGATACGTTAATACGTAATGTACCCCCATTTGGCATAGCTTCAATAGCATTTTTCATGACGTTCAATAAACATTGCTGAAATTTTTGGCGTTCCCCTTTCACTGCAAATGGCACAAGAGACGTTTGGATTTCAATGCTGTTCATATTGGCGAGAGGGCGTAAAATATCAATTACACGCTCAATTTCGGTTTTTACATTTAACTTTTCGACATGTTCTGGAGCTGGTTTGGCAAATGTTAAATAATCTGTAATAATCGCTTCTGCGCGATCAATTTCTTCAATTGCGATTTGAATGTATTGTTTATCTTTATAATTCATTCGTTCACTTTGTAACAACAATTGCATAAATCCTCGAGATACAGTTAATGGGTTGCGCACTTCATGCGAAATCGAAGCGGCTAAATGGCCGACAACTTCCATCTTTTCGGCACGAACAATGCGACGACGAAGATCGCTATGTTTTTGAATCGTCTCGGTAATATAGGAACCTAAAAATGCTGTAAGTGGTTGAGCTGGGAAATATGTCGAAAGCACATGGATAAGCTGTTGCTCATCATTCATCCATATACGAGATAATACGATTGTTAGAACAGCTGTTCCAACTGATAGAGCAGTAATGGTGGTAATTCGTTGTTTGGAAGATAGATGCGTTTGGAATTTTTTATAAAAAAATAAACAGACGATAAGTTGAGTTGTCGTGACGATCATTGTAACAATAATACCTTCTGTTCCGCCAATAATCATCCGATAAATCATAGTGATCATCGCAAGAAAAAGGATAGAGAACGCCCCGCCGTACAAGCCGCCAATCCAAATCGCCACCTGCCGTAAATCAAAAATGAACCCGTTTGCTGTTTGAATAGGGAACGTCATACAAAAGACAATACATATGCCAACTGAAAGCGTTTTTAAAATGGCTTTTAAGCGATCGGATATACGACGTTCTTCAAGCCAGATGGGAACGATCAATAACGCTAATATAATAAAAAATAAATTTAGCAATATTTCTTTAATTAACGAGGGCATATAAAGCTACTCCTTTCGACATATATTTCGAATAATTTGAATATTTTAGTCGAATCGTCTCTTTACATTGTAGGCGAATTTAGTTATCGTGTGAATATGTAACTGTTCGATGCTTTATGTCACGTTTCTACAAAATTTGCGCTATTTCGCATCTTTATGTGATTTGATGGGGAGAAAAGGAGATGAGAGAATGGTTGAGAAAGCGTTAACGAATAAAAAGATTGCACTATGTGCCTCACGTAAAATAGAGGAAATGAGTGTACTCATTTCCAAACAAGGGGGCATTCCAATTTCACGGCCTGCCCAAGGAACGATGTTTTTTAATGAGGAACTAAAACAACAACTTTATCGAATTGTCAATGAGCCAGTCGATTGGTTTATTTTTACGACAGGAATGGGTGTTGACACATTAATGAAAAAAGCAGCCGAGTGGGGAGTAGGAGAAATATTTCTTCAAGCCATTCGTCAAGCGCATGTGGCGGTGCGTGGGTATAAAACGACGAACGTCCTACGTACATACGGCATAAACCCACACATAACTACAGACGATGGAACGACAAAAGGTCTTGTTCATGTGCTGGAAGAAGTGGATTGGACAGGTAAACATGTTGTTGTTCAGCTTTATGGAGATTCAGCTCCGTCATTGCAACAATTTTTAACTAAACGAGGAGCTTTATATCAAGAGATATGGCCGTATCTCCATACTCCACCTGCGCCTCATGTAATGAAACAGCTTGTTGACGAAATTATTTCTCGATCTGTACAAGCAGTTTGTTTTACATCAGCGATTCAAGTACGCTTTTTCTTTTCGTTTGTGAACGAAGGGGGATATGCACAAGAAATAAAACGAGCATTTGACGGTGACGTTGTGGCTGTTGCGGTAGGAAAAGTAACGAAAGAAGCGTTGGGCGAGGAAGGGATTGTGCATGTCATTGCTCCAGCTCACGAACGGATGGGGGCGATGATTGTTGAATTAGCGAGATATTTTGACAAGAAGTAGACGTGCATACATCTATGCACGTCTACATGCGAAATGACTCAACCGTTGTGCGGAGCTGCTCGCCGAGTTTGGCAAGCGTTTGAGCAGCAGAAGAGATTTGTTCGTTCATTGCGAGTTGTTCTTCAACTGTGACTGTACTTTCTTTGCTTTTTTGCATCACTTGCTCAGAAAGTTGCTTCAGTTGATTCATTGTTTGGGTTATTTCATTGGAAATAGCGGTCATTTGCTCAATAGCTGCCGATGTCGTTTGCACTTTAGAAAACACTTGTTCTACAGATTCGTCAATTGCACGAAATGAGCGTTCTGCGGTGTCGTAATATGTTTCGCCCTCAACGAGTTTTCTTGTATTTTGTTCCATCGCTTGCGCTACTTTTTTTGTTTCCATTTTTATTCTATCTAGCATTGTTTCGATTTCCTTTGCCGCTTCTTTTGACTGCTCAGATAGTTTACGAACCTCATCGGCGACAACAGCGAATCCTTTGCCATGATCGCCAGCGCGCGCCGCCTCAATCGCAGCATTTAGCGCAAGCAAATTTGTTTGTTCAGCAATCGTTGTGATGACGTTTGTAATTTTTCCAATTTTTTCTGAATGGCGTTCTAACGATTCAACAAGCGTTTTCGTTGTAAACATCGCAGTGCGCACTTCATTCGCCTGTGAGGAAATTGTTTCAATGGCGCGTTTTCCTTTATTGACAGAGTCATGCGCCCGCTCGGCTGACATCAGTAAGTCCTCGCTACTTTCTGCGATTTGATTCATTCCTATTGCTAGTTCGCGTAATGACAAATCAGATTGTTGCAACATGTGTAGCTGTTTCTGTGCTTCTGCATATGTGAGTTCCGCCATTTCTGCTGCTTTTTCTGCTGATTGTGTACTTTGTTCTGCGCTGGCTGCAAATTGCTCTGCTTGCGATGCGATTTGAAAAGATATGTCTTTCATCATTTGAATCGTTTCTTTTAATTTTGCTTTCATGTGATTAATGGATTGTACCATATGCTTCGTTTCGTCTTTTGTTTGAACGGCTAAAGGAGGAGAAGATAAATCTTGTTTTGCTACGCGCTTTAGCTCATCAGAAACGAGATAGATCGGTTTAGAAATTTGACGGCTGATGAACCATGTAATACAAAGGACTCCTGCTGATAAAATGAGGCTAAGTGTGAAGGAAAAGATGATCGTTCGCTCGACGTCTTGTTCTAATAACTGTCGATCTTTAGCAAGCAACTCTTTCTGTTTTGCAATCATTTTCTCAGCGCTACTTATAAAATCATTTCCTATTTTTGATAAATTTTGATAAATAGCTGATTGTTCTTCTTCCGTTTGCGCACGAACAAATTGTTGAACGAAGTCGAAGTATTGTAGTTCAATTTGGCGCATGTTTGTAAAAATATTTTTCGTTTCTTCTGTCTTTACAATTTTCTCTATATTGTTATAAGTCTCGTAAAAGCGTGAGCGAGCGTTCGTGTAATGGTCTAAATGGTCTTGTTTCCTTAACAGCAAGTACGTCAATATTTCTTTTCTTTGTTCGTAAAAGGCAATCGTCAAATCGTTTGTATACGTTAAAATTTGTATACGCCGATCAATCATTTGCCGCTCTTCGTCGGTGGCTCGAATGAATTGAAATACGGTCAATAGCTGCGCACTAATGAGTACGACGATTACGATAAAGAAAGAGACAAATATTTTTTTGCCTATCGTCATCTTTTTCACTTCCTTTCTTTTGGATAATGTCTGTTTTATCATACGTGTTCTCGAATTTCTTCGTGTGTGCAAATAAAATAAAAAGGCATCCCTAAATTTAACTTGGGATGCCTTTTTTCAGTTTTGAAACCGTTGGGATTGAAAGTGTCCGATGTTCGCGCGCTTGACCGATAAAAAGTAAGCTAAATGGTGTAGCGTGTATCATATAACAAATGCTGACCGAAGCCACGGTTGTAATTGAAAACAAGATCACCGCTTGTAACAGCGCATATATCGTTGTCGGAATGGTCGGTGCAAACATATATAAGAAAAATACATGTCCGATATATGCCCCATACGTATATCGGCTAACGAACCGTAACGTTGTATATAGTCGTGATTTTGTTTGTACGATAGTGATTGACAAGCCGTATAACAAAACAATTTCTGATGTAACATATAGCACCATCGACGGCTTTAAATACGTAATCGCGCTTAAATCGATAGAAAAAACACCTTGAGATATAAACAACTCATAACCAACAAAAATAAAAAGCGATAAAAATAAAAACGTGTTAAGCGGAATGGATCGAATAATAAATTTTCTCCAAGATGGCAATGTGTACGCAGCCATACTACCTAAACAAAAATAGAAAAAATAAGCTAAAAATGTACGGTCAACGTAATGTATATATGATTTGCTTTGAACGATTGGCGAAATGAATGTAATGAAGCCCATATAAGTGACCGCACTAACGATAATAAATAATTTCCAATATTTTTTTTCATTAAGCCATCGGAAGAACGGAACAATGGCGACAATAAGCAAATGAAATTGTATAATCATAACGACGTACCATAAATGAGGAGCTGCTTCTCCAAGTAATAGCTGCTTCACCGCTTCAAATGCATGTGAATGATTAGAAAATAATATCAAATAAATAAACGACCACGTTATATATGGAACAATGAGCTCTCTCCATTTATGGGACATGTAACGTGAATAATGAACCGCATCTGTTTGTTGTGCGATATGAAATCCGACTAAAAAGACGAACACAGGAGCGGAAAATTTGACGACTTGAAACAATATGCTAATCATAATCGCTTCTTCAGGATGTGGCGAGCGATGATTCATAATGTATAGTAATGCACTTTGAAAAACGACAGCGAAAAATGCTAAACTTTTCATAACGGTTAATTCTGCGGGTGTACTTTTTTTCATTTTCCTCACCAGCTTTATTTGTCTGTTTGTTCATATATTAGTATAATGCTAATAGTTTCACAAAGTCGACCAAAGCAGTGAACATTTATTGAAAAAACCGTCTCGAATTCATGAATATTAATAACGAATATTATATAAAACGTTTACAAAAGGAAGGGAAAAACGATGCGTTATCATACTCATATTGTTTCATCATTAGCAATTGGAACCGGAATTGCTGCATACACTTCTGTTTCATTTACAATCGCCTATGCAGCGGGGCTGACGCTCGGGAGCCTGCTACCAGATATTGATGAGCCTAACTCATACATCGGTCGTCGCTCGTTCGGGGTTGCCAAGCAGGTGAATAAGGCGTTTGGTCATCGTGGGTTTACCCATTCATTATTAGCGTGGGGGGCTATCACTACCGTTTTATTACTACAACATTCCTCTCCTTTTACGCTCGGATTATGTCTTGGATATGCATTTCATGTTTTAGCAGACTATTGTTCAAGTCAAGGTGTTCCGTTACTATGGCCGTTTTCTAAAAAAAGATATCGGTTTGTGATAACATATCGTACGTCCAGTCTCTCGGAAACGCTCCTTTTTTATTGCTTTCTTGTTTTGTTCATTTATTTTTTAACAAATGGTGCGATTAAAGACAGCAACTCGATCTTCCCATTTTAATTTATTGATTTTTTAGAATAGATTGACTATTATTATGATGAGATTGACAAAAGTGGGGGATGAGGATGAAAACAGCAGATTTGTGTGATCAATATGGAGAAAGTGTCCGTGTTTGCTCTCTTTCATTCCAAAATTACGGTGGGAAAG
The DNA here is from genome assembly GCF_050613275.1 of Anoxybacillus dikiliensis. Classification (GTDB taxonomy): domain Bacteria; phylum Bacillota; class Bacilli; order Bacillales; family Anoxybacillaceae; genus Anoxybacillus. Next base: position 1,287,236 of record NZ_CP187112.1, read on the forward strand.
CAACGTTTTATGGGCGAATTACAACTGTCGATGTATGTGAGGATAACGTTCTTGTTCGAGAAGCGCTAGAAACAGCACCGGCAGGAAGCGTCGTCGTTGTCGATGGCAAAGGCTCAAACAAGTGCGCCCTCGTTGGAGATCGGCTTGCACAAATTGCATGTGACCGTCAATTGGCTGGCATTATTGTACATGGGTGTATTCGTGATTCGAAAGAAATAAGTACGATGCCAATTGGTGTACTTGCACTTGGGACATGTCCACGCAAGAGTAAAAAAGAAGGAAAAGGGACGCGGGATACGATTGTACATTTTGGGGATATGGAGTGGAAGCCAGGTGCATACGTATATGTTGATGAAGATGGCGTGGTCGTTTCAGACGATCCATTACATGAATAGTAATTTTTTCGGTTATCCTATCGTCTAGGGGGGATAGACGATGGATAAAAAACGAACGATGATAGAAGACGATGTAGCATTTGCTGAACAAGAAATCAATCGATATTTTTACGAGCATCAACCTGAAGAAGTTGTCCCGTTTTATGTCGGCAACAATACACCTGCCATTCGCGTCAGTAAGCAAGAAGAGTGAGTCGGGCTAATCGCCCGACTTTTTTAATGGTCGGTTTTATCGTTTTGGTTTTTGTTTTGTTTACGTCCTTTACTATTGTCTCCAGCATGTCCGTACAACTTTCCATGTTGTGTTGGGGCATTTTGATTTCGACTTCCTTCGTTCACTTTTTTTGTCATGTTTCGGCCTCCTTTCTGCTACAATAAACGTAACATGTTTATTTTTTCAAAAAGGGGTGGAGTTATGCGCGCGTGGCATAAAGAAGCGGAGAAGCAATGGGATGAGCGAGCGGAGTGGTGGCATCAAAGTAGCGAAGACATGTGGGAGAAAGGAAGTCGAAAGACGATTATCCCGTTTGTGACGACATATATGCCGAAAGAAGGATACATTGCAGATATTGGGTGTGGTGATGGATACGGGTCATATAAACTATGCCAACAAGGATATCGTGTTATCGGCTTAGATTTATCAAGCGAAATGATTGAATTAGCAAGAAAACAAAGATATCATGAACATCTTCATTTTCAACAAGCAGATATTATGAATTTGCCTTTTCCAGATGAAACGTTTACAGGTGCGATGATTATTAACTGCCTTGAATGGACTGAACGTCCGCTTGCTGCACTCGAGGAAGTTCGTCGTGTGTTAAAAACAAATGCATATGTATGTGTCGGTATTCTCGGTCCAACAGCTGCCCCGCGAGTAAATAGCTATCGCCGCTTATATGATGAGGCGGTGATTTGCAATACGATGATGCCATGGGAGTTTGAACAGCTAGCCAATGAAAATGGTTTTACTGTTGTCGCTGGGGAAGGGGTGTATAAGCGCGGAATTGATAATTCCACCGTTCAACAGTTACCAACAGAGTTAAAACAGGCCGTTTCTTTTATGTGGTTATTTATGTTGCAAAAAAGGTAGGGAGACGTATCATCGCCCCCTACCTTTTTGTTGAACTTCTAATTTTTCGTTTCCCATGAAGAAAATAGCTATCCCACTAAGAGCAATCGGAATTAATGCAATAGAAAATGAAAATGTAATTGACGAAGCCATCGCATCGACAATTTTTTGCAGCACGTTCGGTGGCATTTGAGCCCGTGCTCCTGTTTCAAACAGCGCATGTGGATCTAGCGAAAATGTTGTCGTATTCGTACCGAATGATTCGCGTAATTCAGCAGCTAGCTTATTTGATTGAATCGTTCCGAAAATGGTTATACCAATTGTCATGCCGAGCGAACGAAAAAATGAATTTGTTGAATTCGCTGTTCCACGGAAACGGGGCTCTAAGTTGTGCATGGACGCCGATGGCAAAAGTGAAAAGGAAAATCCAACCCCAAATCCGGCTAGCGCCATATAAACGGTTAACCAAAGCTTTGACGTTTCTGGCGTCATAAGGCTAAGAAAAAGCATTCCACAAAAATAGGCGATAATTGAAACAAACATAATGTTCCGATATGATGTCTTCGTTTGGGAAATTCCAGCTGTCGAACTTCCCACAACGGAACCAAGCATCATTGGCATTAAAATAAGACCCGCATTTTTAGCCGTTCCGCCATATACCGCTTGTACGAATATAGGAATAAAGACAGTTAAAATAACGAATGTCGCTCCGTATAAAAAAGCTAATAGCTGTGCGATCGCAAATGTACGCCGTTTAAATAAAACGAATGAGATAATCGGCTCTTTTGCTTTTGTCTCTACGTACAAAAAAGCGATGAAGAAAACGGTACTAACTGTAAATAAACAAATAATTGGAATAGAACTCCACTCGTAATGCTTTCCGCCTAGCTCTAACGCAAACATTAAACTAACAACGGCAACGACGAGTGTCAAAGCCCCGTACCAGTCAATGACTTGTTTTGCATGTTGTGTCGACTCTTTATAGTAGCGAGCGATCAAAATAATGGATACGAGACCGATCGGTACGTTAACATAAAATACCCAATGCCAACTTAAGTAGTCCGTAATATACGCGCCGAGTAATGGGCCTAATACGCTCGACATACCAAATACCGCTCCGAGAAGTCCGGTCATTTTTCCACGTTTTTCTGGTGGAAACACGTCGAATACAATCGTAAACGCGATCGGCATGAGTGCCCCTCCACCAACCCCTTGAATCGCACGAAAAATGCTAAGTTGGACGATGTTTTGAGCTAAACCACACAAAGCGGAGCCGATGAGAAAAACAATGAGTCCAAAAAGAAAAAATCGTTTTCTTCCATACATATCAGATAATTTCCCAAAAATAGGCATACCAGCCATAACCGTAACCATGTAAGCAGACGTGACCCATACAAATTGATCGACACCGCCCAAGTCCGCGACGATTGTACCAATTGCTGTTGCAACGATCGTATTATCCATCGCTGCCATAAAAATAGCTAATAGCAACCCTAATACAATGAGAGAGATGTGTCGACCTTCAATAACCACCTTTCTTTCCTCCTTTCGCTATGTATACAAAACATTATATTCTTTTTTTACATACTTACAAATAAAAAAGCCCTCGCCATAAAGCGAAAGCTTACTCCCACACATACGGTGTTTCTTGATACACATAATAATTGAGCCAGTTGACAAACAGCAAATTAGCATGGGAACGCCACGTGTTATATGGTTGCTTATTTGGATCGTCATATGGAAAATAATATTTTGGGATTTGAATGTCCAAACCTTTGGCAACATCTCGTTCATATTCTTCTTTCAACGTTGTGGCATCATACTCTGGGTGTCCTGTTAAAAATACTTGTTTTCCGTCATTTGAAACGACAAGACAGACGCCAGCTTCTTCAGATGAAGATAAAATCGTTAACTCAGAAACTGCTTCGATATGTTCACGTTTAACGTCCGTATGGCGTGAGTGCGGAATTTTGTGAATGTCGTCAAATCCACGAGTAAGTTTGACGTGCTTTTGTTCTAGCATATGGTCGAATACACCGAAACATTTTTGTGGTAAGTTATACTTAGGGATTCCATAATGATAGTACATCCCTGCTTGTGCACCCCAACAAATATGTAACGTTGATGTAACGTTCGTTTTTGTCCATTCCATAATTTTAGTCAGCTCATCCCAATAATCAACTTGTTCAAACGGCAAATGTTCAACGGGTGCACCGGTAATAATCATTCCATCATATTTTCTATGCTGAACATGGTGAAAAGTCGTATAAAATTGATCAAGATGATGTTTTGATGTTGTTTTTGCTTCATGTGTTTCGGGACGTAAAAAAGTCACATGTACTTGTAGCGGTGAATTTCCAAGTAAACGCAATAGTTGTGTTTCTGCCTTTTCTTTTTGCGGCATTAAGTTCAAAATAATAATGTTTAACGGCCGAATGTCTTGGGAATAGGCCCGCTCTTCATCCATGACGAAAATATTTTCTTGTTCTAATATTTCTTTAGCTGGCAGATCACGTGGAATATTAATTGGCAATGTTCTCAACCTCCATTTACATCATATAAATACATTCATTATAAAAATTTTTAGAAAATTGTTCAATGTTTTTTATTTTATTGATTTTTCTATTGGCATTGTTGTATTCTTGTAAAAGCAAGAATGATTTGGAGGGATATACGTATGTTTATGTCATATGAAGAATATATGCGTCAAGTCGTACAGCCGATGCGTGATGAATTAGTCAGCGGTGGCTTTAAAGAATTACGTACGAGTGAAGAAGTCGAACAATTTATGGAACAAGTGGAAGGGACGACGTTTGTTGTTGTTAATTCCGTTTGTGGTTGTGCGGCAGGGCTTGCACGTCCAGCGGCTATTCAGGCGGTACAAATGAGCGAGAAAAAACCAGACCATCTTGTGACTGTATTTGCTGGACAAGATCGTGAAGCGACGGCTAAAATGCGTGAGTATTTCGTTGGCATTGAACCTTCTTCACCATCGATGGCTTTATTAAAAGGAAAAGAAGTTGTTCATTTTATTCCACGCCACGATATTGAAGCAAATTCTCTTGAAAATATTATGCAAAATATTATGCAAGCGTTTGAAAAACATTGTTAAGGGTGTCCAATTGACATCCTTTTTCTTTTGAGGTGAACGTATGATTGTGACGACAGCCGGCAGAACAAACGAACAGATGATTGAAAAAGCGAGGCAAATTGCGCTGGAATTACAAATTTCATATATACCACGTCGAAAACGATCCATTGCTGCGATCCAAAAACAAATACATGAGCCAATTCTTGTCGTGGGAAAAGAAAGATTAGAAATCCATTTGATTAACGGAGATGAACCGTTATTTTTCCATCCAAATTCTGCTTCCTTTCGTGCGAAGCGTATTTTAAAAGGGGAAAGTGAACCGTTTTTACAAGCGACGAAATTACAAAAAGGGATGACGTTTTTAGATTGTACGCTTGGATTAGCAGCTGATAGCATAATCGCTAGCTTAGTTGTTGGTGAGGAAGGAAAAGTGGTGGGAATTGAAGGGAGTGCACATATCGCTTACCTAACAAAGCAAGGGTTGCGTCATTGGGAAAGTGATGTCGTTGAACTGAATGAAGCGATGCGACGAATTGATGTACATCATGCGGATTTTCGCTCTTTTTTAGCGCAATGTGATGATCAATCATATGATGTTGTTTATTTGGATCCGATGTTTGAAGTAAGTATTGATGAAGCCGATGGAGTAAGGGGATTAAAACAGGCAGCGCTATATACGAATGTTACAGCAGAAGATATCGAACAAGCGAAACGAGTAGCTCGACAACGAGTTGTACTAAAAGATCATTGGCAAAGTTCACGTTTTGAGCAATTTCATTTTTTCGTTTATCGAAGAAAAACGGCAAAATTTCATTTTGGTACGATTGAACTTTCATAAATGACGCAAAATAAGACAGTAGGAGGTGAATGAAATGGGGAAACGAAAAAAAGATGCTTCGAAAACAGGATTAAGTTCACCAGAGATCAAAGGACAAGGTACGACTGAACATGAAACAGGAAACATTGAAGTAGATTCGAGTCGCAAAAAAACAAAGCGCATGTAAACTACCACATGATCGTGGTAGTTTTTTTTGTAAAAAAAGAAATTCAACTACTTTTCTAACAATTATATTCATTTTTTCTTTACAATCTTAAAAAAAAATTTTACAATTGAATGGGTCCTCTCCTTTAACCCTTTTCCCGAACGAAGTTGAATACGTTTTACAGCAAAAGACGCAAAAATTGATGGAGGTGTGGATGTGTCAATGACGAAAAAAATTTTACTAGGAATGTTTGCAGGAATTATCGTTGGACTCGTTTTCAACTTAGCTCTTCCAATAGAATGGTTTGACCTCGCAAAAACATATGTACTTCATCCGCTTGGAACGATATTTATCAACTTAATTAAGCTTCTTGTTGTTCCGATCGTGCTTGTTTCATTAATTTTAGGTGCAGCTGGTGTTGGAGATCCGAAAAAACTCGGCCGCATCGGTATGAAAACAATCTCATTCTTTTTAGTTACTACTTCCCTTGCACTTATGATTGCTTTAACATTAGGATCTGTCATTCGCCCAGGAGAAGGGAACTTTAATTTAGAGGGGGCATCGTTTGAAAAGAAAGAAGCTCCGCCAGTTGTAGATACATTATTAAACATCATTCCGACTAATCCATTCCAAGCGATGGTAGAAGGGAACATGTTGCAAGTTATTGTTTTTGCGATGCTTGTTGGAATGGCTGTTGCCCGTCTTGGTGATCGAGCGAAACAAGTACGAGTCATTGTAGAGCAGACAAATGATCTTCTCATGTACTTAGTAGAATGGGTGATGAAGTTTGCTCCATATGGTGCATTTGCGTTAATTGCTGTCGCGATCGGTGGACAAGGATTTGACGCAATTGCGGCGATGGGAAAATATATGTTTGCTGTATTGTTGGCGTTATTTATTCATTTCTTCGTTGTGTATGGTATGGCGGTATGGACACTTGGAAAAATGAGCCCTCTTGCGTTTATTAAAGGATTTTCCCCAGCCATGGCTGTTGCGTTTAGCACATCGAGCAGCAATGCCACGTTGCCAGTATCAATGGAAATAGCGCAAAAAAATTTAAACGTTCCAAAAAGCATTAGCGGTTTTGTGCAACCTCTTGGGGCGACGATTAACATGGATGGAACAGCGATTATGCAAGGTGTTGCAACGATGTTTATCGCACAAGTGTATGGTGTAGACTTAACATTTAGCGATCTTTTGACCGTCATTTTAACGGCAACACTTGCGAGTATTGGTACAGCAGGCGTTCCAGGTGTTGGTTTAATTATGCTTTCTATGGTGTTAACATCCGTTGGTCTACCTGTTGAAGGAATTGCACTCATTTTAGGTGTTGACCGCTTACTTGATATGACAAGAACAGTTGTAAATATTACAGGTGATGCGGCATGTGCAGTCATTGTTGCAAAATCAGAAGAAAAATATGAGAAAGCGAGTTAAACGAGGGGATACATCCCTCGTTTATTGCTTATAATAAATGAGATGGGAAGGACAACGGCAGTCAGATGAACCAAATTTTTTCACGATCCATTGTCCGTTATATTGTTGAAAAAGCTGTTGGGCACGTGCGCATTCATTAAGTTCAGAAGAATATGTTTGGACGTGTGTGATCTCACCGTACGGCCGAATGTAATCGATGTGCCATCGTTTTCTTTTTTCTACCTGTATGTGACGTTGAATACGCGATTGAATATTTCGTTTGGCACTCCCTACATAAATATAGTTCCCTTTTGGAAATAAAAACGTACCTAATTTTCCAACTTCAACGATGGTGTTTCTATCGATCGTAAAGAAAATCGCATAAACGGTATGTTGGTTGTTGAACATTTTTTCCACCTCTCGAAAATTTGTCATTGAAAAATGAAAATGTTAGCACTACAATAAAAGAAGCGTATGTATAAAAAAAGGAGATGACGTTATGCTTTCGAATATCGGAGTACCTGGCTTAATTTTAATCCTTGTCATCGCTCTTGTCATTTTCGGACCGAAAAAGCTACCTGAAATCGGACGGGCTTTTGGTGAAACATTGCGTGAGTTTAAAAAGTCAACAAAAGGACTGCGTGATGAAGTATTAGAGGAGCTTGATGAAAAGAAAGAAGCGCGTAAATCATAAGGCGGCAACAATGTGTTGCCGTTTTTAACATGGAAAAAGGTTGGTGTTTACGCTCGTGGAAGAAAAGAAACGATATGAAGATAAAGAGATGACGCTAGTCGAACATTTAGAGGAATTACGCAAACGCGTGTTTATTGTTGTTGGAGCACTTATTTTATTTTTTATTTTAGGATTTGTTTTTGTGCAAGATTTATACCGTTGGCTTATTGCTGATTTAGATGTGAAGCTAACGATTTTAGGTCCGACCGATATTTTATGGGTATATGTCATGTTAGCTGGCGTGTTTGCCATTACAATGACGATTCCTGTATTCGTTTGGCAAGTATGGATGTTCGTGAAGCCGGCTCTTACACCACGGGAGCGAAAAGTAACGCTGTCATATATTCCAGCTACGTTTTTACTATTTGTACTCGGCTTATGCTTTGGATACTTTGTTGTATTACCTATGGTTTTTCATTTTTTAATGAGCCTCGGCGGAGATCTGTTTGCAACGATGTTTACAACAGAGAAGTATTTTCGGTTTATTTTGAACATGACGATTCCGTTTGCGATATTGTTTGAATTGCCGATTATCGTTATGTTTTTAACAAGCATTGGCATTATTAATCCATACGCGTTACAAAAAGTAAGAAAATACGCGTATTTTGTATTAGTCATTATCGCGGTCACAATTACACCGCCAGATTTTATTTCTGACTTTTTAGTAACGATCCCATTGCTTTTGTTATATGAAGTAAGTATATCAATCTCAAAATTTGTGTATAAACGAAAAGAAAAACAGTTGGAGCAAGAAGCGTCTTCCGAATAGAAGGCGCTTTTTTATTTACCTACTTATTATAATAAAAACTATTTTCATGTTGTTAATATATTTAAGAACATTTTGTTACAATTATCCCATGAAAATAACATAAAGGTAAATAATGATATATAATTAACTGTAAACGTTATCATGTGAAGGGGAGGAGCTATGTGAAAAGAAAGACAATTTTAGAAGAAGTGCTTGATCGCGGTTTTACGAGACGCGATTTTTTAAAAATGTGTACAGCACTTGCTGCGACAATGGGGCTTGATTTTTCACAAACGGATCAAGTGGTTGCAGCGATGGAAAAGAACCAGCGCGTCCCGGTTATTTGGCTACAGTTTCAAGACTGTACAGGGTGCTCTGAATCATTTATTCGTTCGACGCATCCAAAAGTGGAAAGTGTGCTGTTAAATATGATTTCTCTCGAGTATTCGGAAGCGCTCTCTGCTGCTTCGGGGCATCAAATTGAAGCTGCGCTAGAACATGTTCTTGAACATTATCCAGGAGAATACATACTTGCAGTGGAAGGAAGCTTGCCAACAGACGATGCATTTTTAACCGTTGGTGGCGTATCGGCCAAAGAAACGTTTCTTCGCGCTGCTAAAGGAGCAAAAGCGATTATTGCATATGGAAGCTGTTCATCGTGGGGAGGAATTCCTGCGGCATATCCAAATCCAACGAAAGCCAAACCGATTACGTATTTTGTGAAAGATAAACCTGTTGTATTAGTGCCAGGATGTCCACCAATTGCAGAAGTCATGACAGGTGTCATTGCGCATATTATTACGTTTGGGAAACTTCCAGAGCTTGATCATCTTGGCAGACCAAAAGCATTTTATCGTCATCGTATTCACGATAAATGTAATCGTCGCGCATATTTTGATGCAGGATTATTTGCAGAATCGTTCGATGATGAAGGAGCAAAACAAGGATATTGCTTATATAAAGTAGGTTGTAAGGGGCCAACAACATATAACTCCTGTGCGGAAATGCGCTGGAACGGTGGGGTGAGTTATCCAATTCAATCCGGCAATCCATGCATCGGTTGCTCCGAGAAAGGTTTTTGGGATAACGGTCCTTTCTTCGTTCGTCGTGCAAAAATTCCTGCATCTCAAACGACGATTAATCCAGAAACGGTCGGAGCGATTGCGGTTGGTGTGACCGCTGCAGGTGTCGCTGCCCATGCTGCGGTAACAGCAATGAAGAAAAAAGATGAACATCATGATCGAGGTGAATAAAGATGACAGAGCGTATTGTTGTCGATCCAGTAACACGAATTGAAGGACATTTACGCATTGAAGTAGATGTTGATGACAGTGGTGTGATTCAAGAAGCATTTAGTTCGGGTACAGCCGTTCGTGGCATTGAGTTAATTGTGCGAGATCGCGATCCACGAGATGTTTGGGCATATGTGCAACGCATTTGCGGTGTTTGTACAACAACTCATGCGTTAGCTTCAATCCGTTCCGTTGAAGATGCGCTTGATATTAAAATTCCAAGAAACGCACATTTGATTCGTGACATTATGAACGCGGCCGTTTTTTTACATGACCATGTCGTTCACTTTTATCATTTACACGCATTTGATTGGATTGACGTATTAAGCGCACTTAAAGCAGATCCAAACGAAACAAGCCGTATTGCTCAGTCGCTTTCTAGTTGGCCAAAATCGTCTCCAGGTTATTTTAAAGACATTCAAATGAAAGTACAAAAAGTTGTGGATAGTGGACAACTCGGCATTTTTGCAAACGGCTATTGGGGGCATAAAGCATATAAGTTACCACCTGAAGTGAATTTACTTGCTGTTGCCCATTATTTAGAAGCGCTTGATTGGCAAAAAGAAATCGTGAAAATTCATACGATTTTTGGAGGAAAAAACCCACATCCTCACTATGTCGTCGGTGGGATGGCTACGCCAATTGATATTAATAGCGATAATGCGATTCATGCCGAACGTTTGATGCATGTTTCGCAAATTATTGATCAGGCAGTAGAGTTTGTAAATAATGTTTACATCCCAGACTTATTGGCGATCGGCTCATTTTATAAAGATTGGACATATGGTGGCGGTTTAAACAACTATTTATGTTATGGAGATTTTTCAACAGGCGATATTCGAGACGTTCACTTATACCGTTTCCCACGTGGTGTCATTTTAAATGGAAACTTCAACGAAGTGCTCGATGTCGATCCGAAAGATCCAGAACAAGTAAAAGAGTTTATCGATCACTCGTGGTATACGTATGACGGAAAAGAAGGGGGCGTTGGTAAGCATCCGTGGGAGGGTGAAACATCGCTTCGTTATACAGGACCAAAGCCACCGTTTAAAACATTAAATACAGATAAAAAATATAGCTGGTTAAAATCTCCAAGATGGAAAGAGCATCCGATGGAAACAGGGCCACTTGCACGCATGCTCGTTGGCTATGCTTTAAAGAAAGATGAGTTTGTCGGATTAATAGATGACACGTTGAAAAAATTAAATTGGCCGCTTGAAGCGATGCGTTCAGCACTTGGTCGCACAGTAGCGCGCGGACTTGAGTCGATTCTTGTTGCAAAATGGATGCGTGACGACATGGACGCATTATTGGCGAATATTCGTAATGGAAACCAAATTACATTCGATCGAACAAAATGGGAGCCAAGTACATGGCCAAAAAAAGCGAAAGGAGTCGGATGGATGGAAGCGCCACGTGGAGCGCTAGGTCATTGGATTGAAATTGAAGATGGAAAAACGAAAAACTATCAAGCAGTTGTGCCGACAACGTGGAATGCTTCACCGCGTGACCATAAAGGACAAATTGGTGCGTACGAAGCATCTTTAAAAGGAACGCCATTGCTTGATAAAGAAAAGCCGTTAGAGATTTTGCGCATCGTCCATTCGTTCGATCCGTGTTTAGCATGTGCGGTTCATTTAACAGATCTTGAATCGAAACAAACGACTCATATTCGTATTGGGTAGGAGGGGAGTGTATGTCGATCCCGACAAATCCAAAAATTGAACAAAAACGGACGGAAGTCATTTGGAAGCGGTCACGAAAAGCAAAATATATTGAATTAAACGATCACATGGTGAAAGTGTACGTATGGGAGTTACCTGTTCGTATTTTTCACTGGATTAATGCTTTTTCTATTCTAGTGTTAATGATTACGGGCGTGTTTATCGGTCGCCCGTTTGTGTCCGCATCTATTCAAGAAGAGGCATATTATTCCTTTTTAATGGGGTGGGCGCGCTATATCCACTTTTTTGTTGCTTTTCTTTTTACTATTAATTTAGCTGTCCGTTGGTATTGGGTATACAAAGGAAATGAGCATGCGACATCGAATCCGTTTCGCCTTTCTTTTTGGAAGGAAGCGTTTGAAACAATAAAATATTACTTATTTATGAAAAACAATAAAAAACATTACATCGGACATAATCCACTCGCCCAATTAAGTTATTGGATTTTTATTGGTCTTGGATCGATCATTATGATGCTTACAGGTTACTATTTATTATTTGAACCACAACCAGAATCAATTTATGGAAAAATGTTTATGTGGGTCGCTCATTTATTTGGTGGCGATAGCTATTCTGTTCGCTCTTGGCATCATCTTGTAGCATGGGGGTTTATCATTTTTACTGTTGTACACGTATATATGGCATTTCGCGAAGACTATTTACAACGAAATGGAACGATGTCATCCATTTTTACCGGCTATAAACTAGAAAGAAAAAAAGAAGCATTAGGTGAACACGATGAAAAATAAAAAAATAACTGTTCTCGGAATAGGAAATTTACTATATTCCGATGAAGGAGTAGGTATTCATATTTTGCCTTTATTAGAAGAAAAATTGGCGAAATATGACGAGGTAGAAGTGATTGAAGGTTCAACTGATGGGATGCGTTTGCTTGGGACAATTGAAGAAACAGAGTATTTGGCAATTGTCGATGCTGTCAATGCAGGGAAAGAAGCAGGAACAATCGTTACGTTAATCGATGATGAAATACCCACATATTTTGGAATTAAAATGTCCATTCATCAACTCGGTTTTCAAGAAGTGTTGTCAGCCGCAAAAATACGTCAAACATGTCCAAAACAAATGGTTTTATTTGGTGTTCAACCTGCATCTTTATGTCTCGGATTAGAGTTATCACCAATTGTCCAAGCACAACTTCCACACGTTGTTGAGCGAGTTGTTCACCAAGTGGAGAAGTGGTGTCGTACACCATGAATCGCCTGCAATTTTTAAAAATGATGCGTAATAGTTTAATTGAAACGATGAAAGAAGCTTCCGCCCCATTATTAGAAGACGAGGTGGAAAAAGTGAAGAAATTATTTTCTAATCATCGCACGTGGCATGCTATTGGCCCGTGCGATGATATATGTGACGTTGAAATCAAAACTGTTGATCGCCTCCCGCTCGTTGTTTACAAACATGAAGGGACGTTATATGTAAGAAAAGCTATTTGTTCACATTGTCAAGTCATGCCGCATTATATTCAGCAAGATCATCGTTTTATTTGTTTGTATTGTGATCGTGAATGGCATGTATTTTCACAAAAAGGAACGTTGCACATGCCGCTTCTCCCTACAAAACGGGAAGGAGATGAGTGGTATGTGCAAATAGAAAGGGATTCTTATGCATGAGATGGCGTTAATGGGAGAAATCGTTCAGTTAATCGAGCAAGATGCTCAAATGAAAAAGATAAAAGATGTAAAAAAAGTAGAATTGCTTGTTGGCACGTTAAGCAATGTGCTTCCGGATGCATTACAATTTGCGTTTGATGTGTATAAAATGCAAGCAAATAACTGTTTAACAATGGATGCTGAATTGATCATTCATATAGAGAAAGCGAAAGCAGTTTGCGCGATTTGTGGAAGCCAATATGAGCCCGTGACCAAAATTGCTCAATGTCCAGCATGTTTACTTCCGAGTGGAAACATTGTAGCAGGAGAAACATTTCGTATATTGGCATATGAAGGGAGTTTGACGCATGAAAATTACATTGGAAGTTGATGTATTAACAAACAACAACCGTGCAGCTGCGTTTAACCGTCAATTATTTGAGGAAACGAATACGCTTGTCATCAATATAATGAGCTCACCGGGTGCAGGGAAGACAACCATTTTAGAGAAGACGATTGAAGCGTTAGCAAATGAGTTTCGTATCGGTGTCATTGAAGGGGATTTAGCAACAGAAAAAGACGCAGATCGCATTCGAGCCCTTGGCGCGCAAGCCGTACAAATTAACACGCACGGGGGGTGTCATTTAGATGCTCGCATGATTGCGGCTGTTTTACCACAATTTGATTTTCAACATCTTGATATTTTATTTATTGAAAATGTGGGAAATCTTGTTTGTCCATCCGGTTATGATTTAGGACAGCAACATAAAGTAGCTGTGTTAAGCGTACCAGAAGGGAATGACAAAATCCCAAAATATCCAACGATGTTTATGAGAACAGAGCTCGTTTTACTAAATAAAATTGATTTACTACCGTATCTTGATTTTGATGTCGAACAAGCGAAAGAAGATTTATCATGTATTCATCCACAGTCTAAGTTGCTGCCGTTGTCAGCAAAAACGGGTGAAGGAATGGATGAATGGTTACATTGGATTCGAGAAGGGGTTGCCCGATGCAAAAAGCAGTCAATATCACAGTGAAAGGACGAGTGCAAGGAGTTGGCTTCCGTCCTTTTATTTTCGCACTTGCCCAGCGATATCAAGTAAAAGGAACAGTCCAAAATAATATGGATGGGGTTTTTATTCATATAGAAGGCGATGCATATGCAGTTGACCAGTTTATTCACTCTTTACCGATGGAGGCACCGCGGCTATCTCGCATCGATGAGATGGTTGTAACTTTATCACAATGGCGTGCTTTTAAAGATTTTTCTATCATTCCGAGCGAACGAACAGGAAGTTCTTCGCTCGTCATTCCAATTGATACGGCTGTTTGTGAAGATTGTTTACGAGAAATGTATGATCCAAATGATCGTCGGTATCGCTATCCGTTTACGAATTGCACACAATGTGGCCCTCGTTATACAATCATTGAACAGTTACCGTACGATCGTCCGTTTACATCGATGCGCTCGTTCCAAATGTGTGAACGATGTGAACAAGAGTACAAAGATCCTATGAACCGTCGCCATCACGCTCAGCCTATTGCTTGTCCAACATGCGGTCCATCTGTTGCATTATTGATGCCAGATGGGCAAGCGCTGCAAGGAGATGCCATTGAACAAGCGAAGGAATATATTCGTGCTGGGGCGATTGTTGCGGTGAAAGGATTAGGTGGATATCACCTAGCTTGTGATGCGACAAATGAACAGGCTGTTCGACAATTACGAATACGAAAACAACGGCCTCATCGTCCGATAGCTATCATGGCAGCTTCCCTTCATATTGTAGAACAATGCTGTCATGTAACTGTGGAAGAAAAACAGCTGTTAACTTCGCCGGAAGCTCCCATTGTTGTTGTTAAACAAAGAAAAAACACAATGATTGCTCCATCGGTTGCTCCGGGGTTACAAACAGTTGGAGTGATGTTGCCGTACACCCCACTTCACCATTTGTTGCTTGATGACCGATTGCCTATTGTCGTGATGACCAGTGCGAATCGTTCAGGGGTGCCAATGATATACGAAGATGAACAAGCTTTACGTGATTTGCAAGGCATTGCTGATTATTTTCTTGTACATAATCGTCCGATTGTTCACCCTATTGATGATTCTGTTGTTCAAATAGAGAGTGGCAAGATTCATTTTATTCGACGAGCGCGTGGCTTTGTTCCTGATCCGCTAGAGACGAAGTATGACGTTCATGAAATTGTAGCACTTGGTGGGCAACAAAAAAATGTATTTGCGTTTGGAAGACATCATCAAATTTTTTTAGGACCTTATATTGGTGACCTAGAGCATGTAGAAGTCGTTGAACATTTCCAAAGGGAATACGAACATTTACGCACTTGGATGGGAGTGACACCAAAAACAATCGCTGTTGATTTGCATCCAAACTATGAAACGTGGAATATCGCAAAACAATGGCATACCGATATTGTAGCTGTCCAACACCATCATGCGCATATGGTTTCGTGCATGGAGGAAAATCACATATATTCTCCTTGTTTTGGCCTTATTTTAGATGGAACAGGATACGGAGAGGACGGACATATATGGGGGTTTGAGCTACTGTACGGAGATGCTTCACAATATAAGCGGCTCGGGCATTTAACGTATACGCCGCTTCCAGGTGGAGAGCGTTGTATAAAAGAACCGTGGCGTACAGCAGTCGGCATGCTCGGATATTATTTCGGTGAACAAGGATATGTTCTGGCGAAGAAGCGATTTACCGAACGAGCAAAAGAGATACATGTATTAAAACAAATGGTCGAAAAAGGGCTACACTCTCCTTTAGCAGGTACGTGCGGGAGACTATTTGACGCTGTGAGCGCCTTTTTGTACATTTGTACGCATAGTACGTATGACGGGGAGGCGGCTGTTCGACTTTCTGAATTCATTGATGATGCAAAAGTATACGAAGCTTACCCGTTTTATATCAGAAAACAGGATGAATGGGAAATTGATTTGGCAGAGATGTGGCGAGCGATATGGGAAGATGTTGAAGTCCGTGAGCAAACGAATATCATTGCTGGTCGCTTCCATGAAACAGTCGTGCAAGCGTCTGTTGAATTAGTTCGTTTAGCTTTACAGCAATATCCAACGTACGAACGAAATATCGTATTATCAGGAGGAAGTATGCATAATCGTTATATCGTTAAACGTCTTCGTCAAGAACTCAATAAACTTGGATTGCGTGTTTACACGCATCAAAAAGTACCGTGCAATGATGGAGGACTAGCTCTTGGACAGTTAATCATTGCAGCACATAGGAGGAATCGTGTATGTGTGTAGGAGTACCAGCAAAAGTGTTACATATTGAAGGTTTTTCCGCACGAGTAGATGTCATGGGATCACAGATGGATGTTGGAATCATTTTTGTTCCTGAAGTCAAAATTGGCGACTATGTCATTGTGCATGCTGGACAGGCGATGTCGATTATTGATGAACAGTATGCAAAAGAAAGTTTGGAAGAATGGAGGAAGCTAGTCGATGCTAGACGTGATGGATAGCCCAACTCGTTCAGCGCTCAGTCGAACGTTGTTAAAAGAAGTACAGACGTTGGCAAATCAGTTTCAACAAACGTTTGGACGGATGCCTTCGTTTATGGAAGTGTGCGGTTCACATACGATGGCACTTGCCCGTACGGGGGTAAAAAAAGCGCTCGAAGGATACGTTCGTCTCATTTCTGGTCCCGGTTGCCCTGTTTGCGTCACTGATCAAGTAACAATTGATGCAATGATTTCTTTGACAGATGGTGCGGATCGAATCATTTGCACATTTGGCGACATGATGCGGGTGCCTGGATCTTATGGAACGTTGATGCAAGCGAAGACAGAAGGAAAAGATGTGCGTGTCGTCTATTCTCCAGTTGATGCGGTTCGTATTGCTGAACAGCATCCGTATCAAGAAGTTATTTTTTTAGGGATAGGATTTGAGACAACTATCCCGATTTTAGCAGCAGCAGTAAAAGAAGCAGAAGAAAAACAAGTGAACAATTTTTCCATGTGGATGTCGACAAAGTTAGTGGAGCCAATTTTGCGGCAATTACTTCACGATGGAGAAGTGTCACTAGACGGTTTTTTACTGCCTGGGCATGTATCCATGGTGATGGGAAGAGCTCATTTTGAATTTTTAGCAACAGAATACAATATGCCTGCGGTAATTAGTGGATTTGAAGCATTAGATATGTTAAGTGCTATTCGTCATTTATTAATATTGGCACTCAAACAGCACGCTATTGTATTAAACGATTATAAAAGTGTAGTGAATGAACAAGGAAATGTACAAGCGAAATATTGGATGAACCATTATTTCACATTATGCGATGAGGCGTGGCGCGGTATTGGGGTGATTTCACAAAGCGGAATGGATTTTAAGAAAGAGTATGATCGGTTTAACGCAAAGGTGAAGTTTTCTGTTTTAACGCGCCAACCGCGTCGAACAAAGTGTCGGTGTGGAGAAGTCATTCGTGGGCTTATCGATCCACCACAATGTGTATTGTTTGGAAAAGCATGTACACCGCTTCAGCCCATTGGACCTTGTATGGTGTCATCAGAAGGTAGTTGTGCAGCGTATTATCAATATATGAGGGAGGAGTAACAAATGGAGCGAATAACGCTCGCCCACGGAGACGGGGGACAGTTAGCTCATCAGCTCATTGCGGATATTTTTGTTTCTATGTTTCATAACGATCGTCATGCAAAATTCGATGCGGCTACGTTCACGTTGGATCTGCATGAGCTAGCAATGACGACGGATAGTTTTGTCGTTAAACCTCTTTTCTTCCCAGGCGGAAACATTGGAAAGTTAGCGGTAGCTGGAACAATGAATGATTTGGCGGTCGTTGGAGCGATCCCAAAAGTCATGACTTGTAGTTTTATTATCGAGGAAGGGTTTCCCATTTGTGATTTAAAAACGATCGTGCAATCGATGGCTGAAGAAGCAAAAAAAGCAAATGTGGCGATTGTTGCGGGCGATACAAAAGTCGTTGAACGTGGTAGTGCAGATGGATTATATATTAATACAACAGGGATCGGGGTCATTTCCCATCCGCTTGAGCCTAAAATGTGTGAAGGGGACTCGGTCATTGTCAGCGGTTCAGTTGGTGATCATGGAGTAGCTATATTAGTGGCCCGAGGAGAATTAGGTCTTGTATCAACGGTGGAGAGCGACTGTGCAACATTGTACCCGCTCATTGCCAAAGCGTTACAAGCAAGTCAACGCATTCGCCTGATGCGCGATCCAACCCGCGGGGGATTAGCGACTGCCCTTGTAGAAATTTGTGAAGATTTTGGGGTAACGATTGAATTGGAGGAAGAACGTATCCCTGTAAAACAAGAAGTGGAAGGAGCATGTGAATTGCTCGGTTTTGATCCGCTCTATTTGGCCAATGAGGGGAAAGTGGTCATGATCGTTCCAAAAGAAGATGAACAGGCTGTTCTTGATGCCCTGCGTTCTCAACCTGAAGGAAAAGAGGCCGCTGTCATCGGAACTGTTCGAGCAACAAACAAAGGTCAATTATTGTTGCGAACGCCGCTTGGCACAACACGAAGATTATATCGATTAACAGGATTAATGTTGCCTCGTATTTGTTAAACCGTAGGGGAAAATCCTACGGTTTTTGTCTTTCCTACTTTTATCGTTTATGTCATAATAAATGACAGTATATAAAAAAGGGTGAGGGTGTCATGAAGCAATATTTACAATTACTTGAAGATATTTTGCAAAACGGTGTGTATAAGGACGACCGTACGGGAACAGGGACAATTTCTGTATTTGGACGTCAATTGCGTTTTGATTTACGCGAAGGATTTCCTTTACTTACAACAAAAAAATTACATATTCGTTCGATTATTCATGAATTACTTTGGTTTTTGAGCGGGGATACGAATATTCGTTATTTAAAGGAAAATGGTGTGACGATTTGGGACGAATGGGCAGATGAAAACGGAAATTTAGGACCGGTGTATGGAGCTCAATGGCGTTCATGGAGAGGAGCAGACGGCAGAACAATTGATCAGATCAGCCAAGTGATTGAACAAATAAAACACAATCCGAACTCACGCCGTCTTTTAGTAAGCGCATGGAATGTTGCGGAATTAGATGATATGAAGCTGCCTCCTTGCCATTATGCTTTTCAGTTTTATGTGGAAAACGGGACGTTATCGTGCATGTGGCAACAGCGATCGGTTGATACGTTTTTAGGTCTTCCGTTCAATATCGCAAGCTATGCACTACTTACACATATGGTTGCTCAACAATGCGATCTACAGCCAAAAGAACTCATTTTTACTGGCGGTGATGTTCATTTATATATGAATCATATCGAACAAGCGAAGTTACAACTAACGAGAGAACCTCGCCCACTTCCGAAATTAGTCATTAAACGAAAACCAGCGTCTATCTTTGAGTATCGCTTTGAAGATTTTGAGATTGTTGATTATCATCCGCATCCGCACATTAAAGCGGATGTGTCTGTGTAAGGGAAGTGAGTCAATTGATTTCTATCATTGTTGCGATGGATCGAAATCGAGTCATTGGTTGGAACAATACATTGCCTTGGCACTTACCGGCGGATTTAGCTTATTTTAAACATGTAACTATGGGTCATCCGATTGTCATGGGGCGAAAAACATTTGAATCGATCGGCCGCCCGCTTCCTGGAAGAATAAACATCGTACTCACACGGGACAACACGTTTTCAGCTGATTCGAATGTTCAAGTCATTCATTCAATTGATGACATTGAGCAAATAGAACAGCAATATGGGTGTGTGTTTGTTATTGGAGGGGCACAAGTGTTTGAACAAGCGATGCCGTTAGCCGATCAATTGTACGTCACACACATTGACGGAACGTTTACAGGAGATACATTTTTCCCACCAATTGATGAAAAGCAATGGGTGCTTCGTACCGCTCGACAAGGTGTGCAAGACGAAAAAAATCGTTATCCACATACATTTTGTATATACGAACGAACAGCTCGTTAATTGGCGAGCTTCATCTTTTTGAATAATTTTTAGAAAATTTACTTTTCTTTATTCGAAAATATGATATATTTTAGAATAACATAATTTTGACAACGAAATTATAAACAGAAAGGAAACGAGAAAATGGAACAACAAGTAAAACGAAAACATGGCGTGTATGTAGAAGATATTTTAATTGCTTATCAAACGTTAAAAGATGTCGTGTATCATACCCCTTTACAAAAAAATGAGTTGCTTTCAGAACGTTATGACTGTCATGTATATTTTAAACGGGAAGATTTACAAGTCGTTCGATCGTTTAAAATTCGTGGCGCATATTATCGAATGAAAAGTTTATGTGAAAAAGAAAAGAAAAATGGAATTGTTTGCGCAAGTGCAGGCAACCATGCGCAAGGGGTAGCTTATTCATGTCGAGCGCTTGGGGTGCATGGGAAAATTTACATGCCATCTACAACTCCGAGACAAAAAGTATCACAAGTACAGTTTTTTGGTCGAGAGTTTGTCGACATTATTTTAGTTGGCGATACATTTGATGATTCCTATGAACAAGCACTTATTTGTGCAAAACAAGAGCAGCGAACATTTATCCATCCATTCGATGATGAAGCTGTAATTGCTGGGCAAGGAACAGTGGGTGTTGAAATTTTGAATGATTGTGAAGAAGCGATTGATTATGTGTTTGCAAGTATTGGTGGCGGGGGGCTGATTTCTGGTGTTGGCACGTATATCAAAAGCATTTCACCAACAACGAAATTAGTTGGCGTCGAACCCGAAGGAGCTCCTTCCATGAAAAAATCTTTTGAAGCAAAAGAAGTCGTCACTTTAAGTGACATTGACCCGTTTGTAGATGGCGCGGCAGTGAAACGTGTGGGGGAGAAAACATTTGCATTAGCAAAAGAAATGGTTGATGATATTATCGTTGTTCCTGAAGGAAAAGCATGCACAACGATTTTGCAACTTTATAATGAAAATGCGATTGTAGTCGAGCCAGCTGGAGCATTGCCGGTTGCTGCGCTTGATTTATATAAAGAACATATTCGTGGCAAGACCGTTGTTTGTATTATTAGCGGAGGAAACAACGATATTGGGCGCATGCAAGAAATTAAAGAGCGCTCTATGATTTATGAAGGACTTCAACATTATTTTATTGTGAATTTTCCGCAACGTGCTGGCGCTTTGCGTGAATTTCTCGATGAAGTATTAGGACCAACAGACGACATTACACTCTTTGAATATACGAAAAAAAATAATAAAGACAGCGGCCCTGCTCTCGTTGGCATTGAATTAAAATGTCGTGAAGATTACGGTCCGCTTATCGAACGAATGAAGAAAAAAGGTTTTCCGTTTATGGAAGTGAAGAAAGATAGCAGTTTGTTCCATTTGCTCATTTGACAAAAATTTTTTATAAATCGATGACGAAATGTGACATACTTCAACATAAAAATCGTGTATAATATAAGTAAATCGGTCAAAAAAGAGGATTGATATTTTGTTATTCAAAAGCCTAGAGTTTAAAAACGTAGATGGGCAAAAAGTAAAAATTATCGAAATTCCGGTATTGGAGGACGATAACCCTTATCAATTTATGGTAAAAGTAAGGTTGCAAACGTTTATTGCACAAGTGCATGCTAGAAAAAGTCCAAAGAAGGTGTATTCATTTAAAGAATATTTAAAACGTGTGTTAAAGTGGCCGGTGTACGAACAAATATTTAAATCTGAAATTTTGAAAAACAATGCATAAATGATAAGGAGCTGTTTTGCTATTGTGCAAAATCAGCTCTTTTTTTTTCAAAAAATTTTATGAAAACAGCGACATATAGGAGGATTTTATTATATAATTTCACCGTACGAAATTTTAGAATGAAATATGGGAAGTGGAAAAATGAGTAAAGTGAAGATTGTAACAGATTCTACGGTAGATTTAACAAAAGAAATGATTGAGGCGTGGGACATTCGCGTTGTACCATTATCCATCTCTATTGATGGACAAACATATGTAGATGGTATTGATTTAACTCCACAACAATTTATCGAAAAAATGAAACAAGCAGATGAACTTCCAAAAAGTTCTCAACCGTCTGCAGGACAGTTTTTACAAGTATATGATGAACTCGGAGAAGCAGGATATGATGTCATTTCCATTCATATGACAGGAGGAATGAGCGGAACGGTGCGCTCTGCAGAGAGTGCTGCGGCTATGACAAAAGCCAACGTTACCGTCATTGATTCCCGCTTTATTTCTCTTGCGCTCGGCTTTCAAGTATTAGAAGCGGCAAAAATGGCGGCAGAGGGAAAAACAGTAGAAGAAATTGTTTCGCGTCTTGATACGATCCGCGAGAATACACATTTATTTGTTGTTGTTGATACACTTGAAAATCTCGTTAAAGGGGGACGCATTGGACGCGGAAAAGCGATGATTGGTTCGTTATTAAACATTAAACCGATCGCCTCGTTAGAAGATGGTGTATATACACCTGTAACAAAAGTTCGTAGCCAATCTCAAATTGTAAAATTTTTAACAAGTCAATTTGTTGAACATACGAAAGGAAAGATGATTCGAGCAGTGGGGATTGCTCATGCGGAAGCAATAGATTTAAGTGAACGATTAAAACAGTCGATTGCGGAAGCAACAGGATGGACACAAACCGACATCGTGTATACAACCCCAATTATTTCTACGCACACGGGTCCGGGAGCCATCGGATTTATGTATTATACGGAGTAGGAGGCGTTAAAAGTGAGACGTATACGCTTATGGGCGTTTGTTTTATTCCTGTCCTTGCTTGTTGCTTGTCAACAAGCAATTCCAGATGCAAAAAATTGGCCAATCGAAGATTTCACATTTATCGATCAAAATGGTCAACAGTTTGGTCTAGCTGATTTAAAAGGAAAAGTATGGGTGGCTGATTTTATTTTTACGCGATGCGCTGACGTTTGTCCTCCAATGACAGCAAATATGGCGAAATTGCAAAAAATGGCCAAGGAAAAAGGATTAGACGTTCATTTTGTTTCATTTAGTGTTGATCCTGAAAACGATACACCGGATGCATTAAAGGCATATGTTGAGAAGTTTCAAGGGGATATGAGCCATTGGCACCTACTTACAGGATACACACAACAAGAAATTGAACGTTTTGCTCAAAAAAACTTTAAAGCTGTTGTAAAAAAACCGCAAGAAGGGGATCAGGTCATTCACGGTACAGATTTTTATCTCGTTGATCAAAATGGGACGATCGTGAAGTACTATAGTGGCTTAAACGATGTGCCTTACGAAGAAATTTTAAAGCATATTGACATGTTACAACAATAGGATATACAGACAAAAATGATGATTCAGTCATTTTTGTCTTTTCTTTTATAGAGAGGGGATTTTCTGTGAACAAATTTCTTCTTCTATTTCTTTGCGCGTGTTTAGTCGGATGTTCTTCTACACCAACAATTATGGAAGAGAAAGAACAAGTACAAATAAAGCCGCGTGATTTACGAATTGTGGCGTTAGGTGATTCATTAACCGAAGGGGTAGGTGATGAGGAAGGCGGATATGTTGCTTTCATTGAGCAATATTTAGAAAATCGTGACGATGTGAAGAAAGTGTTTGTTCACAACTTTGGTAAACGAGGATTACGTAGTACACAACTTGCAGATGTCATTATAAATAACGAATCGGTCATTCAGCAAGCAGATCTTATTTTTATCACTATTGGTGGAAATGATATGATGAAGGTTGTTCGTTCACATTTTTTATCTTTAACATATGATTTGTTTGTAAAGGAACAACAGGCGTTTGCTTCCCGGCTTGATGAACAACTGCAACTTCTTCGCCATATCAATCAGGACGCCTATATTGTGCTTATTGGATTATACAATCCGTTTTCTTCAGCATTTCCAAATATACCAGAAATGGATGAGGTTATACACATGTGGAACGAAGGGAGTGAGGAAGTGAGTTCCCACTATGATCGTACACTATTTGTACCTATTGCAGATCTGTTTGAAGGACGTGATGATGTATTGTATGATGATCAATTTCATCCGAACAAACTAGGCTATGAACGAATGGCAAAGCGCATATATGAACATTTACAAAAACATCGTGAGTGGATAGGAGAATGAATTGTGAAATGGAAAATTTTATTTTTTAGCCTGTTAGGGATAAATGGTTTCATGATCGTGTTACTACTTTTTTATATGTTTCAGCCATTTCCTTCTCCAAATATTCCAAATATCAAAGGGGAAGGACCGATATTTACTGTTCAAACTTCGAAACAACATATGAATACCCTTATTCGTGACTATATTCAGGAGCATGGAAAAAAAGGTGAATTGTCTTATGATGTTCAATTAGCTGATCGTCTTTATATAATAAGCGCGATTCCGATATTCGGAAAACAAGTCGATTTAACGATGGTGTTTGATCCGACTGTGGATGAAAACGGGCACATTGTACTTGCCCACCCGACGATGACATTTGGACAACTTCGTTTACCCGTTCCGTATGTGCTATCATATATCGATCAACATGCGTCTTTGCCAAGTTGGGTGAAAGTGGATGCGAAAAAAGAGCGCATTTATATTGTTGTAAGCGACATCCGTATAAAAAAAGGATATATGCTCAAAGCGAAAACGTTTGATTTAAGTAAAGATGATATAACTTTTACAGTTACAATTACAAAATAGGATGTCCCACGATATGTGGGACATCCTATTTTACTCGTAACCCTTTCGGATAAAAGTTTTTTACCACTCCTTTTACTTCTTTTCCCCAACCAAGTGGATAGCCGTCAATAGTAATTAATATCCATCCTCGATCGCCATTTGTTTGTAAAGTTTCTCCTTTCATATATCGGATACTTTCTTCAAACGTGAGCGGAAGGTGTGCTTGTGCTTGTTGTTTTGTTAGTGCCATAGCTAAAGCGTGGTTTGGTTCAAAGCGATTTTTTTTCCATTCTCCTATATGGAGACCAGGGCGAACGACTTTTAAGCCGTCTAAACGCGGGCATAAATAAGGGAGAGCAAATATATGCGTCCCAAATGCGTAAAGCGTCCCGTCTATTGTCGTTTGGATTGTGTTGTTTATAAACGTTTCATAATCACGCCACATCGCTTTCGATACGTTAGAAGTAGCTGTTTTTCCAGTCCATCGTTTTGCTTCTCCTCGTTTGCGCATTTTTGCAACGAAATGCCCTTCTCCTCGGAGATGATGAGGCCAAAGTCTTGCCGTATGTGCGATTTGTTCATTATGTGTGTTCGTCCAATGTGTTACACCTGGTTGAATCCCGTGTTCTTTTTGAATTGGAATGAGTTCCATATCATCGTAAGTTGCTAAAAACCAGTCAATCATTTGTTCATTTTCTTCGGGAGAAAATGTGCACGTCGAATAAACAAGTGTGCCCCCTTCGTTTAACATTTTATAAGCACACGATAAAATATGTCTTTGCGTTTGTGCACATTTTTGAACATGGTCTAAACTCCAAAATTGAATCGCTTCTTCGTCTTTTCGAAACATTCCTTCCCCGGAACATGGGGCATCAACTAAAATTTTATCGAAAAATCCTTCAAATGTTTCCGATAGTTTTTCAGGCGTTTCATTTGTCACAACAGCATTTGTAATTCCAAGTCGCTCAATATTTTCAGACAAAGCTTTGACACGTTTTGGATGAATTTCGTTTGCCAATAAAAACCCTTCATTGTTCATCATAGCTGCTAATTGTGTCGTTTTCCCACCGGGTGCTGCGCATAAGTCAAGCACTCGCTCTCTTGGAGATGGGGCAAGCACTTCAGCTACAAACATTGCGCTTGGCTCTTGAATGTAATACAATCCAGCCGCATGATACGGATGTTTTCCAGGTTGGGCATCTCGGTAATAAAATCCTGTAGAACAAAAAGGAATTGGCTCAAGTTCCCATGGACTGATGTTTAAAAATGTCGATGGTGAAACTTTTAGTGTATTCACCCGCAAACCATGAACGTTTTCTTCATTGTACGTCGCAAAAAAACGCTCCGCTTCTTCTTGAAGCAAAGCATTCATTTTTGTTATAAATTCTTCTGGTAAACGACATGTAGTCACGCTATAACCACTTCACTTTCGGTTCTGTTTTGTTTAAAATGCGTTTTATGTTTGCTCGGTGGCGATAAAACACAAAAAGTGTCAATAACGTGACGACAATACGCAATGGAATATCGTCTGTCCATATGAATGCATAAGCGGTCGCATACACGCCCGTTAACATAGATGAAAGCGAAACGTATTTTGATATATACAAAATGAGAAAAAAGACAGCTAACATCGTCATAAAAAGAACGGGTGAATAAAATAGCAACACTCCACCAGAGGTCGCAACCGCTTTTCCACCGCGAAATTGTGCAAACACCGGATATGTATGACCAAACACAGCAAACATCCCTGTAAGAAGCGGATGAACATCTACATGAAACAATACAGGTAAGCTTGCAGCTAACGTTCCTTTTAAAATGTCGGCAATTGTTACAATTAATCCTGCTTTTACACCGAGCACGCGAAATGTATTTGTTCCGCCTAAATTACCGCTCCCATGTTCACGTATGTCAATTCCGTATCCAATTTTCCCAACAAGTAGCGCGAACGGAATCGAACCGAGTAAATAACCGATGATCATAAGCAAAATGGACATTATAAGCCCCCTCTACTTCATTCATATTTCCTTTATAAAGGTCATGTTTTTATTGTAACATGCTTTTTTAAAAAATGAAGGCAGGATTATTTTTTTGCATGAAGAAATACTAGGTTATTACAAGGAGGGAATGAGATGAGTTTAAATCGTGAACAAATCAAACAAATTTTAAATAAGGCAAAACGAATTGCTGTCGTGGGATTGTCAGATCGTCCGGAACGTACATCGTACATGGTCGCAAAAGCGATGAAAGAAGCAGGTTATGAAATCATTCCAGTTAACCCGCTTATGAAAGAATGGGAAGGTATTCCGACTGTTGCTACGTTAACGGATATTGAAGGACATGTCGATATTGTGAATGTGTTTCGCCGCTCTGAACATTTACGTGAAATTGCTGAGCAATTTGTACAAATAGATGCGGACGTGTTTTGGGCGCAATTAGGTGTATATGATGAAGAGGTGTACCGTGATTTAACTGAAAAAGGTTATACCGTTGTGATGGATCGCTGCATCAAAGTAGAACATGCGCTCACACGTTAAAAACGACCATTCTTTTTGTAATGGTCGTTCTTTTTCTTCATGACGTTGGACGTTTTCCGAATGTATGTTAAAATAGAGAAAGTCGAAAAAATAGAAACAAATGTTCTTGTTGTGAAAGGGGAATGATTGTGACAGATAAACAACTTCTTACATATAACGAAGATACAATTCAAGTATTAGAAGGATTAGAGGCTGTTCGTAAGCGCCCAGGTATGTATATCGGAAGCACAGATAGCCGTGGTTTGCATCATCTCGTATATGAAATTGTAGATAATGCCGTTGACGAGGCGCTTGCTGGATACGGAAAGCGAATTGTTGTGACGATACATAATGATCAAAGCATTAGCGTTCAAGACGAAGGACGTGGGATGCCTACAGGTATGCATAAGTTAGGAAAGCCTACTCCAGAGGTTATTTTAACTGTATTACACGCAGGCGGGAAATTTGGTCAAGGTGGATATAAAACGAGCGGTGGTTTGCATGGGGTTGGTGCCTCTGTTGTTAATGCTTTATCAGAATGGTTAGAAGTGACGATTCAACGTGATGGGTTCATATATTACCAACGATTTGAACATGGCGGAAAGCCCGTCAGTACACTTAAAAAAATTGGAGAAACAAAGCAAACAGGAACAAAAATTCGCTTTAAACCAGACCCAACGATTTTTAGTACAACAACGTTTCATTATGAAACGATTAGCGAACGTTTGCGAGAATCTGCATTTTTATTAAAAGGATTAAAAATTGAATTACATGATGAGCGATCGGGATTACGTGATACATTTTATTACGAAAATGGAATTGAAGCGTTTGTACAATACTTAAATGAAGAAAAAGATGTATTGCATCCGGTTGTATTTTTTAGCGGTGAGCAAAGCGATATGGAAGTGGAGTTTGCTTTTCAGTTTCATGATGGGTATGCAGAACATATGCTTTCGTTTGTGAACCATGTGCGAACGAAAGATGGAGGGACGCATGAAATCGGAGCGAAAACAGCGATGACTCGCGTGTTTAATGAATATGCACGAAAAGTAGGTTTATTGAAAGAACGAGATAAAAACTTAGAAGGGACAGACATTCGTGAAGGATTATCTGCGATTATATCTGTTCGCATTCCGGAAGCACTTTTGCAATTTGAAGGACAAACAAAAGGGAAACTAGGAACACCTGAGGCTCGTTCAGCGGTTGAAGCGGTCGTTGGCGAGAAGCTAACGTACTTTTTAAATGAAAACCCAGATATCGCAACATTGTTAATTAAAAAAGCAATTCGGGCGTTTCAAGCGCGTGAAGCAGCGCGAAAAGCGCGGGAGGAAGCACGTTCTGGAAAAAAGCGAAAAGGAAAAGAACATGTATTAAGTGGAAAGTTAACACCTGCTCAAACACGAAATCCACAAAAAAATGAATTGTATTTAGTCGAGGGAGACTCGGCGGGTGGCTCAGCTAAACAAGGACGTGATCGTCGTTTTCAAGCCGTATTGCCTCTTCGTGGGAAAGTAATTAACACAGAAAAGGCGAAACTAGCTGATATTTTTAAAAATGAAGAAATTAACACAATTATTCATGCCATTGGCGGTGGTGTGGGGACTGATTTTTCGCTCGATGATATTCACTATGATAAAGTCATCATTATGACTGACGCAGATACGGACGGGGCACATATTCAAGTGTTGTTGTTAACTTTCTTTTACCGTTACATGCGACCACTCATCGAAGCTGGTAAAGTGTTTATTGCCCTTCCACCACTTTATAAAGTAAGTAAAAAGGTTGGTAAAAGAGAAGTTGTTGAATACGCATGGACGGACGAGCAACTGCAATCGATTTTGAAAAAAATCGGTAAAGGATATACGATTCAACGTTACAAAGGGCTTGGCGAAATGAATGCTGATCAATTATGGGAAACGACGATGAATCCGGAAACGCGGACACTGATTCGTGTTCGTATTGACGATGCAGCACGTGCAGAGCGTCGTGTCACGACATTGATGGGCGATAAAGTAGAACCGAGAAGAAAATGGATTGAGTCCAATGTGCAGTTCGGTTTAGAGGACGATATGAATATTTTAGAAAACGATCATGTGATGACAACTGAGGGGGAATAAGAATATGGAACGTGTATTAGATTTACCGTTTGAAGATGTGTTAGGAGACCGATTTGGTCGGTATAGTAAATATATTATTCAAGAACGTGCGCTCCCTGACGCGCGGGATGGGTTAAAACCCGTCCAACGCCGCATTTTATATGCGATGTATGTAGACGGAAACACATCTGATAAGCCGTTTCGTAAATCTGCGAAAACGGTCGGAAATGTCATCGGTAATTTCCATCCACATGGTGATTCTTCCGTATATGAAGCAATGGTGCGTATGAGCCAAGAATGGAAAGTAAGAAACGTGCTTATTGAAATGCACGGAAATAACGGAAGCATTGATGGAGATCCACCTGCAGCAATGCGTTATACAGAAGCAAGATTATCCGCGATCGCATCTGAATTGTTGCGCGATATTGATAAAGAGACGGTAGAATTTGTACCAAACTTTGATGATACGAGTAAGGAACCTGTTGTATTGCCAGCAATGTTCCCGAACTTGCTTGTCAATGGTTCAACAGGCATTTCAGCAGGTTATGCGACAGAAATTCCACCACATCATTTAGGAGAAGTAATTGACGCAGTGATTATGCGCATTGATCATCCGACTTGTACAGTTGATGATTTAATGACCGTATTAAAAGGGCCGGATTTCCCAACGGGTGGTATCATCCAAGGAAAAGAAGGCATTAAAACGGCCTATGAAACAGGGAAAGGAAAAATAATTATTCGCGCTAAAGCGACGATTGAACAAGGGAAAGGCAGCAAACAAGCGATTGTGATTACAGAAATCCCTTACGAAGTCAATAAAGCGAATTTAGTTAAAAAAATTGATGAATTGCGCCTTGAAAAAAAGTTGGACGGAATTGTTGATGTGCGTGATGAAACAGATCGCACAGGGTTACGCATTGTTATTGAAGTGAGAAAGGACGGCAATGCAGAAGGTATTTTAAACTATTTGTACAAAAACACTGATTTACAAATTACGTACAATTTTAACATGGTTGCCATTCACGAGCGTCGTCCAAAGTTATTAAGCTTGCCACAACTATTAGACGCATACATTGAACATCAAAAAGAAGTGGTCGCTAATCGTTCCCGTTATGAATTACGAAAAGCAAAAGAACGCGCTCATATTGTGGAAGGGCTAATGAAAGCTATATCGATGTTAGATGAAGTGATCGCAACGATTCGCGCTTCCCAAGATAAAAAGGATGCAAAAATGAACTTAATCAATCGTTATGGGTTTACAGAACCACAGGCAGAAGCGATTGTTACATTGCAGCTATATCGTCTAACAAATACAGATATTGATGATTTACGCGAAGAAGCAAGTGCGTTACATCGTAAAATCGAGGAATTAACAGCCATTTTAGATAGTGAAAAAAAACTTCTCTCTGTTATTAAAGCCGACTTAAGAAAAATAAAAAAAATGTACGCAGATGAGCGAAGAACGACAATTGAGGAGGAAATAAAAGAAATTAAAATCGAAATGAACGTAGTTGTTCCAGAAGAAGATGTGATCGTCACTGTCACAAAAGATGGATATATTAAACGGACAAGTTTCCGATCTTATAGCGCCTCAAATGGGCAAGATGTGGGGATGAAAGAGGGCGACAGATTGCTCGGTATGTTTGAAATGAATACGACACATACGTTGTTATTATTTACAAATAAAGGTAATTATCTATATTGCCCTGTTTATGAACTTCCAGATATTCGTTGGAAAGATATCGGTCAACATATTTCTAATATGATTTTGCTTGATCGTGATGAACAACTTACTAGTGCTATTCCAATTACAGATTTTTCTCACGGATATGTTTTATTTATTACAAAACAAGGGTTTGTGAAAAAAACGAGTCTCTTTCATTATAAAGCACAACGGTACTCTAAACCGCTTGTGGCGATTCGACTAAAGGAAGATGATGAAGTTGTAAACGTGTATCAAACAGATGGCACAGGACGTATATTCCTCGTCACTCAATATGGGTACGGCTTATTGTTCCAAGAAGAAGAAATCGGAGAAGTTGGCGTTCGAGCAGCTGGAGTGAAAGGAATCCATCTAAAAGAAGGAGATTGCGTTGTTTCTGCCCAACAAGCAACTGAAGAAAACGTTATTCTTGTGACAAAACGTGGAGCAGTGAAAAAAATAGCGCGAACAGAGATCGAGCAATCTACACGTGCAAAACGTGGGCAACTTCTCGTTAAAGAAGTGAAAACAACTCCACATCGATTGGTGAGCTGTCATTTCCTTTCTCATGGACATGTTATTTTAAAGACGGAGAAAGGAATGATGGAAGAGGTTTATGTCGACGAACTACGATTAAGTGATCGGTATGGCAATGTAACATACGTGCTTGATTGTGAAGAAGTTGGTTATGTGACAGATACATGGGTGAAATGGTCATAACTCCCTTGAATTTCTTCGTTGTTTCAATTATATTGGAGAAGGTATAGTTTTCATATGGGGGACTTATGATGAGATTTAAACGACAAGAACCTTTTCGATATCAATTTGGTCAACCGATTCCGTGCACGTTCCGTATTACACGCATTGGAGAACGGGAAGTGGAAACGGATAAAGGAGCGGCTGAAATTCACGATATTAGCCCACGTGGCATTCGAATGGAGACAAATTTAAATTTACCTATTGACTCTGCTAAAGGTGAAATGGAGGTGGAGTTACAGTTTACGATCGTTGATCAACCGATAACCGTGCGTGGTGTCGTCATTTGGAAGAAAACATATGCGAATGAATTTCAGTACGGTCTTTCGTTGGAGATTTCTAAGCAAGAAGAAATGCAGTTAATTGGCGAAATTAAAAGGCATGCAGCGATGTATGCAAGAAGAAAAGAAAGCAAATGATAGAGAAAGGATGTCCACATGGGCATCTTTTTTCTTTGAAAAATGTTTGAAAGCGATTGACTAACTTGTATATACAGGTTAAAATAAAATCAAACAAGTCGACTTGTATATACAAGTTTATAAAAAGATATGTAAACGCTTCAGCTAAGGAGGAAGAGATGATGCGACAATCGGTTGAAAAAATTGTTCAAGCAGTCGGTGGAAAAGAGAACATTATTGCTGCGACACATTGTGTCACACGTCTTCGTTTTGCGTTAAAAGATGAAGGAAAAGTTGACAAAGAAGCATTAGAAAACATTGATATTGTGAAAGGATCATTTTCAGTCAACGGTCAGTTTCAAGTAGTGATTGGTCAAGGATTAGTAGAAAAAGTATATAACGAAATGATTGAAATGACCGGTCTCGGCCGCGCGACAAAGCAAGACATTAAAGATGCTGCGGAAAAAAAACTAAATCCGATACAACGAGCCATTAAAACGTTAGCTGATATTTTTATTCCGCTTTTACCTGCCATCGTCACAGCCGGCTTATTGATGGGTTTAAATAACATTTTAACAGGCCCAGGAATTTTTTATGAAGGAAAATCGGTTGTTGATGTTCATAAACAATGGCGCGATTTTGCTGATATGATCAACTTAATTGCCAATACAGCGTTTGTTTTTTTACCTGGATTAATTGGTTGGTCGGCTGTTAAAAAGTTTGGTGGAAGCGAGTTACTCGGAATTGTACTCGGACTTATGCTCGTTCATCCAGCGTTATTAAATGCATGGGCATACGCTTCAGCTGTGCAAGAAGGAACTGTGCCATATTGGAATTTATTTGGATTTGATATTCAAAAAATCGGTTATCAAGGTCAAGTATTGCCTATTTTAATTTCATCATATGTGTTAGCGAAATTAGAGCAATTTTTGAAAAAACACATTCCAGAATCATTTCAATTGTTGCTTGTCGCTCCAATTGCATTGCTTGTGACAGGGTTTGTTTCTTTTATTGCAATCGGTCCTGTAACGTTTGGTATTGCAAACGCTTTAACAGATGGTCTTGTTGCTTTATTCGATCGTTTTGCAGCGTTAGGTGGGCTCGTATATGGAGGGTTATACGCTGTTCTCGTTGTCACAGGAATGCATCATACGTTTTTAGCAGTAGACTTACAATTGATTGGTAGCACAGGCGGGACATTTTTATGGCCTATGCTTGCGTTATCCAACATTGCACAAGGTTCTGCAGCACTTGCGATGATGTTTGCTACAAAAGATGAAAAATTAAAAGGCTTATCGTTTACATCAGCTATATCTGCTTACTTGGGCATTACGGAACCAGCCATGTTTGGTGTAAACTTACGATTCCGTTATCCGTTCATTTCAGCTTTAATCGGTTCTGCGATTGCGGGAATTTTTATTACGATCAATAAAGTGCAAGCTTCTTCTATCGGCGTCGGTGGGCTACCTGGATTTTTATCGATTTTTCCTGAAAAATGGGCACCGTTTTTCATCGGTATGGCTATCGTCCTTATCGTTCCATTTACGTTGACGTACATTTTGGCAAAAATGAAAGGCGGTAAGTAATATGCATCCATGGTGGAAAACAGCAGTCGTGTATCAAATTTATCCGAAAAGTTTCAAAGATACAAATGGCGATGGAATTGGTGATTTGCAGGGGGTTATACAAAAGCTTGATTATTTACAAACTCTCGGGGTTGATGCCATCTGGCTCACCCCCATTTACGAATCTCCGCAGCGTGATAATGGATATGATATAAGCGACTATTATCGAATTTACGAGCCATATGGTACAATGGAAGATTTTGAAAAACTTATTGAAGAAGCGCATAAGCGGAATATAAAAATCGTGATGGATATCGTTGTGAACCATACGTCAACAGATCACGAATGGTTCCAACAAGCTCGCTCATCTAAAGATAACCCATATCGTCATTTTTACATTTGGAGAGATAAACTAAACAATTGGCAATCGAAATTTGGGGGATCGGCTTGGGAGTATGATGAGCAAACAGGACAATATTATTTACACTTGTTCGATGTTACACAAGCTGATTTAAACTGGGAAAACGAAGAAGTACGTAAGCGCGTATATGAGATGATGCATTTTTGGTTACAAAAAGGAGTAGACGGCTTCCGTTTAGATGTTATTAATTTAATTTCAAAAGATCAACGATTTTTAGACGATGATGGATCCATTCCCCCTGGAGATGGAAGAAAATATTATACAGACGGTCCGCGCATTCATGAATTTTTGCAAGAAATGAATCGAGAGGTATTTTCGAAGTACGATATGATGACAGTAGGAGAAATGTCATCAACGTCCATTGATCATTGTATTTTATATACAAATCCTGATCGTCATGAACTGAATATGACATTTAATTTCCATCATTTAAAAGTCGACTATCCAAATGG
The DNA here is from genome assembly GCF_050613275.1 of Anoxybacillus dikiliensis. GTDB lineage: Bacteria > Bacillota > Bacilli > Bacillales > Anoxybacillaceae > Anoxybacillus. The sequence continues at coordinate 1,321,845 of NZ_CP187112.1, forward strand.
GGAGAAGTGGGCAGTTGCTGATTTTGACTTTTTACAATTAAAAAAGATTTTATCGGAATGGCAAGTAGAAATGCATAAAGGCGGTGGATGGAACGCATTGTTTTGGTGTAATCATGACCAACCACGCATCGTTTCTCGTTATGGGGATGACGGACGTTATCATAAACAATCAGCCAAAATGTTAGCGACAACGATTCATATGATGCAAGGCACCCCTTTTATTTATCAAGGTGAAGAAATCGGAATGACCGATCCAAAATTTGAACGAATCGACGATTATCGAGATGTGGAATCATTAAACATGTACCGAATATTAAAAGAGCAAGGAAAAAGTGAACAAGAGGTATTGCATATTTTACAGCGAAAATCTCGTGACAACTCTCGAACACCGATGCAATGGAGCGATGAGAAGCACGCAGGCTTTACAACAGGAACACCGTGGATTTCCGTGGCGCGCAACTATCAACAAATTAATGTTCAACGAGCGTTACAAGATCCAACATCTATTTTTTATCATTATCAAAAACTAATTCAGTTGCGTAAACGATACGACATCATTACGACAGGGGATTACGAACTCATTTTAGAAGACCATCCTTCGATTTTTGCATATATACGTAACGGAAACGATGAAAAACTTGTTGTGATTAATAATTTTTACGGACAAGAAACGTCGTTTGAATGGCCAGAACATGTAGACATCACAGAATATAAAAGCGAAATATTATTATCAAACTATGACGACTCGCCAAGCGATTTTACAAAAATGATGTTGCGTCCGTATGAATCGATTGTTTATTACTTGAAAAAATAATGGTAAAATATTTTTCGGTGATAAACAATGAGTGAAAATAAATATTTGTCCATTTATAATGACCTGTTATCGAAAATTGAAAAGGGAATATTTAAACCTGGAATGAAAATTCCTTCTGAAAATCAACTTGTTGAACAATACGAGACATCTCGTGAAACGATTCGCAAAGCGCTCAATCTACTCTCGGAACATGGGTATATTCAAAAAATTAAAGGGAAAGGTTCCATTGTATTAGACGTTCGTAAATTTGATTTTCCGATTTCGGGACTAATTAGTTTTAAAGAATTAGCGCAAAAGTTAGGAAAACCTTCGCGAACGATTGTTGAGCAACTTGAAGTGATGAAACCCGATGAAATGTTAAAAAAACATCTCCATGTGACAGGGAGAGAGGACATTTGGAAAGTAGTACGCGTGCGAGAAATTGAAGGCGAGCGCATTATTTTAGATAAAGATTTTTTTAACAAAAAGTTTGTTCCGTTTTTATCTAAAGATATATGTGAGCGCTCCATTTATGAATATTTAGAAAAAGAATTGCAATTAAAAATTAGTTTTGCCAAAAAGGAATTTTTCGTTGAAGAGTGTACGGATGAAGATCGAATGTATTTGCATGTTAAACAATATACGCACGTTGTTGTCGTGCGAAATTACGTTTATTTAGATGATGCCAGTTTGTTTCAATATACAGAGTCACGTCATCGTCTTGATAAATTTCGATTCGTTGATTTTGCGCGGCGCATTCATTTGCATTAAAAATAATCCGTGGCATATGCCACGGATTATTTTGTTTCACGATGTAACGTATGGCGCTTTAGACGAGGACAATATTTTTTTAATTCTAGTCGCTCTGGATTGTTGCGCTTATTTTTCGTTGTTATGTAGTTACGATCCCCAGTTTCTGTACATTGTAAAACGATTTTCACACGCATGCTGTAACCTCCTCAATTTAAAAAGAAAATAGTAATCATTACGTTTTGTATCGTAATATAAAAAATCCTGTTTGTCAACAATCGTAGCCGGAATGATTCCGACTACGATTGAAAATGTTCTTTCATAAATTGCGGGAGACGGAAGCATTGGCTTAATACATCAGCATTTGCGTATTTCGTTTGTTTTGAGAATGTGTTGAGTCGCTCGAATGAAATAGGTTGTTTCGCACCAAGCGTAAAGCTCCATAGCCCGCCAGGATATGTTGGAACAGTAGCCGTATATACGTGTACATGCGGGAATAAATGACGAATGTTTGTATATGTCTGATTCAATACGTCCATATGGAAAATAGGGGATTGGCTTTGGCAAACCATCATTCCATTTTCTTTGAGCGCTTCATGAACACTTTTGTAAAAATTGTATTCAAATAATACTTGTGCAGGACCAATTGGATCGGACGAATCAATAATAATGACATCATACGTATTCACGCGATCTTTCACAAATTGAACCCCATCTTTATATATATATTGCACACGCGGGTCCGAAAGATTTCCAGATACTTCAGGTAAATGTTCTTTACATGCTTGAACAACAATTTCATCAATTTCGACAAGATGTATTTCTTCTACCTCTTCATATTTCGCCACTTCACGAGCTGCGCCACAATCGCCTCCGCCAATAATTAAAACTTTTTTCGGCGACGGATGAAGAGAAAGAGGAACATGTGTAATCATCTCGTTATAAATATGACCATCAATGGAAGTTGTTTGTACAACTCCGTCAAGTACGAGCATTCTTCCAAAGTCGTATGAGTCTAAAATCATTACATGTTGAAATGGTGAATGCTCTGAGTAAATGATTTCTTTAATACGATAACTAATTTTTAAATTTTCACGTTCATCTTCTGTTAACCACAACTCACCGTTTTGTTCCTTTATGTAGTTCATAGCTTCCTCCTCTAACAATGTATTTTACACCTTTTTTATATTAATATATTTCTGTATAGATTTGCAAAGGGTGAGAACAATATGTGCAAAAATTGCAATAGTCTTTTTTTTCGCAACCGTTTACAAAAATAAAGTGTTGACAGTTCTTTTAACATTTACATAAATTCGTTGAAAAACGTAAGGAAGAGGAGTAGGATAAAGTGTGAAAAACATCACAAAACAGAAAGAGAAGTGAGGATATGATGGACGCTTTACAAACATGTAAAGAGTTCGCATTAAAGAAGCGATCTATTTTGCAAAAATCATTGCTTCAATACATGATTCGTGCTGCTTTAGCAGGTGTATATATCGGTTTTGCTCTTGTTCTTTGTGTTCGGGTTGGTCAATACTTTTACGAAACACATTCACCAGCCACTTATTTAGTAAGCGGCATTTTCTTCGGGATTGCTCTTATCCTTATCATGTATGGTGGGGCGGAACTGTTTACAGGGAATACGATGTACTTTACCGTTAGTACTCTACAAAAAGAAACAACGATTGGAGACACCCTTCGTAACTGGGTAGCATGTTATAGTGGAAATTTGCTTGGTGCTATTTTCTTTGCTTTTTTAATCGCACAGTCAGGGATTTTTCATGATCTTCCGATGGATCATTTACTATTTGCGATTGCATTGAAAAAAATGCATGCAACAACGTTACAACTGTTTGTGAAAGGGATTTTGTGTAACTGGCTCGTTTGTTTAGCTATTTTTATTCCGATGCAAATGAAAGAAGATATCGCAAAAATGTTCGCCATGATTTTAATCGTTTTCGTCTTTTTTGCTTCTGGATATGAACACTCGATCGCGAATTTTGTTATTTTCTCCCTTGCATTAGCTGTTCAACATCCTGATACGATTCATGTAGCAGGAATGGTTCATAACATCATACCTGTAACGCTTGGTAATATTGTCGGTGGGTCGTTATTTATGGGCGCCTTATACACGTACCTTTCATCTTCTGTCAAACAGCCTGCTCCTACATGGAAAGGAGCTTTTGGAATACGAAAAATAATGAATAAGTAAGAAAAATGGTCGAGATATGTTCTCGACTATTTGTTTATTTGTTATAATAATGGCTATTATTTATTCCATTCTTTGTTCCACAGGGGGAGTTATGATGTATTTTCAACAAAAACATGCGCAAAAGTTTATGGACAAATATAAACATCGGGCACGCCTGCTTATTTCATGTCCGGATCAGCCGGGAATTGTTGCAGCGGTTACAACTTTTTTGTATGAACAAGGGGCCAATATTGTTGAGTCAAGTCAGTATTCGACAGATCCTGAAGGTGGTACATTTTTTTTACGAATTGAGTTTGATGCTCCGAATATATCGGAACGAAAAGAGGAGATGGAGAGAAAGTTCGCAACGATTGCACAACGTTTTTCAATGAAATGGCGATTGAGTCTACATACGCATATAAAAAAGGTAGCGATATTCGTTTCAAAAGAAGAACATTGCTTATTAGAGTTATTGTGGGAATGGCAAGCGGGTGAATTGCTTGCAGATTTCGCCCTTGTTATTAGCAACCATGAACAAATGAGAGAAACGGTGGAGTCATTCGGCATCCCGTACTATTACATACCAGTGACAAAAGAAACAAAACAAGAAGCAGAAGAAAAACAAATACAATTGTTAAAGGAATATGATATTGATGTCATTGTGCTTGCTCGTTATATGCAAATTTTATCATCCCGTTTTGTCGCGACGTTCCCAACGCAAATTATTAATATTCATCACTCGTTTTTACCGGCGTTCATTGGTGCACGGCCATACGAGCAAGCTTATCGACGTGGAGTGAAACTCATCGGTGCCACTTCTCATTATGTAACAGATGATTTAGATGAGGGGCCAATTATTGAACAAGATGTAGAACGAGTTGATCATAAACATCATGTCGAAGACTTAAAACGAATCGGGCGCATGATCGAAAAAACCGTCCTCGTTCGTGCATTAAAGTGGCATTTAGAAGATCGTGTCATCGTTCATGAAAATAAAACAATTGTATTCAAATAGAAGAAGGATTAACCTTCTTCTATTTTTTGTAAAAAAATGATATGATAAAACTATGTTCTAAATAAAAAATGAATAAAAATAAAAATGTTCAATTATAATGAAAGGATAGAAGGATTTTTCTTTTGAGTAAAGAATGTGTCATATGAGAGGAGGAGGAAAGATGAGTGAAAAAAGAAAACCGAGCGGATTTTTATTAAAACAACGCGCATTTTTAAAGCTGTATTTAATTACTTTAACCGAACAAGAACGATTGTATGGACTGAAATTACTAGACGTGCTTCGTGAAGAATTTCAGCCGTTTGGATACCGTCCGAATCATTCAGAAGTATACAAAGCTCTACACGATTTAATTGAGGACGGGATTTTAGAACAAGTAAAAAAGAAAAAAGAAGGAATGAAATATCAAGAAGTGGTTTATTACCGTTTTACTGAGGAAGGATATAAAAAAGCCCAGCTATATAAACGACAATTAAAAACAGAATTAGATCGTTGTGAAGCACTCATTCGTAAAGCAATTAAAGATAATTTTAGTTGACAATAGGATCATATTTCATTTAATATACTGATAAGGGTATATAGAAAAAGGAGATTGATAAATATGACATACGATAACCAAGTGAAAAACCGATTAAAACGGATTGAAGGACAAGTTCGTGGTGTGCTCAAAATGATGGATGAGCAAAAAGATTGTAAAGAAGTAGTTGCTCAATTATCCGCTATTCGTAGTGCTGTCGACCGTGCCATTGCGGTTGTTGTAAGTGCTAATTTGGAGCGTTGTATTCGCAAAGATATCGAAACAGGATCATTAGAAAGTGAAAAGCTTATTCAAGAAGCAGTTGAGCTACTCGTCAAAAGTCGATAATGCCGAGTGGCTCCTTTTTTATTTTTTTGTTAACATAATGTAATTATGTTAAACAATTTGTTTGTTTGTACAAATGAGTGCATTTTTTGTACAATACGTACGTATGAAAACATAGAAAGGGTTGACATCATGATGTATACACAATTATGTTCACTTCCTGAAACGATTCAAACGATTATAGAAGAAAGAAGAGAAATGTTTAAACATGACGCAATCGAACGAATCGAGGCTGCTGCATACACACCAGCTCATGAGTCCATTTTATATGACGCGATTATCGCTTTGGCGTTAGGGAAAAATGTGTTATTAAAAGGTCCGACAGGTTCAGGAAAAACAAAATTAGCAGAAACCTTATCAACCTTTTTTGGACAACCCATGCATAGCATGAACTGTTCGATCGATTTAGATGCCGAGGCAATGCTCGGATTTAAAACCATTCAACAAATAAACGGGCAAGCATCGATCGAATTTATACCAGGTCCGGTCATTCAAGCGATGACAAAAGGGCATTTATTATATATTGATGAAATTAATATGGCTAAGCCAGAGACTTTGCCCATTTTAAACGGGGTGCTCGATTATCGAAAAACGATTACAAATCCGTTTACTGCTGAAGTCGTAAAGGCAAAACCGACATTTGGTGTCATTGCAGCCATTAACGAAGGATATGTTGGAACAGTTCCGTTAAACGAAGCGTTAAAAAACCGTTTTGTTGTCATTGATGTACCGTACGTTCAAGGAGAGGCGTTAAAACGTATTTTGAAACAACAAACGAAACTGACAAATGAAACGTTATTGGATCGTTTTGTTACATTGTCAGCCGATTTGATTGTTCAAGTAAAACAAGGATATGTATCAGAAGAAGCAGCTTCCATTCGGGCATTAATCGATGCTTGTGATTTAGCAGTATACATTCCACCACGACGAGCAATTGAGCGGGCGATCGTTGAAAAATTAGAAGATGATCGTGAAAAAGCCGCGGTGCGTAATTTGGCAGAAACGTTGTTTGATGAATGAGGGTGGCTGAATGAACCGTTTTATTGTGTTTAATGATAAAAAAGTCGATTCTTTTTTGTTTATGGAGCTATCTGATTTAGTGAAAACATTAACAAAAGATGAACAAATGGAGCTCGAATTTGGTTATCAATCGTATCTTGATCGACAACATAAAAAGGTGGTTGTTAGTCATTTTTGGGATAATCGACCGAAAGAGCAGTACGTACATGGGCTAAAAAGTGATGTGTTTTTGCGAACAATCGGAAATTTTTATCATACAAATGACGAACATATTATTTCTTTTCTTAATCAAGTGAAGGGCTATTCTATTCGGAATTTCGCTAAACAGCTGTTTATGTTGTTCGAAGATCTTCGTTTAGAAGATGTATGTCGACGTGTGCGTCCTGGAACAAAAAAATCGTTTATGATTCGGAAACATGTGTATCGTCATTATTTTCAAACGCAATGGAACGTCAATATGGTAAAAAGCGTTCATACAGATGCATTGTTTAATTTTCTATATTTATTATTGACGGCGGAACATCCAGAACAGGACGTTTTTCTCCCTGAACCAATACGATCCGCTCTTCCGTTTGTTGAACGTGAAATACGAAATGTATATGATGCAAAATCGACCGATCATATTTCACATATTGTGCTTACAGTTGTAGATGTGTTAAATGAATTGTTAGATGCGGATATGCTAAACACATATTTTCATCTCCCAGAGTACATTTACGCTGATCAGCAAGAAGATATGGAAGATATTCGCCGCAAAGATCCGCTGAAAAATCATGACGTGCTCGATGAGAAATCGAAAGACGAAGAGATTTTTCAAGAAGTGATGCATACATGGCATCGAGAAACAAGCGATATGACAAACAGTTTTTTGCAGTTTGATCTAGAGCAAGGATCGCAAACGGATTTGCTTGGTGAAGGAGTTCGTCAAGGAGAAGCGGGAGATCAAGCGCTTGGGATCGTACATGGTTCATCACAAAAAACGACGCATAATGATTATACGCATTTAGAACAACAAGAATATCGCCAAGGGCTTTTTGGGCGTTCGGAGTACGAATACGGAAAAGAAAATCGTTATGCTAAACCAATATTTGTGGATGTTTTGCCACCAACAGTACAACAAATGAGACAGTATGAACGTGATCGGGAAGTCATTGGGCCGTATCAAAAAAAGTTGACGCAAACAATTGAAAAAGTGCTCGAACATAAAAAAATTCATCCACGCACGGATTTGCACGCAGGACGTTTAAACAAAAAGCTATTACGTTTTTTTATGGATGAACATCCACGTTTATTTTACAAAAAACACGAGATTTCTCCAATACTAGATGCTGTTTTCGTACTACTTGTTGACTGTTCAGCGTCAATGTATGACAAAATGGAAGAGACAAAGAAAGGAATTGTTTTGTTCCATGAATCGCTTAAAACGCTCCGTGTTCCACACAAAGTCGTTGGTTTCTGGGAAGATACGAATGAGGCCACACAGCTCTATCAGCCGAATTATTTTCAAACGGTTATTGATTTTGATGCATCTTTGAAAAAGGGACGTGGAGCGGAAATTATGCAACTAGAACCCCAAGAAGATAATCGCGATGGTTTAGCTATTCGGGTAATGACAGAAGAATTACAAAAACGAAACGAAAAACAAAAATTTTTACTCGTCTTTTCTGATGGGGAACCAGCAGCCTTTGGATACGATCAAAACGGAATTATAGATACACACGAGGCAGTGACGGAAGCGAGAAAATTAGGAATTGAAGTAGTGAATGTGTTTTTAGCTAATGGAATGATTACCGAAAGCCAACAAAAAACGATTGAAAATATATATGGGAATTATCATGTCATTGTTCCAAATGTAGAACAGTTACCGACATTTTTAGCCCCTTTACTAAAAAAATTATTGTTATACAAATTATAAAAACACCCGAGATAACGGGTGTTTTTATGTTAATTCAAAAATTTTTTTCGTTAACAAAAAAATTTTTTTGAAAAAGATTTTATTTGAATATTATGTGAGAAAATAAAACAACTTTTCGTCTATATTGTTTTAAAATAGTATACAAGAATAATTTATTTTCAATTTTGTTCCTTTAACGCTGTAAAACGGTTGTGGTTTTTTATTTTTTTCTATTGACGTATAAATTTAATTTTCAGATAATACTATTGCAAGATTAATAATCTTACTAATTATCTTAATTATTTATTTTTAAGGAGGAAGTGTATGGAGTTCATCAATCAAGTAGTCGGATTTCTAAACAACATTCTATGGTCTTATGTCATTATCGGTTTATTGCTCGGTCTCGGTTTGTATTTTACGATCGGGACGAAATTTGCACAAATTCGTTTGATCGGAGAAATGTTCAGAGTCTTAAAAGAAAAATCTCCTGAAGGAAAAGGAAAAAAAGAAATTTCTTCGCTTCAGGCATTCTTCATCGGTGCCGCTACACGTATTGGAACAGGTAACGTTGCTGGGGTTGCGATGGCTTTAGCAATCGGTGGTCCAGGAGCAGTATTTTGGATGTGGCTTGTTGCCATTTTAGGTGGAGCAAGTGCATTTGTTGAAAGTACATTAGCGCAAATCTTTAAAGTAAAAAGCGATGTCGGCTTTAAAGGTGGCCCAGGATATTATATGGAAAAACAATTGGGTGCACGTTGGATGAGCACAATTTTTGCTTTCACAATTATTGCAAGTTTCGGTTTAACATTTAACGCCGTACAAAGCAATACAATTGCTACAGCGTTTAAAAATTCATTCAGTTTGAACCCTTATGTAACCGCTTTCTTACTAGCGGCGCTAACAGCGGTGATCATTTTTGGTGGTGTTACACGAATTGCCCGTTTCTCTGAAGTTATCGTTCCGATCATGGCCTTTTTCTATATCGGATTAGCATTGTATGTCATGGTTACGAACATTACTGAAATTCCAGCGGTTATTGCTTTAATTTTCAAAAGTGCTTTTGGTTTAGAGCAAGTTGTAGGCGGTGGTATGGGTGCCGCGATCATGATGGGAGTAAAACGTGGATTATTCTCGAATGAAGCTGGTATGGGTAGTGCGCCAAACGCTGCAGCAACAGCAACAGTTTCACATCCAGCGAAACAAGGTTTTATTCAAGCGCTAGGGGTATTTTTCGACACATTACTTGTATGTAGCGCTACAGCATTTATCATTTTATTATCGGATACGTATAAAACAGGCGAGCTTGTTGGTATTGAATTAACACAAGCAGCGCTTTCCGAGCACTTCGGTTCTTGGGCAGGTATTTTCTTATCAGCAGCTATTTTCATGTTCGCTTTCAGCTCAATCATCGGAAGCTATTACTACGGTGAAGCAAACATTGAATTTATTAGTAAAGGAAAAACAGCTTTATTCGTTTATCGTGTCCTAGCAATCGGAATGGTTATTTTCGGAGCACTTGCTAGCTTACAAATCGTTTGGGATTTAGCTGACTTAGCGATGGCGCTCATGGCGTTAACAAACTTAGTAGCAATCGGTTTACTTGGTCGTATCGCGTTCAAAGCGCTTGATGACTATATGGCGAAGCGTAAACGTGGAGAAGATCCTGTGTTTTACGCTGATGACATTGAAGGACTAAAAGGTGTTGAATGCTGGCCAACGCGCAAAGAAGAACAGGTGAAAAAAGCCATGGGCAAATAAGTTTGAGTTCATTTGAGTTCAAATGAAAGTGGACAAGTCTAAGGATATTTCCTTAGGCTTGTTTTTATTTACACAATCTATTGTAAAAGTTTACAATGTTGTAACAGTTTCAATGTTTTTTATAATACAGGTTTGCATTATAATAATAATTGGAATGAATGTTTGAAGATATACAAAGAAAAAAGAAGGGAGGATTTATATGAAACAGTATATTTTCAATTTTAGTACACATCATCAACAACCTGTTGTGTGGGAAGAGGCAATCACTGCTAGTGGAATGATGGATGCGTGCGTAAAAGCGAAAAAGTTATGTCGACAGTATGAACGAGAAAAACAAATCCCAATCCGTATTCAATACAAAGGTGTCCGCTATTGCAATGAGGATATTGCTTAAATAAAGAAAGGACGGATTATGTAGTGTATGCATTTCATCATAAGACGTAGCTGTAGTTTTCGTTTCGTTAACTATAAAACAGCTACGTTTTTATTTTCTTTTCTGTCTCAAAAATAAAAGTTTACTTTTTATATGAGATAAATATTTTTTAACTTCCTATAATTTATGTTATGTAAACTAAAAAATACGTACGAGAAAGAAAGGCAGATTTTGTGGTGCTTGTGCTACCCTCTCGCGATTAAGTTTTGGAGAAGATTAAGTTTTGGAGAAGATTAAGTTTTGGAGAAGATTAAGTTTTGGAGAAATAGTATAAAAACCAAACGGCATGGTTTTGTTCATCAGCCGCTACTGTGCGAAATGTTTTCGTTATATAGTCCGGTCCGCAATTTCTAAATAAAAATCAACGGTTTGTTGCTAATTTCTAGCCCGCGCTTAAAATCATCCGAACATTGTTCGCTTATCTTCGGTTGAGGACGCTTCCCAGTCAGATTGTTAGAAATTATCCTTTAGTTTTGTAAAATTTCACAGTTCCAAGGTACTCTATCTACTTGGTTGCAAATCATTTAACTTGTCATACTTCTACCATTTTGCCATGTCCTCTTCTTTTTTTGAAGTGTCAAGTATGCAAACTTCCCCTTCTTCCGCTATACTGAACAAGTAGTCTTGTGATCAGGAGGAAAATATGATGAAATCACTTGTTCTTGCCGAAAAGCCGAGCGTGGCGCGGGAAATTGCTCGCGTACTTGGCTGTCGGGAACAACATAAACATTATTTTGAGGGGCCGAAATATGTCGTCACATGGGCGCTCGGACATTTAATTGAATTGAAAATGCCGGAACATTATAATCCCGCCTATAAAACGTGGCGGCTGGAAGATTTGCCAATTATCCCGGAAAACATGGGACTGAACGTCATTCGCCAAACGAGCCATCAGTTTCGAGCAATCGAAACATTAGCAAAACGTTCGGATATGAAAAACTGCATCATCGCCACCGACGCTGGACGAGAAGGTGAACTTGTCGCACGGTGGATTTTGCAAAAAATTCGTTGGAAAAAACCGCTCCTCCGTCTTTGGATCTCGTCACAAACCGATCAAGCCATTCGCGACGGGTTTCAACATTTAAAACCCGGAAAACAGTTTGAGCGTTTATACGAATCGGCTGTTTGCCGCGCAGAAGCAGATTGGTTGATTGGGTTAAACGTGACGAGAGCGTTAACGACCAAATATAACGAGCCTCTTTCCGCAGGCCGAGTCCAAACACCGACACTTGCAATGATCATCGAGCGGGAAAAAGAAATTCAGTCGTTTCACCCCGCACCATATTGGACGATTCATGCCAACGTCGGGTCTGTTGTTGCTTTTTGGGAGCGTAACGGGGAAAAGCGGATTTTTTCAAAAGAACTAGCAGAACAGCTAGATGAAAAACTAAAAAACAAGCAAGCGACGGTTATTTCCGTCGAAAGAAAAACAAAAAAAGAAACGCAGCCGCTTCCTTACGACTTAACCGAGTTACAACGGGAAGCAAACAAACGGTTTGGATTTTCCGCGAAAAAAACGTTAAGCGTATTACAACGGTTATATGAAAACCATAAGCTTGTCACGTATCCGCGCACCGATTCGCGCTACTTAACGACCGATATGGAAAGTACGATGGTTGATCGGCTAGAGGCGATGAAAGCTGAATATGTAGACGAAGTTATCCCGTTGTTAAAGAATAAGGGAAAAGTGATGGCTCGACGAGTTTTTAATAACGAAAAAGTAACAGATCATCATGCGATTATTCCGACAGAAGAACGGCTTGACATCAGCAAGCTCTCTGCTGATGAACGAAAACTATATGACTTGATCGCTCGTCGCTTCTTAGCACTTTTCTATCCGGCTTGCGAATATGAAACGGTTCATGTTGTTTTTGAAATCGACGGTGAAACGTTCGTCGCTCGTGAAGCGCGAGTAGTGAACGCAGGGTTTCGGCGCATTCTAGAAAAGCAAGAAGAGAAAGGAACCTTCCCTACTTTTATGAAGGGACAAATGGTTTCTGCCGTACTAGAGAAAAAAGAAGCACTAACAGAGCCCCCTCTTCGCTATTCTGAAGCCGACCTTTTGTCTCAAATGGAAAAATACGGGCTAGGTACGCCAGCGACACGCGCAGAAATTATTGAACGTCTCGTTGAAACGGAAACAGTCGAACGAAAAAACGGACGGTTTTATCCGACACCAAAAGGGAAGCAATTGATTGAACTTGTCAATGAGGAGTTAAAATCGCCGCAATTGACGGCACGTTGGGAGAAAGAATTAGAAGCAATTGCTCGCGGAAACGGGGATCCGAAAGCTTTCCTCCGAAACATCCGCAAGCAAACGGAGCGGTTAGTCGCGGAAATAAAACAAAGCGAACGAACATATCGTGCCCATAACTTAACAGGATCGATGTGTCCAGAGTGCGGATCGTTTTTAAAAGAACGGTCGACAAAAGGGGGACGCATGCTTGTATGCTCGAATATGACATGCCGATTCCGGAAACGGAAAGATCCCAAGCTGTCGAACCGGCGCTGCCCACAGTGCAAAAAAAGGATGGAAATTCATGAAGGAAAAGCAGGTGTCTACTTCCAATGTCGCCCTTGCAATGTCATTGAAAAAGCGGAAGAGAAGAAAAAAGAAAAACTTGGACAAAAAGAACGAGCGTTATTGAAAAAATATAGCGCTGAAAACGATTCGTTTGGTACAAACTTAGGCGATTTGTTAAAACAAGCGTTAGATAAGAAAGAAAACTAGAGCCGCTTCTATATGGAAGTGGCTCATCCTGCACAACAAGATAACTTTCCGACATCTTGGTCAAACGTTAATGCTGCGAGCTTTAGTCCTTCTGCCATCGTTAAATACGGAGCGAGCGTTTCGCGGAGGTCGTTTATCGTTAAGCCAAATTTGATGGCGAGTGTCCCTGCATAAATGACTTCTCCCGCATGTTCTGCTACAATGTGGACTCCTAGCAATTTCCCTGTTTTTGCATCTGCGACTAGTTTAAAGACACCGATCGTTTCGTGATTGACAATGGCCCTTGGGACAGCTTCTAACGGCAAAACAGATGTTTTTACTTCGTATCCTTTTTCTTTTGCTTGTTGTTCTGTTAGTCCAACCGTTGCGACTGCGGGGGAACTAAACGTAACCGCTGGAATTGTTTCAAGCTGAATTTTTTTATGTTGTTCGCCAACGGCATTCGCTGCGGCAATCGTTCCTTCGTATGCGGCGACATAGACAAATTGTGGACCAAGTGTGACATCGCCTGCCGCATAAATGCAAGGATTTGTCGTTTGTAAATAGTCATTGACAACAATTTCGCCACGCGAACCCGTTTTCACACCAGCCGTTTCTAACCCTAATGCTGCCGTATTCGGTGTTCTCCCAGTGGCAATCAGCAATTCGTCCGCTTCGATCACCTGTTTTTTTCCATCGATTTCGATATATATTTTTTTCACGTTTCCGTCTTGTTCAATTCGTTCAAAGGTTACTCCCGTGAGAAGACGAACGCCTTGAGTGATGAGTGCTTTTGTTATCGCTTCTGAAATTTCTTGGTCGTATGTTTTTAATAGCCGAGGGCTTCGTTGCATCAATGTGACGTCAGAACCGAGATGATGAAACAGTTGCCCTAGTTCCATGCCAATATAACCAGAACCGATGACCGCTAATCGTTTCGGTACTTCTTTTCGTTCGAGTATCGTCGTACTCGTGACGTAATCAACATCTGCGAGCCCAGGAATATTAGGAATTGCCGGAGAAGCGCCTGTGGCAATCAGGAAGCGGTTCGCTGATAATTTTTTTTCATTAACTTCTATTGTCGTTTCGTCTAAGAATACAGCTTGTCCTTGAATGAGCGTAAATCCATATTCGTCGATGAGATTGATATATTTCGCTTGGCGTACGTTTTGTACTAATTCATTTTTTTGCTCGATTAGCGCAGATAAATCGACCGTTCCTGCAGATGTATGCAGCCCAAGAAACGGATGATTTTTTGCTAAGTAGTTTATTTCTCCTGCCCGGAGCAACGTCTTTGATGGTATACAGCCGATATTGACGCATGTCCCCCCTATCGTTCCTCGTTCAATCATGGCAACTTTTGCCCCATATTTTCCCGCCTCGATTGCCGACGCAAAAGCGGCAGCACCAGAGCCGATGATGATATAATCATATGTTTCTTCGGTTGCTCCGATTTCCACTACTTCTGTCAGCTCATAACCAGCCGTCGTTATGGCTTGTTTTGCTATTTCGACGTTGGCATGAGGAAGTTCAAACATCGCTTCTCCACGGTGAAAACGAACGTCAATATGTTTGGCATCGAGTTGTTTAAGAATCGAAGCAATATGTTTTTCACAGCTCGGACAAGTCATTCCCTCAATGCGCATTATATATCTTTTCACGTTGGACGTTCCTCCTCAATTAACGTTTCAATCATCGGGCACTCGTATAACGCTTTTTCATCTGGACACCGGTTTTGCAAATCTTGTAGTACCTGTACTACTCGCTGTAAGTCTTCGATTTGTCTTTGCAACTCCCTCACTTTTCTCGATACAAACTCATATATATTCGCGCATCTTTTTTTATCTTGATCGACAATGCCAAGTAGCTGATGAATTTCTGTTAACGAAAACCCGAGTTGTTGCAGACGTTTAATAAATTGGATACGCTTTGCATCTGCATCGGAATACAAACGATACCCCGCCTCTGTTCGTGTAGGTAGTGGGAGTAGTTGCCGCTTTTCATAATAGCGGATCGTTTCCTTATTTACGCCACATCGTTTTGCTAGCTCACTAATCCGATACATCGAACCACCTCACCTCCAATTCAAGTATAAACCTTGTACTAAGGTACATAGTCAAGCTAGTAAAAAGTGTATGTTTTCTGTAGCTGCATATGTGGTACTTATTTCTGTTTAAGCGACTTCATGATAATCCATTCCCACCACTTCCATGGCAACCAGTTTTTCAGACTTAACGTCAATATGACTCCTCTCCCTATAGGGTAACGCAAACGAGGAGTCGGCGATTGGACGACTTTAATGATTTGCCTAATGACTTCATTAGGAGGTGGTGCTGTTTTGGCTACTCGATTCACGTATTGCACAATGGTATTCCTGCCATTTTGCAAAATCGACCCCCATCACGCACTGATGGAGGTCGATTTTTTCTTTGGTTTAAGTTCTTTTGTTGTAACAACAAGCATAGCTCCACTCAACACAATTAGTCCCCCAATCATTTGGATAGACGATATGCTTTCATGTAAAAATACCATCGATAGAAGGAATGTCACGATCGGTTCTACCATACTTAAAATCGCCGCTTTTGTCGGACCGATGATATTCATTCCCGCAAAAAACGTCAACATCGCCAAAACGCTTGAGACGAACGATGTTCCGATAATCGGAAGCCATCCTTTTGCGTCAAATTGAAAATGTAATGTTCCCGAACCGATTCCAAAAATAAAAAAAGACAAAGCGGCAAAAAGTGCAATGTAGGCGCTCGCTGTAATGGGTGGAACGTGTGCGGTCACTTTATTTCCAACGAGAATGTACATTGAGTAAACAATCGCTGCTCCAACGGCTAACGCAATACCGAGCGGCTGAATTTTTCCTTCTGGTGCCCCTAATACAAGCAACATACCTAAAAAAGAAATGAGAATGGCTATGATGATATGCTTTGTTAGCTTTTCTTTATTAATAAAGAACGAAAAAATAGCCACAAATATAGGATTTAAATACAGCAATAAAGCAGCGAGTGAAGATGGAATATATTTTACTGCCTGAAAATAAAAAGAAGATTGCATCATATAGAAAATGCCACCTAGTAAAAATAAATACAATAAATGTGATCGCGAAACCTTCCTGTTTTTTCTTTTTAACCATAAGTACAGAAAAAAGAAAAGCGCAGCCAATGCAAAGCGTAAAAACAACAAGGTTGTCACAGTGACGCCGCTGTCATATGCATATAATGCAAAGATGGGAATAAACGCAAATCCCGTTGCCGACAACAGTACAAGCCCATATCCTTTCCACATTTTCCTTGCACCCCAAATCATATATTCGCCCCTTTCTTCACGAGAGGGAACATTACTTTTTCTCGTTTACTGTAAATGTTAAACAAAATACCGCTAAATACAAATGCCGCTCCAACGATATGAGTCGTTGTCAAATGCTCATTAAAAAAAACCGTTCCCATTACCGTAGCAGAAATAGGCATAACATTAATGAAAACGGAAGCGGTTGAAGCTCCGACTTTTTGAATACCATTATACCACCAAACGAAGCTGATAGCCGAAACGACAACGGCAACGTACAGTACACTTAACCACACATCCCATCCACTCATTTTGATAGATGTAAAGGAAGTATAGTATAGCGCAAACGGTGCCAAAAATAACGTTCCAAAACCTGTTGCGTACGTTGTTGCTGCGAGCGGACTATATGTTTTCATTGCCACTTTTCCAATAACCGAATATGTACTCCAGCTGAGACATGCCCCTGCTAGCACGAGATCGATTGGAGCAACACCGATTTCGATAAGTATGGACGGATGGCCGTTTGTAATAATATATATAGCTCCAAATACAGCGAGCAACATACCAAATATACTTCTTCCGTTCAATTTTTCCTTCAAAAATAGTGCAGACAACAATGTAATCAACGGGGCATTGACCGCAATAACTAATGAGCTTTTGACAATTGGTGCGTATTTTGTAGCTATAAAAAAGAAAATGTTGTATAAAAACACACCCGTTAAACCGAGGAGCGCTAACACGACCCAATCTTTTCTCGTCGGAGTTGGTCTATTCGGCTCTTTCAAGTACAATAATGGAAACAAAATCAAACTAGCACCGAAAAAGCGAAAAAAAGCAACCGACACAGGATGTAAAGTCGTCGTTGCGATTTTTCCAGCAACAAAGGCCCCACCCCAAATCGTAGCAGTTAAAAATAAAAGAATATACGTTTTTATATTTTTTACTGGCACTAAACATCCTCCCCTTTGTTCATAAAAAAACTCGGCTAAAAAGGAAAATAACAATGAGGAGGCTGTGTTCCTCCTCATTGTTATGGTCATCCTTTATTCATTGTATGTTCTTTTTTATCTGAAAACAATATGTTTTCGTTATATTAAGAAAAAAAGCGAGGAGAACATCTTCTCCCCGCCTTTGTTTCTTACTCTCCTGTTTCGGCAAATCGTTTAATTCGTGCACCAATTTCATCGCGGACGCGTTGGAAAACAGCCCATTTTTCTTCTTCTGTCCCTTCTGCTTTAGCTGGATCGTCAAATCCCCAATGAACACGTTTTACATGCGGTGGTGTGACTGGACAATGATCAGCCGCATGTCCACATAATGTAACGACTAAATCCGCTCTATTTAAAATATCTTCATTGATAACGTCTGATGTTTGGTTTGAAATATCGATCCCTACTTCTTTCATCGCTTTAACTGCGTTCGGATTTAAACCATGCGCCTCAATGCCAGCACTATACACTTCCCATTTATCACCGAGATATTTTTTTGCCCATCCTTCTGCCATTTGGCTGCGGCAAGAGTTCCCTGTACATAAGAAATAAATTACTTTTTTCATCTCAATCGACTCCTTTTAATGAATAATAAGTAACCATATATATAACCCAACGAGGGTAATAAATAATGTTGGGATGGTTAAAATTAAACCATTTTTAAAATAAGTGCCCCACGTGATTTTTACTCCTTTTGTTGAAAGTACATGCAACCAAAGAAGTGTAGCAAGTGAACCGATCGGTGTAATTTTCGGCCCTAAATCAGAGCCAATTACATTCGCATAAATGAGTGCTTCCCGAATGATTCCTGTCGTATTTGTATCGGCAATGGCTAGCGCATCAATCATGACGGTTGGCATGTTGTTCATCACAGATGATAAAATGGCTGCGATAAAGCCCATGGCCATCGTTGCGATAAACAGTCCTTGATTCGCGGCCGCTTCGATCATATCAGCTAGAATGTTCGTCAATCCGACGTTACGTAATCCGTATACAACAACATACATCCCGATCGAGAAAAAAACGACAGCCCAAGGCGCCCCTTTTAATATTTGTTTTACATGCACAGCGGGACTGCGTCTCCCCATCCATAAAAATAATAAGGCGACAACCCCGGCAATAAATGAAACAGGAATGTTTGCGAATTCGCCGACAAAATAGCCGATTAATAAAACCGCAAGAACGATCCACGACAATCGAAACATGCGCACGTCCTTAATCGCTTCGGATGGTTGTTTGATATGTGATAAATCGTAGCGTTTTGGAATGTCCTTTCGGAAATATAAGTAAAGCACCCCAATGCTCGCTGCGAGCGAGAAAAAGTTTGGAACGATCATACGTGATGCGTACTCACCAAAACTAATGCGGAAGAAGTCCGCCGATACAATGTTGACAAGATTGCTCACAACAAGCGGCAACGATGTCGTATCTGCGATGAAACCACTCGCTAAGATGAATGGCAATACGTTTCGTTCATCAAATTGTAATGCACGTACCATGGCTAATACGATCGGTGTTAAGATGAGTGCGGCACCGTCGTTTGCGAAAAACGCCGCCACGAGTGCACCGAGCAAGGAAACGAATACAAACATGCGCACGCCATTCCCATTAGCAGCACGCGCCATATGTAACGCTGCCCACTCAAAAAACCCGATTTCATCTAAAATTAATGAAATAATAATAATCGCAATAAAGGCAAGTGTGGCGTTCCATACAATATTTGTCACGTCAATCACGTCTTGAAAATCGACAACCCCAGCGAGCAACGCTAATATCGCACCGCCACAAGCCGACCAACCGATGGATAAATTACGTGGTTGCCAGATGACAAACAAAAGTGTCACGAGAAAAATCAATGATGCAACAATAACAGAAAACAAAAAATCACTCCTCCCATCTTATTCGCAACGAATGCGCATTCCATTTGCTTCAAGCTTACGAATTTCTTCTTTCTGGTTCGGTAAGTGAACGAGAATGCTTTGAACTAGCGGATAAGATTTATGTTGTTTGTTTAGTGAATAAAACACCCATTGCGCTTTTTTTGTTTCCTTCACTAAATCGCTATCTTTTAATTTTCGCAAATGTTGGCTGATCGCTGGTTGGCTCATTTGTAAAATGTCTACGAGCTCACATACGCAACAATCTGCTTCATTTAATATGGCCATCATTTTCAGCCTCGTTTTATCGCCTAGTAGTTTTAAAATGTTAGCTATCTCTTCGATCTGACACATATGCCTCCCTCCTTCATTCGATAATCATTATATAATCATATACTTATATAAAACAAGTAAAGATTTTGTAAAGATAATATCCCCTCTTTATGATTATGTGATTACACAAAAGGATATTTTGGAAAAAATTATTAATGAAACATTTACATTTTCCCTTCCCTATTTTTATATTTCCCTAACATTCATCTGTTAGATTACAAATACATTCGCATGGAAAGGGAGCGAAAGACATGCGTGAAAAAAAAGTCTTAATTTTAACTGCGAGCTTCGGAAACGGACATATGCAAGTTGCAAAAACGCTTGAACAAGAATGTTTACGCCAAGGGATTGAGCGCGTCGTAGTATCGAACTTGCTTGCTGAGTCTTATCCTCGAATGAACCATATGACAGAATATATGTATTTAAAGAGCTACAGCATCGGTAGACCAATTTATCATTTGTTTTACTACGGTATCGAAAAAATATATGATAAACAATTTATGAACTGGTCTTATTACATTGGCAGAAAGGGACTCATCAAGCTATTAGCCCTTGAAAAACCAGATATGATTATTCATACATTCCCAATGTTTTGGGTTTCACAGTTTTTATCTAGAAATAATATCTTCATTCCGACGTTTAGTGTGCTGACAGATTACTGCCTACATAAAATATGGATTCATCCACATGTCAATCAATACTATGTCGCTACAAATGACTTAAAGAAGCAAATGTTACGCACAGGTGTTCCAGAAGCGCATGTGCACGTTACGGGAATTCCTATTCGTCCAGTTTTTGAACAAGTTGTTCCACATTCATCTATTTATAAAAAATATAATATATGTCCTGACAGACCAGTCGTCTTAATGATTGCAGGTGCACATGGTGTACTGAAAGATATACAGACTATGTGCCAGACGTTAATTCATGAAAACGTTCAGATACTCGTTGTATGCGGAAATAACAAGACACTTCAAGTGAAGCTGCAAACGTTAGCAACACAATTTCCGGATCGTTTCCGAATATTCGGTTATGTCGAACGGATCGATGAATTACTACGGATTGCAACGATTGCGATAACAAAACCTGGTGGAATTACATTAACAGAAGCCACTGCATTAGGAGTTCCTCTCATCTTATATAAACCGACACCGGGACAGGAAAGGGAGAACGCATTATATTTTTCGGAAAAAGGCGGTGCGATTATTGCAGAGCATATCGATCAATGGCATATGCACGTTCATCGGCTATTGCGAAATGAAGAAGCGAGATTAGATATGAAATATGCTATGCGGTCTTTGTATCAACCTCACGCAGCATCAAATGTTGTGCGTCATATGCTAGAAGTGACGAGAGAGAAGCAATTGTAGACGTTTCTATGACGAGGAAACGTCTTTTTTCCTTGAAGTTTGCTGCGTTTTTGACTATGATCAAAAGGGAACATGTAGAAAGGAGCGTTTTATGAAACATACAGACGTATACATTTTATCTGGATTTCTCGGAAGCGGGAAAACGACATTATTAAAGCGTCTCTTGCAAAGTGAAAAAGAACGAGGACGAAAAGTAGCGGTGGTAATGAATGAAATCGGTCAAGTATCCATTGATTCGCATGCTGTTTCAGAAGACGCTGTGTTAAGCGAATTATTAAGCGGATGTGTATGTTGTACGATTCAAGATCAATTTGAAGTAGAGCTTTATTCCCTTCTCCAGCAACATGCATTAGATGTGATTTATATTGAAACAACAGGGGTAGCACACCCGGTTGAAGTGCTCGATGCGTGCATGTCTCCATTATTTGCTAATCGCGTTCAGATGAGAGGTATCATTACAACGATTGACGCCACGCGTTGGTCAGATCGTCGACAACTTTCTGTTCCACTGCAAATGTTATTAAAAGAACAAGTTCGTCACGCAGATGTATTAATCGTCAATAAGACAGACGAATTATGTGTAGATGAGCAGGCAAAATTATCGTTTGAATTACAAGCAATCAACAGTGATGCGCGCATCATTTTCACGACATACTCTAACGTCCGCATCGATGATATTCATCTTCTGTCACATCGTATGCGAAACGAACATGAGCGGCTGAACATTGAGCGATTGCGCATCCAAACGTACGTACATACATTTACAAGCCCAATTGACTTAGACGTGTTCGAACAATGGGTACGACAACTTTCTGATACAATTTACCGCATGAAAGGATTTTTACGTTTTACTCATACAAGCGGGGTTTACTCTTTTCAGTACGCTTATGGGACACCACTATATATGAAAGAAGAGATGAACGTTCCACTACATTTTGTCATTATCGGTGAACAGCTTGATAAACAAAAGCTAAAACAACAACTCGATGACATGCAAAAAGGAGAAGGTTGATCCCCTCTCCTTTCACTTTCGTCCAAAGTCTGCTTTAATTTCTCCCCATTGTTCCGTTTCCCACTTTATAATTTCGTTTGTATAATGGTGTGTGCGCAACCACGCTTCAGCACGCTCAACAAGTTGCCAGACACGTTCTGTTTCAGCAGTACGGGCAAGCGTCGTATTCGCTTTTTTTTCTTTCACCCATTTTATAGCCGTAGCGGAGTCTGAATAAATCGGCAAACTTTTGTTTTGTTTTTGTAACCATGCTAATGCGTGGACAATGGCTAAAAACTCACCAATGTTATTTGTTCCTACCATCGGTCCAACATGGAACAGCTCTTTCCCTGTTTTCGTATGTACTCCTCGATACTCCATCCATCCTGGGTTTCCGCTACATGCTGCATCTACACAAATACTTTCCTCTACATAGTTCGTCGCATGCACTTTATTTTTTTTCGTTCGGTTTACAAATGGACCAGACGAAAATGCTTGTTCTGCTTCTTCTTTCGATGGAAATGAGCGATATTTTGCCCCCGGAAAGCCAATAACGTACGGTTTACACTCGTCCCAAGAAGAAAAAATGCCTGTTTTCGCCCCTTCCCAAACGACATAATATTTTTTCAAATTGTCACATCCTCGCAATTGAAATAAAGAGACAAAGTTGAAGATCACAAAGGAGGAATAAAAGAGGGAATATGGCGGAGGAGGGGGGATTCGAACCCCCGCGGGCTTTGACACCCCTATCGGTTTTCGAGACCGACCCCTTCAGCCGGACTTGGGTACTCCTCCGTACAGTGGGGGTGCCAAAGAAATTATAGCGAAAACGTTATATTTCGTCAATTACCTTTTTTGTTTCTCAACGTAATCAACAAGACCCATTGCACACACTTGTAAATCGAGCTGAAGTAGTTGATATACATCAGCATCATCTGGTACTTGTTGTTTACGCAAAAAGGTACGAACGATCTCAAATAAACGATTGAAAACGGCCTCGGTTTTTTCTGTAAACGATTGATTGGCTTGTTCACTCACGACTTCATTGCCTACTTGAACAAAAATAGGCAGCCAGTAGTGCAACTGTTCCCAAACCGTTTCCACTTGCTGTGACATGCCAAAATGACCGAAATATATATGCCCTGGACGTAATGCCTTAAATCTTTCAATGGATGCAAGCATCGCCTCGGGATCAAATTGATTTGGTGATGTAGATGGCAAGTATAGCTCTACGTAGTATGAAAGAAGTTGTGGATAAAAAACGCCAGCTGTATCACCTGTAAAAATACCGTTGCTTTTTGGATCATAAATGGAAAAATGGTGATTCGCATGTCCTGGTGTATGCATAAACGTTAGCGTGCGATCTTTTCCAATTTGTAGCGTCTCTCCATCTTCCTTTGCAATTAATCGGTCTTCAGGAATTGGAACGATTGGGTCAAACAATGCGTCAAATTTTTCACCATAAACCGCTTTTGCTCCTTGAATAAGACGAGAAGGATCAGCTAAATGGCGCATACCTTTTGGATGGACAAATACGCGAGCATTTGGACAATGCTGCAATAACACACCTGCCCCGCCCGCGTGATCTAAATGAATATGAGTGACGATAATATTTTTCACATCGTGTAAGTTAATGGACAATGCTTCTAACCCTTTAATTAAATGTGGGATCGAGGGGCTTGCGCTCGTTTCAATAATTGTCACTTCTTCCTCTTGAAATACATATGCTCCTGTTCGTTGAGCAGTTTGTAAGTCATATAAATCAATAAGCGAAATACCAAACCCTAAATCAACCGGTTTTGTCATGCGTATTCTCCTTCCTTTGTTTGAATGAGTCGGGTGAAATGATGAACAATTTTTGCTGTCAGTCCCCAAATAACTTTATCCTTGTAATAATAAAAATGTTCTTCAATTTGTCGCGGCCGCCAATTATATTGCCTTCCCCCTGGGATATGTTCGAACGGGAAATGCTCTTCGGGTTTCGGTTCAAGCTGAACGTGATATATGTCTGGCTTTGTTTCAACAAAGAAGGATAGCGGAACGGTAAATACTTCTGCCACTTCTTTTTCATTTATTTTCATGCACGTCATATCTACAAACGCAGCAAACGGATAAATGACCATACCGAACGGCGACAACATGTAATCAAGCGGAACAATGTGTGTAATGCTTTCTTTTTGAATGCCTAACTCTTCACACGTTTCACGAACAGCGGCATCGCTCGCATTTTGATCGCATTCGTCTATCTTGCCACCCGGAAAACAAATTTCCCCCGGTTGACGACGCAAATGTAATGAGCGTACTTCAAATAAAACAAATACGTCGTCATTTTGACGAACGAGCGGGAGAAGTACGGCATATTTAGCAAATTTGTCAAAGTCCATGATCGTTGGCGTTCGCTGTTGCAACTTCTCCATCGCGGTATACAACCTTTTTTTCATCAGTAAACATCCCTTTTCGTAAATACATAAAAAGAAATGATAAGCGCTACGAGCGCCCAAATGGCTAGTACAGTCATCGAAAATGAAAGTGTCATTCCATCAATAGGCGGTGCCATGCCACTAACGTAGCTTGTGAGTCGCAAATTGACCATAAACAAATATTTTGCGGATTCCCATGACGACACCATGCTTGATAAAATCGCTCCAGAAATAAGAGCGGCGAGCATGATTCCCATTACTGCTGCTGTGCTACGCAGCAACACGGAAAGCATAAACGTAAGCGTACCAACAACGAGCGAAACAAAAAAAGCAAGTCCAAATTCAATAAGCAAGTATTTCCATTGAGGAATAAGGTGAACACTCGCTGTATTTAATTCTTCACCTTGAATCGAAAATCCTGTTAAAAGGGGCAAATTCCATCCGCCATATCCAAATACGATCCCAGAAATGGCGTATGACAATAGAGCGACAGAAAATACGATAAACGATGTAGATAAAACCATCGCGATATATTTGCTCATTAAAATTTTCCATCGTTTCACAGGACGTGTCAACAATAGTTTAATTGTTCCCCCACTTGCTTCTGACGAGACAAGGTCAGCGGCAATGACCATAATAAGAAGCGGCAAAAACAGTTCAATCGAATTTTCGATGAACATGCGCATAAACGTCGGTGCACCAGGTGCCATCGGATTAATGTCATTGTCTAAATAATATTGTTGTTGTTGTAAACGAATTTTAAGGAACTTTTTCCACTCTTCAGAAATGCCTGTTGAGTTTAAGCGGTTTTGTGTGTCGATAATTTGTTGTTGTAGCTGTGTGCGCCAATCTGTCGTTCCGATCCGTTCTCGAATTGTTTCAATTTGTTTAAATTGTGCATATGTAAATAGGCTGACGAGAACAGCAACAATTGCTGCGATAATAAACAGTCGTTTTTTGCGAATGATTTTTAACATTTCATTGTATACGAGATTAATCAATCGTTTCCCCTCCTGTTAATTCAATAAATAAATCTTCGAGTGTTGGAAGTTTGCGTTCAATTCCACTGACATACACCCCTGCTTCAATTAGACGAGCATTGCAACGCGCAATCGTTTCATTTGATTCATAGATCGTCACGAGTGATCCGTCTTTTTCACCAAGCACAGTCGTTTCATTTTGTAGTATTTGTTTTGCCTTATCTATTGGATCAACGCTCCAATATGTCCGAGCTTGTTCTTGTAGCAAATGTTCGACCGTATCAATGCGAATAATCTGCCCTTTCGACATAATCGCCACACGATCGCACATAAGTTGTATTTCACTTAATAAATGCGATGAGACGAGCACACTTAACTGTTCTTTTTCAGCAAGCGATCGAATAAACTGTCTCATTTCACGAATGCCGACAGGATCTAAGCCGTTTGTAGGTTCGTCTAAAATAAGCACCATCGGTTTTCCGAGTAACGCTTGCGCAATTCCGAGGCGTTGACGCATGCCAAGCGAATACGTGCGGACAAGATCATGGATCCGATTTTGTAGACCGACGAGTTCAACCACTTCCTCAATGCGATCAACTGTAATTCCTGGAACCATCCGTGCAAAATGCTCAAGATTTTCCCAGCCGCTTAAATATGGGTAAAGTTCAGGGTTTTCAACAATACATCCTATATGTTGGATCGCTTTTGTAAATTGTTTTTGTAAATCATATCCGCAAATTGAAATCTTTCCAGATGTCGGTCGAATTAATCCGACGAGCATGCGAATCGTCGTTGTTTTTCCTGCGCCATTCGGACCTAAGAAGCCGAACACTTCTCCTTTTTTTAGCGAAAACGAGAGCCCTTTAATAATTTCTTTTTTCCCGATTGTTTTTCGTACATGTTGTACAACTAACGTTTCTTCCATTATTTTTCCCCTTTCGTTAACGTGATGAGTGAGGCAACACGTTCACCGATTCGTTTATATCCCTCTTTATTCGGATGGAATTGATCTGTATATAAATAGTCGTTTACTTGCAGTTCAAACAAATCGTACGTTGGAACACAAATGATGGACTTATATTGGGCGGCCACTTCGGATGCGGCATAGTTCCAATTCCGTACAATCGCCGACGTTTCTTTTCCGTTGTCTAAATCGTTAAATGGATTATATAAGGCGATATAAAATACAGGTGCATCGTTGTTTACTTTACGTATAAGTTGAAAAATCGTATGTAGCTGTTCAATAAATTTTTTCTTTTCTTTTTCTATTTGTGTTGTCGATAAATCGCGCAATGCTTCACCACCGCGAAATAAATCATTTCCTCCAATCGTCATCAAGATGATGTCTGCTTCTTTTAATTGACGCTGAACTTCTTTTTGTTTGAGTTGGACAATCAATTGTGCAGACCGTTGTCCTTTAATTGCTAAATTAGTAAATTGAATTTGTTTGTCTGTTCGTTTTTTAAGTTCATCCATCACATGACCGACATATCCTTTTCCTGTTTCATCTCCAGTTCCACGCGTTAACGAATCGCCGAGAGCGACAATCGAAAGCGCATCTTTTTGTTTTGAGTTTGAATTTGTCGCCTCGATTTGTTTTGTTGATGAAGCTTCATAAAAAAACTGGTCTTGAATAGTAACGATTAAACCGAAAATCCATAACATCGTTGTGGCAACGCAAATGGCGACGACGATTGAAATGATTCGTTTAGCCACGATATCACCCTTTCCTTTTTTCTACCTATCATCATATACCATTTGTTGTTTAAACACATAATGAAAACATGCAAAAAAGCGAGCCATTTTGCTCGCTTTTAAAATTTTGCTTGATAATGTTCAATTTCCCAAGTATGAACAGCTGTTCGATAGCTGTCCCATTCGTTCTTTTTCATTGCGATATATTCGTTAAATACATGATCGCCTAATGTGTGACGTCCGATGTCTCCACTCTCTAACTCTTCAATCGCTTTCCCTAAACTACCTGGAAGGTTTTTGATACCAAGCTCTTTTCGGCGCTCAACAGTCATATGGAAAATATCTTCGTCAATTGGTGGTGGGCAAGTGAGCTCTTTTTCTACTCCATCAAGCCCTGCCTCAGCAATAACTGCAAACGCTAAATACGGATTGGCAGATGGATCTGGACAACGAAGCTCAACGCGTGTTGCTAATCCACGTTTAGCCGGGATTCGAATTAATGCTGAGCGATTTGACGCCGACCAAGCAATATAGCATGGAGCCTCGTATCCTGGCACAAGACGTTTGTATGAGTTTACAAGTGGATTGGTAATGGCAGCGAAACTTTTTACATGACGTAATAAACCCGCAATAAACTGATATGCTGTTTCAGATAACTGATTGTCGTCAGTCGGATCAAAGAAAGCATTCTCCCCATCTTTAAATAAAGAAATATTTACGTGCATGCCTGAACCGTTAATACCGAAAATCGGCTTTGGCATAAACGTTGCATGCAATCCATATTTTTTAGCAATCGTTTTTACAACCCATTTATATGTTGTTGCGTTGTCGGCTGCACTAAGTGCATCTGCATATTTAAAGTTAATTTCATGTTGACCTTCAGCGACTTCATGATGCGAAGCCTCAATCGTAAATCCCATCGCTTTTAATGCGCGATAAATGTCTAAGCGAACCCGTTCACCGAGGTCTTTTGGTGACGGCTCAAAATATCCACCGTTATCTTGTGGTGTTGTTGTTGGATTTCCATTTTCGTCGGTTTTAAATAGGAAAAACTCTAGTTCAGGACCAACGGAGATCGTATATCCTTTTTGCTTCGCTCGTTCAACTGTTTTTTTCAATACGTTACGTGGATCGCCATCGAATAACGTTCCGTCTGGATTCATCACGGAGCAAAGAAAACGTGCTTCTGCGTATCCATCTTCTACTGTCCACGGTAGTACCGCAAACGTTTGTAAATCAGGAAGTAAATATAAGTCTGAGCGATTGATTGGTGAAAAACCTTTGATAGAGGATCCATCAAACATCATTTTTCCTTCTACTACATCATCTAATTGTTCGGCTGTCACCGTGACATGCTTTAAAACACCTTCAATATCAACAAACTGCAAATGTAATAGTTCAACATGTTTTTGCTTTATCAATTCTTTAATTTGTTCAATGATGGAAGTGTTTGTTTGTTCAGATACAAGTAATTCACTCATGTTACATTACCTCACATTCTTATGTATAGTTTTATAACATGAGTTTATTATATGGAATCATTCCTCATTTTGCAATAGTTTTTTATCAAATTTTCTGTATTTTTATTAAAAAAAAAACACACTCTTGATATGAGCGTGTTGAACAAACAAAAACGACGGAAACCCTACCTCTCTTCCGTCCTTGCAGCTCCGAAGCTGCGCCAGTGAGAATTTGTTTCGTTGCATATAAAAACGGGATCTCACGAAAAGCGAGATCCCGTACGTTTGACGATTTATGCTTTTTGGACGTTTGCCGCTTGCGGCCCACGGTTGCCATTCACGATGTCAAATGTTACTTTTTCGCCTTCTTCCAACGTCTTGAATCCAGTACCTTGGATCGCTGTGAAGTGAACGAATACGTCTGTACCTCCGTCCGTCTCAATGAATCCAAAACCTTTTTCTGCGTTAAACCATTTTACTTTACCTGTGTTCATGTGAAATTCCTCCAAAACAATTTTAAAAATTGACCACCGTTTCATTACTCATAAAACAAAAGCTGCACTTTCGTCAAGTCCTTATAAGATGAACCTGACAAAGGTGCAGCTTATAACGATCATTGATATAACGAACGAAATGGTACTTCTTTAGTGTATAGGATCGAAACGAGAATGTCAAATGTTTTTTTATTTTTCTTTCCACTTGATGCTGCAACCAATGCTTGGCTTCTGTTCTTTCGGAACAGGTTTCCCTGATAACAATGCATCTAAAGCCGCACGAATAGAAGATCCAGTCACTGGGATTCCGTTACTTGGTCGTGAATCATCGAGTTGACCACGGTAAACACATTGTAACGCACCATCGAATATGTAAAAGTCCGGTGTGCATGCAGCTTGATATGCTTTTGCTACTTCTTGTGTTTCATCAAATAAATACGGAAACGGATATCTAAGTTGTTCAGCTACTTCTTTCATTTTTTCTGGGGAATCGTCTGGATATTTTTCTACATCATTTGAATTAATGGCAATAAATGAAATCCCTTTTGGTTGATAATCGTTGGCGAGGCGGACGAGTTCCTCTTGAACATGTTTAACAAATGGACAATGATTGCAAATAAACATGATGACTGTTGCAATATCGGATTTGACGTCCTCTAATCGAACGATTTGTCCGTTCATCACGTTAACAAGCTCAAATGATGGTGCTTTCTCTCCTAATGGAAACATATTTGATTCAACAGCTGGCATACAAATCACCCTTTCTTTTTTCGTTCACTTACTATTATAGCAAAATGTACAAGTAACAAAAAATAAGCGAGCTTGAGCCCGCTTATTTTTTTATTAACTGTCCTCGTGTAACACCGAGTTGATTAATGGCTTTTAACGTGCGCCATACGCTTGTGCCGCTCCGTTTGCCTTCGAGCGCTTCCTGATATAATGTGATGACTTCTTCCACTTTTTGCGCTGACTCTTCCAAAAACTCGACACGATACGAGCGAACGCCAAGGGATAAAAAGTGTGGAATATATTCTGCCCCAGATTGTTCGATTGCATTGTACACTGTATTTCGGCAGCCGATATCCACACGAACAGGGTGAAGCATGCCAATGCGGTCACGCAGCGATACACGATGCTTTTCGCATGGTCGTCCACAGTTCGTAAAATCGGTTCCTTCACTTAAAAATGTACAGTATACACAATGTTCAGTATGAAACATCGGTAAATGTTGGTGAATAACAATTTCGATATGTTCTGTTGGTGCCGCTTCAAGTAAATCAATCATTTGTTGAATATTTAAATCATATGAAGGGGTGATCCGATCGAGCCCTCGAGATAAAAACAACTGTGCAGCCAGATGGTTTGAAATGTTAAGCGAAAAATCTCCAATCAGCTGTTGTTGTACCGATTGACTTGTATAATACTGTACTGCACCTAAACTACGAACTAAAATAGCGTCCGGTTCAGCCTTTAAAATCCCTCTCAAAATTCCATTTTCCCCAGGCATATGAATACGAGGAGTAGCTAAGGCAATTGGTTTATTTGCAGCCCTTGCAATCTGGACGGCTTTCGGATAGTCGGTTGTAAACTCAAAATCCGCATATACCATGTCTACGTCTGTATGACATGCAACTTCTACTTGCTCCATTGTACGGCAAAGGGCCATTAAGGCAGGGCTTGTAGTTCGTTGCTTTTGTTGATAAGGGGAAGTCAAATCCACCGTTTGTTTTATATATAACCGTGGTTGTTGACGTTTCTTAATGAGTTGTTCAACCGCTTTTCTTCTCATTTGGTTTAGTTCTTTAACCGGAAGAATGACATCACCATTCATATGCATATTCACGTCTTTTAGTTCAAAAATAGTTCCACCTAATCTGCCGAACTGTTCTTTTATAAAATCTAACGTTAATGGCCGTTTTTGCGCAACATTTAACATTTGTTCGGATTGAACGACGACTTCATTCCCTGTCGTTTCGTCACGCCACGTTGAAATGAGCGGTTTTCCTGCTTCACCGTACACATGCACCATTAGCGGAAACAACTGATATGGTCGCTCGGTTTCAAATGTTTTACGCAAACGACGATCAAGCTCTTGGTCGCTCGTTTTCCAAATGCGATCTCCTACACGCACGCGCGTTAAATTGACGTCATGTCGACCAGGGACAATTTCAACAACACCTTTTTCCACTTCCCCTTCGACTTTTTTTCCGTGTTTTCGTAAATCGTATACACGGCCGCCTTCTTCTTTTTCTTCTGGACGTCCTGCATCAAATACGATGCCATCCCCACGTTTTAACGGAGCTTGCAGTTCACATAAAACCCCGTCTTTTAATACTTTTTTGACCGTTCCAAGAAATACACCACGACTTTTTGGAAACGTTCCATCAACAAGCTGTTTGTTGTTCGTTCCTTTTAAAAAGCCATGTGTAAATCCTCGGCTAAAGCTTTGTTGTAGTTCACGTATTTCCTCCGTTGAAGGAGTATAATGGCGTCCTGCCAAATATTCATCGATAGCTTTTCGGTATTTGCTCACGACATTCGCCACATATTCTGGGGACTTTAATCGCCCTTCAATTTTAAACGTGCTTACCCCTGCTTCGATAAGTTCCGGAACGAGATCAAGAGCAGCTAAATCTTTTGGTGAAAGTAAATAAGCGACGTTTCCCATTTCTTTTTGCTCGCCATCAACGATTAAATCGTATGGAAGACGACAAGCTTGGGCGCATTCTCCACGATTGGCTGAACGCCCACCCCACATTTCTGACGTTAAACATTGCCCAGAATACGATACACAAAGTGCTCCGTGAACAAATACTTCTAAAGGAACGTTCGTTTTCTCAGCAATTTTTTGAATGTGTGTTAAATTATTTTCGCGACCAAGGACAACGACTTCTAAGTGGTAAGGCTTTAGAAATTCAACCGCTTCTGGAGATGTAATGGTCATTTGTGTCGATCCGTGAATCGGAAAATCAGGCGACAAATCGCGGATGAGTTTAACAAGTCCTAAATCTTGGACGATCAGTGCATCTACTCCTGCATCTATACATGCTTCAACGAGCTGTTTTGCTTCTTCTAGCTCACTTTCAAACACTAAAATATTAAAAGTAACATATCCGCGAACATTGTATTTATGCAAATAAGCCATCACATCTTTTAATTCTTCCATACGAAAGTTTTTCGCCCGTACACGTGCATTATATTTATCCACACCAAAATAAACTGCGTCTGCTCCATTGGCAACAGCAGCACGAAGACAATTCCAATCTCCTGCTGGCGCTAACAGTTCAATTTTTCTCACAGCTAGTCAACCTCTCTATTTTTTATCATAAACAACAATATATTACCGAATATACGTGGCTTTTGCCAACAACGAAAAAAAGACCTGAGCACTCAGGTCTTCAATGAAGGAATGGAGGGATAAAATGTTTAGTAAATGACTGTATGTCGGCATATCCACTTTTATAGTAGGTAACGACAATATAATCCGCACGTTCATCCCAACCAGCCATTTGCATACATTGTTCTATTTTTGTTTTATCTTCTACGACGATTCCCTCGGCTCGTTCAATCATGTCATCTGTCCACTCATATGTTTTCAACCGTTTTGTGTTTTTAATTATTTTCACTTCGCTCACGTCTTCTACTGTCGCCCGTGCTTGCTGCAATAAACCGCGCTGCTGCAACCATTCATCTACGAGATGATACGACTTTTTCCACTTGATCATAGTTTCCTCGGTTATTCCATTTTGTTTTTCATACGTGACGGTAATTGCTCCCCATTCTCGATTCCATGCGATTGGATCAAATGTTTCATCTACCAACTGACGCTGTAGTATGTGTAAAAACGATTCGATCTCCTCACGATCACGCAATCGAACGGCTTTCCCTCCTAAATTAGAATCTATTCGTACTTGTAAAACGTTTTTGAAATCATTTATACGCAAAATTGGATAGTGATTTTTCTTAAACTCAAGCGAATGAAAAATAGGTTTGTAAAACTGATTATATACTTCTAATGGTACAGCATATTGACGAACAATCCGTTTTCCGTTTTTCAAGTCGTAACCAATGACAACATGTTTAGTATTTTCAGTTTGCAATTTTTGCTGCTTCATTAACTGCTGATGGAACAAATAAATGTGCTCGATGTTGTCTCTTTCGTAGAAAAACGCATTCTCCCCGTTTTCATTATCATTTTCAAAATAGTATATATGATCACCAAAATATGCTCGTTCAATGTCATTTAACGGGGGTTGGTATTTCCCAAAACCAAATAAGTCAAATGCAAATAATAAACTGACAACGGCAATAAAACCTATATATTGAACGTATGCTTTCCAATGCGTGAACACGCGCCATGTTTTTTCTAAAATGATACGGGCAATGAAGTAGCCGATCAATGAAGCGAATACATATCCAAAAATGATCCAAGTTATTCGTTGTTGCATCTCCCCGAAATATGCTCCACCGACAAGCATGACACAAAATGTAAAACCATATGTGAATACGGGGCGGAGCGGACGAAAAGCGATCGCATCTGTTGCTGCTTCAACATGTCGTTTTTTGTATGGCCATACACTCAATACATAAAATATAAAAGCGAGCACAATATATATACATATTTCGATTGGTTGAATAGGTTTTGATTCCCAGTTCAATACCCGAATAAAAGGTACGATTTTGTCAATGTTATAGGATAAATAATATTCATATGCAAAACCGTATAAAAAATATTTCAAGTTAAACATAAGTAAAACGAATATTCCTGCTGGGAAGAAAAACAGAACATAAGCAAACACGCCTTGTAGCATGGACATGCCAGTAAACATCCCAACAAACACCGTTCCAGAAAATAATAATACATTCATTGCCACCGTACCTGTAAACCAAATGGCTATATGCTTCAGTGAATATAGCGAAACAGGAAGAAGCGGTTTCATGATTATTAAACATCCCGCAATCATTGCGACGGGCACAGTAAGAATGATCATCGCAGCAACAATATGCTGAAGAAACAGTGCCTCCCGTTTAACTGGCAGACTGTGAATGTAATCTGCAGACAATCTCACTTGCATATAGCGAAATAAAAAGATGGCAAGCAACACAGGAAGTGTGAACATAAGGGAAAATTGAATTATACTTCCGATATCAAATATGCGACCCGTTTGATGATGCATAAGCCAATTTTCATCTTCAGTCATCATAAAAATATGGATAGGTAGTGCAAAAAGAAGGCCGACGAAATAAACAAGTGCAACCCATCCGACGTTGCGAACAATTTGACTAAAAATTCCCCGATTAAACAAGAATGTTTTCAATGGCATATCCTCTTTCCCCCAGTTCATAAATAAAAATTTCTTCTAACGTTAGCGGCAATAAATCAAATAAAATGGGCTCATACTTATGAATATGCGCGCTGATTTGTTCCTCTTCTCCACGAATGATACAAAGAAGGACGCTACCGCGACGTTCTTGATAAACAACATCCAAATGTTGAAGGAAAGTAGAAGGAGGTTGACCGTGAAACGCCACTTGCACTTTATGGATGTTTGTTTTCAAATTGTCTAATTCTTTT
The DNA here is from genome assembly GCF_050613275.1 of Anoxybacillus dikiliensis. Taxonomy (GTDB): domain Bacteria; phylum Bacillota; class Bacilli; order Bacillales; family Anoxybacillaceae; genus Anoxybacillus. The sequence goes on from NZ_CP187112.1 coordinate 1,356,746, forward strand.
TCGATAATGAGTGAGCCATTATGCAAAATGCCGATACGATCACATAAATCTTCTACTTCAAATAAGTTGTGCGAGGAAATAACAACAGTCATTTCCCTTTCCGCTACGTCCTGAAATAAAATGTTTTTCACTTTTTGTCTCATGACAGCATCTAGCCCATCAAGTGGTTCGTCTAAAATAAGCACATCAGGCATAGTAGAAAATGCTAACCAAAATGCAACTTGCCGCTGCATCCCTTTGGACATACGGTGTATTTTTTGGTTTATGTCAATAGGAAATAGCTCTTTCATTTCGTAAAAACGTTTTTCGTTCCATTTTGGATATATATGACGATAAAAATCGGCCATTTGTCGGATTGTTGTATGCGGAAAAAAATAAAGTGCATCAGGTAAAAAAATGATTCGTTCTTTTTGCTTAATGTTTTCGAAAATCGGCTCACCATCAATAGTAATCGTTCCTTTGTCTTGTTTATAAATACCTGCAATCATTTTCATCAGTGTTGTTTTTCCAGCACCATTTGATCCAAGTAATCCATAAATCGACCCTTTTGGAACGGAAAATGTCACATCTTTAATCGCCTCTAATTCTCCAAATCGCTTGCTTACATGATTAATTTGAATCAAGTTCCTCTCCTCCTCGCATCGTGCTTTGTGCACGTTCCACAATCGAAAAAATATGTTCTTTTTTTACTCCGATATAAAATGCTTCTTGACATAGTTTGAATATACTTTCTTCTAGTTGTTTTACTTTTTCATCGTAAATCGCCTCTTTTTTATTAGCGACAAAACTCCCTTTCCCAGGAATAGAGTAAATGTATCCTTCTCTTTCCAGCTCTCGATATGCTTTTTGAATCGTATTTGGATTAATGGTTAACTGTTTAGCGAGCAAACGAACAGATGGCAGTTGCTCATTCGGTTTCAGAACATCGTGAATAATCATTTCTTTCATTTTTTCGATCAGTTGTTCATAAATCGGTTTTCGGCTTCGTAAATCAAGATCAAACATATCGTCCCCCCTTTCTTTTCCTTACTAACTGTAATAAGTGTATTATATTAAATAATACGGTTGTTGTAAATAGTTATAAAAATTGAATAAAGCACTCGGCTCAAAAGAACAGACCGAGTGCTTCTAAATAACCTGAGTGTTTATTCAGAATTACTTTAAATTAAATTTTTTCATTAATTCCTCTTTAAATTTATAATTCTTTGCTTCTTGAGGCACGCCAACTTTTTCGCCATCATTACTAGGAATATCAATGTTGTGTTTACCCTCATTGACACCAGAAATTACGTACAGATCATCGTATTTAAAATCGGGCACAAGAAGCAGCATGTAGCTATGGTTTTTATCCATGTTTCGGTAGTTATTAATTGAAAATTTAGTCTTTCCGGGCATAATACCATTATCGTAAACGTAGCTTGGTTCAGCTACCTTGATCATATCTCCAGCTTTATAATCGTGAGTAGTTCTATTTTCAAGGACCTTATTTATTTTAAACTGAGTAATTGTATACGCATCTACTGTAAACCCTCTCTCATCGAATGTTACGAAGTTCTCACTTTCAATTGGTTTTCCAGTGACAACAAGTTGAGAAAAGGTAATCATTTCATCTACTGTGTTAAAGGATACTTGTTTAGCATCAATAGTTGATAAACTTACTTTTTTATCAGCCGACATATACCATAGACTTGAGCCGAGAGAAATAAAACCTAACAGAGCTATTGAAACAATGATAATCTTATTTTTTTTCATATTCGTAATATCTCCTTTCATCTATTAATTTCCCCATTTTTGTTTTAGATGGTCTTTATCCGTCTGTTGAGGGGATCCGTGTGTTGTTAGTTCATACTCCTTCATTACAGAGGCACCTGAATTGTCATTATGTCTCAAGCTTAGTGCGTGTCCAAATTCGTGAATAATAACGTCAGTTGATTCAGCGGAAGTTAGTGTGTTCATTTGAGGTGTATTGAGTCGAATTCTTGAACGATCCCTTGCATCCTCCGGATTTACTTGACGCCATCCGAAAAAGCCATACGTCCAATAATCTGCGGTAGCATAAACGGTTGAGCCTGAGATAGTTCCTGCATAAACAATAATGCTATAATATGTAGGCTCAGAAGTGACTTGTGAAATAGCAACCTTCGAAGAAATGTTATTCCAAGTTGCATATGCGGTGTCTGCACGATTATGGTAACCTGCACTGGAAACACTAGCATCACGCCAATACTTAAGGTTTTGTGCCCCAGTATATCCATTAGGATTATAATGATCTGAGTGGGCGTTAACTAAGATGGTTGGTAGTAAAAAAGCTAGCGCGAGAATAAGTAATAAAATTCTTTTGACTGTCATAATTTCATTGCTTTCTATAAAATGTTAATTTCATGGATATCGTTCTCCATCGATCCTCTTCATTCCTTTCTTTTTTACAAAAATATTTCGTCACAAGCGAAGAAGCATAGAATAATGGCGAAATGTTATTCTTGGGAATTCTATACTCATTAAGCACCATTTCATTTCAATGTATATATTTCTGATTTATATTTAACAATACGTTAATTGTAGTTTTCAAAAAATTAAAAAGCCGCCCAAAAGGCAGCTTTTTAATTATGGCTGTGTCCATCGTTGTTCATATTTCCATCTTGATGACCATCTTGTTGCATATTGTCGCCATGACCGTGACCTTGTCCATCATTTTTATTTTGCATCATTTGTTTCTTTTTCATATAACGCTCATGAGCAACTTGATCAACATCTTCCCAAGATACAATCGTCGCATTCGGTTGTTCGCTTACAAATTTTTCAGCATCTTCTTTTTTTGCGAAAAACGCATATCCGTAGTTCATCGGTGTCTTAATGTCAGCTTTCACCACTGTCGCGTTTTGTAATTCAATCCATTCTAACGTATTGTAATCGCGTACATATTTTTTTGCAGCTTCACCGTGATCGCGCTCATAGTTAAATAAACACCCGATGTCATCAAAAAACAAGACGTCACCGTTTTCTGTTGCAGATTTCGCTGTAAATTTGCCAAGCTCGTGTTCCTTTGGATACACTTTCATATTACAAAATACACACACAGTGTTTTCATCTGGTTCAGCCATCGCTGCTTTCTCAAACACATCTTCTTCATTTGACTGTTCTTTGTTTTGTTCTGCTTGTTTTTCCTCTGCTTGTTTTGTTTCTTCTTGTTTCTCCTCCGCTTGATTGTTGCATCCTGCTAGAGCGAAGAAAAGTGCACCGATCAACAGCACGATCCATTTTTTCATCACTAAGATCCCCCTTATTTTCATTCAATCCGTAAGCGAGTATAATACATAATTGTGAAATTTATTTGAGAATGTTGTGTGGAAAATGAAAAAAAGCGGCATTACACCGCTTTTTCTGTAAAATAATGCTTATAATATCCCCCGACTTTGCCTCGATTATCGATAATAAAATAAAAGTCATCTGTTTCATTTTTTACTTCATATTCTTTGCCGGGTGTTAACACGTTATGTACGATGTACTTTTCGGCATTTGTATGGTTACATACAACCGTTTTTATCGTTGGTCTTTCATGCCAGTTTAAATGAATCATGATTGATTCCTCCTTCAAGATCCTTTATATTTATTTAAAAATTTAGCAAGCTCATGCAGCGCTTGTAGTACCGCAAAATGTTTATCGTTTCCGCTTGCTTGCGCTGTAGCCACATCTTTAAATTTGGCGTGCGCTTCGTACGACCCGTTTTTTTTATATACATCTACTCGTACGGTTCCCCTTGGGTGCGGAACGATAAAAAACTCTATTTGTTTCATTTGTTCTCCCCACCTTTAATGTCAATCGTTTATTTAATTTAATAATAGTAAAAAAGGCGTCATTTTAAAAGCATTGTTTTACGTGAAGAAAAAGATGTACGATTTACGTTTTTAATCAAGGCGACGAATCGCGTATCCGGATTGTATCAACACACGCTGAATTTGATCAATATGCTCCCTATTTTTTGTTTCAAGGGAAAATCGCACTTCTGCTTGCCCTGGGAGAACGTTTGTCCCCATTCGTTGATGATCAATGGACATGACGTTCGCTTCTAAGTCGGCGATAATGCGCAACAATTTATTTAACTGTCCCGGTTTGTCAGAAATGACTGTTGAAAATGTGACGAATCGTCCTGATTCAACGAGCCCTCGTTCAATAATTCGTGAAATGAGCGTTACATCGACATTTCCCCCACTTAAAATGGCTACAATATTTTTTCCTTCAAGCGGAATTTTGTTATATAATAAAGCTGCTAGTGAGCAAGCCGCAGACCCTTCAACAAGCAATTTATTCCGTTCGAGCAAATATAACATCGTCCGTGAAATATCTGTTTCTTCCACACAAACGATATCATCGACATATTTCTGTATGTACGAAAACGTCAAATCCCCAATGCGCTTAACAGCAATGCCATCTGCAATTGTATTGGATGGAGTAATGATAATCGGTTGATTATGTTGTTTAGCTGCTGTTGTGCTCGCACAAGCAGTAGATTCAACGCCGTATACGCGAATAGCTGGATTTTTTTGCTTCATCGCAATAGCCACACCAGCAAGCAAACCTCCACCCCCAACCGGACAAACTACTGCGTCAATATCGTCTAGTTGTTCGAATAATTCTAGTCCGATCGTTCCTTGTCCGGCAATGACAGCTGGATCGTCAAAAGGGTGAACAAACGTCGCGCCTGTTTCTTGTTGAAGTTTGCGAGCATATTCTAACGACTCGTCAAACACATCCCCGTGTAAAATGACGTTTGCCCCGTAGCTTTGCGTTGCTTGAATTTTACTTAATGGCGCCCCTTTAGGCATGACGATTGTGCACGGAATGCCAATCATGTTGCTTGAATAGGCTACTCCTTGTGCGTGATTACCCGCTGAAGCGGCGATAACTCCTCGACTTTTTTCCTCATCACTTAACAACATAATTTTGTTGTAAGATCCTCTTACTTTAAATGAACCTGTTTTCTGTAAATTTTCTAACTTCATGTATACACGATTATTCGATAAACGACTAAATGTTTGTGAAAATTCAAGAGGCGTTTTATGAACGACTGTTCTCATTCGTTGTTGAGCTTCTTGAATATGTTGTAGCGTAATCAACAGTTTTCATCCTCCTTTGTGTCCCTTTTATTATATTTGATTCACAGATCCGTAGGCAATTGTGTCTTGTTTTCTTTTTCTTTTTTTCATTGATTATTTAGAACATAGTTTTATTATAAAAATTAATCTAAAAAAATTGCTATGCACAAGGCATAGCCTATAAGCCAGCTGATTTTTGAAGGCGCTTAGCAATTTCAAGAAAGTCCTCATATGAAATACCGGGGGCAAATGTTTCCCCTACTGCTTCTAAATCTGGAATCGGAGCACCTGCTGGCGTTCCTTGAATGACTTCGAGTTGTCCTCCATCAAGCGGATGTATTCCTTTCCAAATTTGTTTAACATCTTGATAATCATGTTCGCTAAACGTATATAGTCTTCTATGCCACCCTTGCGCTTCGTATTTTCTTGCCGCATCAAATTTATCGTTACTTAAATTCGGAATCGGCAACATTTTTGTGATATCCACCCCGGTAACAATTTGAAGCGCTTTGGCATAAGCGATGACATGCACGCCTCCTCGAACAAGTAAATAGCCGATCATTTCTCGTGCGACTGGATGATCGGTCATCTCATATACCCTCATTTTATGTGTACGCGCCCCACACTCTAAAAAGAAATTGTGCAATAAATCTAATACTAAATTCCCACTATTGAACACGTAGTCACCTGACCACGATTTTCCCATCGAATCTCCTGGCAATGCTGTTTGTGCAGTTGCAATGAAATGATACGTATTTCGTTGATCTACCCCGTTTTGCATTGGCGTAATATCGGGTGCACCTTCATGCGTTGTCCCTGTTAAGCATAAGTTTATAGCTGTTGTAACGAGCTCCACATGACCTAATTCTTCCGCAGTAATACTTGCGACTAAATCGTAAAAAGGCTTCAATTTTTTCTTTTCCCGAAAATTGAATGACTGAAACAAGTAATTGTTTAATGTTGACATTTCTCCAAACTTTCCACCGAGTAACTCTTGAACGGCCGCTGCTGCATTCGCGTCCGCATACGTAGATTTTGGCAACTCAATTTGAAGCTTGTTTATTCTTGTGAACATCAAGTCCCCCTCCTTTTTTTATTTCGGCATAATCCAAACGATTTGCTGGATGCGGACAAAAAAGAGGGTATCGCTACTTTTTAACACAATATGATCAGGCTTCACATCTTGAATAATACCTTGCACATTTCCTCGCACCGTTTCAATGATGACCTCTTTTCCTCTAATTGTTTGTAATGTTTGATAAACATAAGGATCGATGAAAGACATAAACTGAGGTGTCATCTTCTTCCCTCCTTCCCGTTTATTCTTTTCCATCTTATTCTTCTATCTCGTTATTTATCACATTTTTCATTTAGAACATAGTTTTATAAAATTTTATTTACATACTAGTCAATTTTGCGTTAAACTTCAACGTAGGAATAGTGAAATGAGGAGTTAGAAGGATGGAAATTCATGAACAACTAAAGCAAAAAATAAATGAGCTTGAAGAAGAAATACGGTTATATAAACGCTTTGTGGAGCACATTACTTTTCCATTTTCATACGTTGATTATGAACTCGGAAAAGTAATAAAAAAGGAAAGAAATATTCCATCTCCAACGATTGAAACAATAGTGAAGGAAGAGAAAAGAGCACCCATTTTGCGATGGAATATTGATTTACAAAAAGACTATCCATTTGAGCAAGTGGAACAATTTTTAGCCCCTATTTTTGATCTTGTTTCTCATCATATTGTTTTCGTTGACGCCGAAGGAAAAATTACATTATGTAACTTACAGGCAGCAAACGATGTTGGAGTAAACCGAGATGATGTGATCGGTAAACATATTCGTGAATTATTGAACATTCCAGATGAACAAATTATGACGTTAAAAACATTGCGAACAAAGCAACCACTTTACAATTGTGAAGTGCTCGATCGATATTACGGGATCATTAATACACGCATTTTATATAACGAAGATGGGTCGATTAAACGTGTGATTAGTATGTTTCAATCGCTTAATCAAATAAAAGAAGCAGAGAAACTGGCGATCGCTGGCCGGATTGCTGCCGGGATTGCTCACGAAATTCGAAATCCTTTAACGACAGTAAGAGGATATTTACAGTTTTTAAAAGAACAGCTGCCTGAACATATCGTTACCCTCATTGATCAACTTCTCATTCCAGAACTCGATCGAGCAAATGATATTATTACAGATTTTTTAAACGTTGCGAAACCGAGCGAAGTAAAAGCAGAATGGATTGGAATAAACGAATTTATTCGACATGATTTAGATCTTTTGTTACAAAGCGAAGCGCTTCTTCATAACGTAGAGCTTTCATATTATTTGGATGAAAAGCTACAACAATACGTTGTTAACATTGACAAAAATCAGTTGTTGCAAGTGTTTATTAACTTATTTCGCAATGCGATTGAAGCAAAAACCGAAAAATCGTTGCGGGTAGACATTGAAACGAAATTGCATAATAATCTCGTTCAAATTTATGTGAGTGATAATGGACCTGGTATCCCTTCTACCATTATTCATCACGTTTTCGATCCGTTTTTTTCAACAAAATCAACAGGAACAGGTCTTGGTTTATCTTTGTCGCGAAAAATTATTGAACTGCATAAAGGCTCGATGCGTGTTCAAAGCAAATTCGGTCATGGTTCATGTTTTATTATTGAATTACCGGCTTATTCAAAAAATGAGGCTGCAATCTAGCAGCCTCATTTTTACGCTTCTTTTTTCCACTCGATTTGTTTTTCTTTCCAACATTGCACTTGATGGTCTACGCCAATATTTCGTGCGTAAAATACCGGATTTTTTCCTTGTTTTCTTTGTGTAACATAATCTTGTAGTGCCGCGAAAGCGACCCGACCAAGTAAGAAAATCGAAACTAAGTTCACGATAACCATAAACGCCATAAATAAATCTGCTAAGTCCCAAACGATTTGAATGCTCGATACAGATCCCCAAATAACCATAGCTAATACCGCAAGTCGATATACGAGCAATGATGCTTTGCTTGAACGAATAAATTCAATATTTGTTTCGCCATAATAATAGTTTCCGATAATGGAACTGTACGCAAATAAAAATACACTCACTGCAACAAATCCTTTTGCCCACTCACCAATATGTGTGCTCAATGCCGTTTGTGTCAAGGTAATACCATCAAGACCTTCTTTCATATAATCGCCTGATAATAAAATCATAAATGCTGTTGCACTACAAACAACTAGCGTATCAACAAATACACCTAATGTTTGAATGAAACCTTGTTTTACTGGATGGGAAACTTCTGCTGTCGCTGCTGCGTTCGGCGCACTACCCATTCCAGCTTCATTTGAGAATAAGCCTCGCTTAATTCCCATCATGATTGCCGCACCAAAGCCTCCACCAACTGCTTGTTCAATACCAAATGCATGTTTAAAAATTAAAGAAAATATTGCTGGCAACTCCGTCATGTTCGTTAAGACAACATAAAACGCAATCAATAAATACAAACTCGCCATAACTGGAACGATAATAGATGATGCTTTCGCTACACGATGCACACCACCAAAAATAATAAAGGCGGTTAAAATAGTAAGTACAATACCGATCACTGTACGATCCATTTGAAACGCGTGCTCAAATGCAAATGTAATCGTATTTGCTTGCACAGAGTTAAATACAAGACCGAATGAGAACGTAATTAAAATGGCAAACAATATACCGAGCCAACGTTTTTTTAATCCTTGCTCAATATAATATGCCGGACCGCCACGATAACCGTTTCCATCTTTCACTTTATAAATTTGGGCGAGTGTGCTTTCCACAAAGCTTGATGCCCCACCAATTAAAGCGATCAACCACATCCAAAAGACCGCACCAGGTCCGCCAACGGAAATCGCTAACGCAACACCTGCTAAGTTACCTGTTCCAACGCGAGACGCTGTGCTCATGAAAAACGCTTGGAGCGACGAAATCGCACCTGTTTTTTCTGGCGTCTCTGTAATAACACGGACCATTTCACCGAAATAACGAAATTGAACAAATTTTGTACGGAATGTAAAATACAATCCAACGACAATTAAAAGAGCGATAAGAACATACGACCATAATATGTTGTTTAAAAATGATACAATCGTTTGCAATAATTGCATACTCGTCACCTCACCTGATGTTTATAATAAAAAACGACTTTTTTAATGTAACAAAACTTAACATGAAAAGCAAGAGGATTATCCATGAATATATGAAAACGATATGTTATAATATCGTTTGTTCATATTTTTCACATGTATTCGGAGGAGCAAATGAAAGAAACATATACGTTAAAAGAAAAAATAAAGCAGTTTTTACATATATTATTTCCTATTTTTCTTACGCAAATAAGCTTATATATGATGAACTTTTTTGATGTGACGATGACTGGGAAATATAGCGCAGTTGATTTAGCAGGTGTAGCCATTGGCTCAAACATTTGGATCGCTATATCTACAGGAATCGGAGGTATATTAACCGGTTTAACCCCAATTGTTTCCCAGGCGTTTGGAGCGAAAGACCACGAGCGTATTTCTCAAACAGTTGAGCAAGCGATATACTTAGCGATCGTCTTTGCTTTCTCTGTGTTTGCGCTCATTTATTTTCTCGTTCCTATTTTACTGGAAAATATGCCAATCGAACATGATGTTCGAATCGTTGCTTATCAATATTTACAAGCATTATGTATTGGTGTTGTCCCGATTTTTATTTATCATGTTCTTCGTTCATTTATCGATGCACTTGGTCGAACAAATGTAACAATGATGTTAACGTTATGCTCTTTGCCATTAAACATTTTATTGAATGATATATTCATTTTCGGACGATGGGGCATCCCTGCATTCGGTGGAGTAGGGGCAGGATACGCTACAAGCATAACGTATTGGTGCTTACTATTATGTGCGTTTTTGCTCGTTCGCTTTCATAAACCTTTCGCCACATACAATATGCTAAAAAAGCTTCATCCGATGTCACTTTCCATTTGGAAACAATTATTTTTGATCGGCACACCGATTGGATTAGCTATTTTTTTTGAAACGAGCATTTTCTCGACTGTTACGTTGTTGATGAGTCAATTTGGAACAGCAACGATCGCAGCTCATCAAGCGGCCCTAAACTTCGCTTCCCTTCTATATATGATTCCACTAAGCGTTTCTCTTACTTTAACCATTATTGTTGGTTTTGAAGTAGGAGCGAAACGCTTAGAACATGCGAAACGTTACTGTATCATCGGTATTTCTTCTGCTGTGATGATGGCTATTGTTGTCTCTATCGTCCTATTGCTGTTTCGAGAAGCGATTGCTTCCTTATATACGAATGATGCACTTGTTTTACAATGGACGAAGCGTTTTCTGTTATACGTTTTATTTTTCCAATTCTCTGATGCGGTTGCAGCTCCTATTCAAGGAGCATTACGTGGATACAAAGACGTTCGCTTTCCATTTTTTATTGCACTCGTATCGTATTGGTTAATTGGTTTACCAGTTGGATATGTATTCACTCACTATACAACCGCTGGGCCGTTTGGGTATTGGCTCGGTCTTATTGCTGGTTTAGCTTCCGGAGCCATACTATTATTCATGCGATTAATCCAAAAATGGAAGCATGCATAAAAGCAAGAGGGATATCCCTCTTGCTCTTTAGCACCAAGCCGCACCGACGATAATTAACAAAATAAATAATACGACGATGAGCACAAATGTTTTTCCGTATCCTGGATAACCGTAACCGTATCCATAGCCATATCCGTACATCACGTATTTCCCCCTCTATTGTTGATTAATAACCCCAGCCACCAATATAAGCACTGCCAACAATAATTAGCAAAATAAACAATACAACGATTAACGCAAAGCCACCACCATGATGATGTCCTCCACTCATCTTTTGACACCTCCTTCTTGTACTAACAACCTATTCAAGCGCTAAGTAAAACGTTATAGTTTTTAAAAAAATGGGTGAAAAAAAACGCCTGTTCACGAGACAGGCGCTACATGTTCAATGATTTTTCTTTTCGCTTCTCCCATGTACTAGAAAGTGAAAATAAAAGCAAAGCCGTCCAAATACAACTAAATGCATACATGTGTGCATTTGTAAACGGCTCGTGAAACAAAAACACGCCGAGCAACAAACTTAATGTTGGGGAGATGTATTGTAAAAAACCTAAAAGGGTTAACGATATATGCTGTGCCCCTTTTGAAAAATATAAGAGGGGCAAGGCAGTCGCTGGCCCAGCGCCAACAAGCAACAACATCGTCATCAATGAAAAAGAAGGTTCTGACCATTCGCTAAACGAATGAACAATCCATGCTAGTGCAAAAGGAGTAACAAGCATCGTCTCTACTGTTAAACCGATTGTTGCATCAACTTTAATCACCTTTTTCACAAGGCTATACAACGCGAAGCTACAAGCAAGCGACAGAGCGATCCATGGAAATTTACCGTATTCCATCGTCATCAGCACAACACCAAAAGCAGCTAAAATAAACGAGACAACTTGCCATTTGTACAGACGCTCTTTTAACACAATAACACCTAATAAAACATTTAATAGCGGATTCATATAATAGCCTAGACTTGCTTCAACCATATGATCATGATTAACAGCCCATATGTAAATAAACCAATTTGTACTAATAAGCATCGCAGCAACAATGAAAGCGACTGCTCGCTTTTTTTCTTTCCATAACCATTGACACGTATGTAAAAACGTAGACCAGCTTTTTTGAATAAACAACAATGCAATCATAAATAAAAAAGAAGTGACGATACGATAAGATAAAATCTCTTCTGCCCCGATATGCTGAAGTAATTTCCAATATAAAGGTAATATTCCCCATAGTACGTACGCAGATAGCGCATAAATCACCCCAATTGTTCTACTTTCCATTTTACAACTCCTCTCCTATCTCAATCCCCACGGAAAACATACTCTTGTTCATACGGCTCAATATGAACGTGGGCATAGACAACTCCATACTTTTTTTCGAGCAAGCGCTCAACTTGATCGGCAATGTCATGACTTGTCACGACATTTAAATACGGGGCAACACAAATCGTAACATCTATGACAACTTCATTCCCATACATTCTTCCCTTAATATCTACTACCTGTTTCACACCGTCAATACGCTCAATTTCCTGTTTATATTGCTTTAACATTTCGTCATCGAACCCATCCGTCAACGTATGGGATGCTTCTTTAAAAATATCCCATGCTGTCTTGCAAATCATAAATCCAATAACAAAAGCCGTAACAGGATCAAGCCAACGCATATGTAACTGAGCACCAATGACCCCAACAACCGTTCCTACACTAACGAGCACATCGGATAAATGGTCTTTCGCAGCAGCAGCAAGTGCTTGACTATTTGTAGCTATTGCTAAACGGTTGTTAAACATATATACAAAAAACATAAATACAGCTGAAGCACCTGCTGTCCATACCGCAATCCAATCTGGTTTCACATACTCCCCCTCTTTCAACGTTTGCACTGCGTTTATCAATACATCCACTCCAATCGACATCATAATAAACGCCGCAATTAAAGATGAAATATGTTCCGCGCGCGAATGACCGTATGGATGGTTGTCATCCCGAGGTTTTTTTGCGATGAGCAGTCCAATTAAAATAGCGATAGAGGCAAGAATATCCGTAAAGTTATTCCACCCATCAGCTTTTAACGCCTCAGAATTTGACATATATCCGACGTATAACTTCCCCAAAGATAAGACGATATAAGAGCCAATGCTCACCCACGCCCCAAATTCAGGTTTCATTTTTGTCATCTGTTCCACCAACTTCTTCATCATTTTTTGCGTTATCATTGTACCAAGCATATATCGTGTGGGTCTACAGCAACAAAATTGGCTCATCGAAGAACAGTAGGAAACAGGCAATAACATTGCCTTAAACCAAATTTATTGTTGACGAACGATTCGTATATATGATAGATTGTTTAGTGTTTCACCACTCTACCAATTTATCAAACTAAAGTATTTTGGAGGTCACGATTATGAACGCTGTTGTCATCTCAGTACTCGTCATGCTTATTCTTAGTTTACTGCGTATGAATGTCGTGTTTTCGTTATTAATCGCGTCATTATTGGGAGGACTCATTGGAAATCTCAGTCTTTCTAAAACAGTTGAGGTGTTTTCAGAGGGATTAGGAAACAGCGCGGAAGTCGCTTTAAGTTATGCGTTGTTAGGCGGATTTGCCATTGCCATTTCGAAAACTGGCTTGCCGAACGCTATTGTTCACATGATTATAAAAATGGTCGGAAAACAAGGGGAGTCAAAAAGAAAGCAATATTCGAAAGCGCTTGTTCTTCTTATCATCCTACTCATGTCATGTTTTTCACAAAACTTAATTCCAATCCATATTGCGTTTATTCCTATTTTGATCCCTCCACTTTTGCACGTCTTAAATGAGCTGCATGTGGATCGTCGGTTAGTCGCATCAATTATTACGTTCGGTTTAATTACTCCATATATGTGGCTACCGACTGGATTTGGGGCTATTTTTCATGACATTGTACAATCAAACATGGCTCAAGGTGGGCTAGTTGTTACAAAATCAGATATTCCAAAAGCGATGTTTTTCCCTTCGCTTGGGATGATTGTTGGCTTACTCCTTGCTTTTTTTACGTATCGTAAACCGCGCACATATAAACCAATACAACGAGAAAGCCAAGAAACTCAATCGTTTCAACAACGAGGAGTATGGTTTGCGATCGTCGCTGTTATTACTGCTTTAACCGTCCAACTTGTTCTTGACTCCATGATTTTTGGGGCATTTGCAGGAATAGTTGTCATCTACTTAAGCGGATGCATTCGTTTAACAGAAGGTGATCGTTTATTGACAGAAGGCATGCGCATGATGGCGTTTATTGGATTTGTGATGTTAAGTGCTTCAGGATTTGCGAATGTATTAAAACAAACAGGACATATTGAGAAACTTGTTGAGCAGGCAGCTTCTCTTATTGGTCATAACACAGCGCTAGGTGCATTGCTTATGTTAATTGTCGGACTGCTTGTCACTATGGGAATTGGTTCTTCGTTTTCTACTGTTCCAATTATCGCAACCATTTTCGTTCCGCTTTGTATAAAGCTCGGGCTTAGTCCAATGGCAACTATTGCGATTATTGGCGCTGCTGGTGCACTTGGTGACGCAGGATCACCTGCCTCAGACAGCACGCTTGGCCCAACATCGGGTTTAAACGTGGATGGTCAGCATCATCACATTTGGGATACATGCGTTCCAACGTTTATTCATTACAACATTCCGGTCATTATTTTCGCATGGATCGCAGCCATGATTTTATAAAAAGGAGCTACTTTTCACTGTAGCTCCTTTTTTGTCGAAATTTTATCGCACATTCCGACAATTTTTTTGAAGAAAATATGTTAATGTATTGTAAAGTATATTTCAAATTTGTAAATACGAAGGAGGCTGGAAATGGTGCTTTCGCAATTCATCGGTCAAACAGAGGCAGTGATCCTTCGCTTCTCCATCTCACTATTGACAGAAATCGAATTAAAAATTAAGAAAAAACAAATTATTTCACAACATCAAGCAATGAAGTATGCCAAACGCCAAATCGAATTATTTGTCAAACAACTGCATTTGCGCCAAGCGCTGACCGCTGTATATCAATCAGAATTATACATTTACGTATCTAAAAAGTTAGCACATGTATTTGAACAATATCGTGTGCTCAAATGTGTATAACCTTATATTTTCTTTACGATTTGAAAATATTCTTCTAACGTAATTTGTTTCTCATAAATGACCTTGGCTGCTTTTACACCAACATAGCGCAAATGCCAAGGTTCGTATTGATATTTCGTAATATGCTCCTTTCCTTTTGGATAGCGGATAATGAAACCAAATTCATGAGCATGCTGGGCTACCCATTTTCCCTCTAGTGTGTCGCCAAATGCAGGCGTGATCATATATTGAACACTTGGGCTTGTAATATCCATTGCTAATCCTGTTTGATGTTCACTTTTTCCCGGCATCGCAACAGCAACAACCGCTTTTTCTTTTCCTAACCGTTGAACTTCAGATGCAAATAATTGTTGTTGCCTCTCATACGAACGATAGCCTGACACGGCATATAATATTATTTGTTGTTTTTTCGCCGCTGCAAACATCGCTTCTAACGCCTTGGCGGCTTCAGCACGCATATGGCGTTTTTCAACATCTGTTTCTTTGAACGTAAACGGAACATTTGGAATGACTAAGTCAGCTGGCTTGTAGTCGGCCGGTAATTGTTGTTCTTTATTTACTAAGGCAAGCACGTTATCCGGATTCATAATCACTTTTACCCCGTTTTGCACTTCAACTTGATTCCAAAATTGTTCTTCAAGTACAAGTTCCTCTTGTTCCTGTTGTTTGGAAGGGGGTGTCGGTGTTTGAGGAGATGGTGCTGGCTCCTCAACTCGGACAGGAGGCTTAGACGTTTTTTGCTCTTGCTCAACTGATCCAAATGATTGACACCCGCTAATTATTATCACAAAACAACATAACCATTTTTTCATCTTTTTCCCCTCACAATAGAAGAAAGCTCCGCGGGGAATGAGCCGCAGGAGCTTTCTCGCTTATTGACGAATCGCTGTTTCAAGCGCAACTTCGATCATTTCATTAAATGTCGTTTGACGCTCTTCAGCTGTTGTTTCTTCCCCTGTTAAAATGTGATCACTTACCGTTAGGACGGATAACGCTTTTCTTCCAAATTTAGCTGCTAACGTATAAAGCGCCGTTGTTTCCATCTCTACTGCAAGTACACCGTAGCGTGCTAACTTTTCAAACTGCGCATTTTCATTATAAAACATGTCAGCTGTAAATACACTACCAACTTTTAGTTGCAACCCTTTTTCTTTTCCAATTTCATATGCTGTTTTCAGCAAGTCGAAGTTAGCCGTTGGGGCGTAATCAATTCCTCCGAACGTCATGCGATTCATTTGGGAATCAGTTGATGATGCCATTGCTAAAATGACGTCACGAACCTTCACATCTTTTTGAATCGCACCGCACGTTCCGACACGAA
The DNA here is from genome assembly GCF_050613275.1 of Anoxybacillus dikiliensis. Taxonomy (GTDB): domain Bacteria; phylum Bacillota; class Bacilli; order Bacillales; family Anoxybacillaceae; genus Anoxybacillus. The sequence continues at coordinate 1,372,928 of NZ_CP187112.1, forward strand.
TTAATGTTTGAACGTTATAGCTTTGCATAAGTTCTGTAATATAAATGGAGATAGATGGAACACCCATACCTGTTCCTTGAACGGAAATACGATGCCCTTTATATGTACCTGTGAACCCAAGCATACCACGAACTTGATTATAACAAGTAGCTCCCTCTAAAAACGTTTCTGCAATATACTTTGCGCGAAGCGGATCCCCAGGAAGTAAAATTTTATCCGCAATTTCATGTTCTTTCGCACCAATATGAACGCTCATATGTATCCTCCTTTAGCCTTTATCGCTGCATATATACTATACCACACTCTTATGTTTCGCTAAAGCATTGTTTTTCATGTATAAAAAAAGAGGGGAGTCCCCTCGTCCTCATTACGATATTTTTCGAAAATACTTCGGTTTTACATACAAAACTTTTTTATCTTCGCTCACAACATATTTTTTCTTCGCCTGCTCATAATGTTCATATATTAAATAACAAACAACGTAAATCGGCAACATCGCCTCTAAAGACGCCAAGTATATAAGATAAAATGGATGTGCGTTCGTTTCAAACATTCCGCTAAACACATAGTAAGCGCTTGCAATAACAACGTTAGTGATACTAATATTTGCGAAATGAAGGAAGAAAATTTTCTGTCTCCGCCCAATTAATCGCTCTAATTCAAATTTAATAAACAAAGAACAAAAAATAGCAACAATCCCGACAACTAGAGAAATAATGAACGCAAACATCGCTTTTCCCACCCCATATGTATATTTTTTATGATCTTGTCGATGTTAATAGATGTAACTACATGTAAAGGAGGGTTACGATTGGGAAAAAAACATCGCAACCGTATCAATAGCCCGAAAAAAAATAATCATGTTCCAAAAGATACGTTAATTGCTGAAGCTGAAGCACATGATAAAGAGTATAGTGCCGAGAAAAGAAAAAAATAATCCCCTTGTGCACAAGGGGAATTTTTCATAATACTCTAACCTTGTGCTAATTGTCTATATACAATATAGCACAATTTTGTGAACATTTAAAGACATTTTTTAGCGAACATGCATACGATGAATACGTTCCCAACCATCCGAGCTTAAACGATAAAAAAATTGACCGTATATTCCTTCGTCAATAAGCAATATATCACCTGTACTAACATACCGCGCACGATAATCTTTCGGTACTAAATCTGGAACATTAAACATTCGATAAACTTCAGCTAATACGTCATCATGATCTTCTCCATTTACCGTCAGCCGATATACTTGACGATATCCTTTCGTTTGACCAAATTGCGGAGTTTGAAATAACGTTACATCATAGCATTGTGTTGATTTTAATATTTTCCCCATAAGCATGCGAATCACTAACATCCCCCCTCTTTTTTCTTTACGTAACTATTAGCGATTCGCTTTGTCGATTCCTTTTGCATTTTTTTACTATTTTTGTCGAATATATAAAATGATTTGGACATAAAAAAGGATCGGGGAACCCCCCAATCCTTTAAGCATATCGTCGAATGAGTGCAGCAAGATCTGTTTGTAACGTTTGAATATGCTGCTCACGAATAGTAACACGAACAAAAGTCTCATCTAAATCAAGCGCTTCTGCAAACAAACCAGCTAACCCACGCGCTCGTCGGTCCACTTGAATAAGTAATTCACATTCTTGTAGTGTATGTGGAAAAAAAATTATTTCTACTTCATCAAGTTTCCCACGAAATTCGCCACCCGTTGGGACAAACTCAAATTCTTGAACAAAAGGTAGTTTTTTACGAACATAATGAGCCGCCTCTTTGCATTCTGCTTCTTTTAATCGGAATCCTAAGTTTTCCATGACACGAAATACTTCGTTCATCATCCGATTAGGTTGAACACGAATATAATCTTCATCTGTCGGATCGACGGCATTTTTAATATCAAGTCCTGTGTGTAACCACACTCTTGTTTTTCCAACTGTAATTGGTGTGTCAAGCGGAAGGGAAAAAGAAAACGGAAATTCTTTCTTTTCCCCAGCACGAATCACGAATGATTGAGCGATTTTCCATTTTTCAACAATCGCTTGCTTCGTTACTTTGCGATCATCTACTTCTTTTATATATGTAGCGCAAAGAGACAAATATATATCATCAATCTCTTGATCTACATTTCCTCCTGTTACTTCTACAACTCCTGTGATCTGTTCACCAAGTGATAGTTGTGATTCATGCAACTTCGTATCCACCTTAGCCGAACCAATTCCAATACTTGCTAATACTTTATTAAATAGCCCCATAAAACAGCCTCCTTTATTTTTCATTCTATACGTTATACGAGCGAAATGAAAAAATGTTTCAAATAAAAAACGACGGAACAACCGTCGCTTTATTCATCAATCAGCTCTTCGTCAATAATGCATTTTTCAATCAAGTAATCAAACATAATATCTGCTATTTCTTCAATTTCACGCTCTGTTGGGACAAAACCTCGCCGAACAAGTTCATTGTAAAAGAACTCCGCAATTTCTTCCGTATCAATGACTACTTCAATTTCTTTCACCATATCGCCCCCTTTGTATTATGTTATGAAAAAGTCATTCATTTATGTCACCCGTTTTTTATGTATATTTGCCACTATATGCACATACGTTGAAAGTAAAAAGAAACGGAGGACAAGCTTATGGACGAACAAATTGATCAATGGATGGAAACGATCACGAATGGACTCTTTTGTGGCGTGCTCTTTTTTTGCATTCCTTATTTCATATACGTGTTATGGCAATGTATGTGAATTTCATTCGCGTCGTTTCCGTCTTGTAAACTTTTTCAACTGCTCGACGATTTGCTCCATCATTTGTTCATACTGTTCATCACCAAACCGTTCGTATAACCATTTATAGTCATTATAAATATCTCCTAAATCCGTGACAAAACATCTTTACAATGGATGCAAACCGTTGATACGATAAGGGAAAACGACGTTGACGACTCTTCATCAAGTAGGTGAATGCGATGAAAGATTTCCCGATTCGGTTTGTATTGACAGATGAAGCGATTACTCCAAGTGCTGGGCTTGCTCTCGTGGGCTACTTACTGCACCAAACGAAGCTGGATAAACGAGTAAACGCCCTTCGGCTCCCAACGGTTCGTCGAGATGTGCACATTTCCCATAGCGACGTCATTCGCTCGATGATCGGCTTGCTTGCCACAGGAAAAACGGATTTTGATCATATCGAAGCGTATCGTCAGGACGATATCTTTTCGACATCAATGGGCATTCGGCACGTACCTTCCTCCCCAACGTTGCGACAGCGTCTCGATCAGCTCGCTTGTCTTCCGATGACCGAAACCATCATTTGGGAGGAATCGATGCGTCTGTTGGTTCGACAACACGCTACCTTGTCCCCTTGTTGGGCGAAAGGGAAAACGACATGGCTTCCCCTTGATATAGATGCTTCCCCATTTGACAACTCCGATACGAAGAAAGAAGGAGTGAGTCGAACGTATAAAGGATTTGACGGTTTTACGCCGTTGTTTGCGTACGCAGGGAAGGAAGGGTATATCGTTCATGCCGAGCTGCGTCCAGGGAAACAACATGTACAAGACAACATGCCTTCGTTTTTAACTACCGCCATCCGTCGAGCTCGTCCGCTGACCTCGTCTCGTCTGCTTGTCCGCATGGATGCAGGAAACGATGCGGAAGCGAATGTGCACGTATGTCTAAAGGAAGACGTGGACTTTGTCATCAAGCGAAACTTACGCCGAGAATCGAAAGCGCTTTGGTTCCAGATCGCTTCGCAAAAGGGCAGACGCATCGATGATGGACAAACCGAAGGAGTACAAACGTATGAGTTATGCCTTCCACAGACCGCAGCAATCGATGGACACACGTACACGTACGTTCAAGTCACCCAAGTGACGGAACGAACGATGGAACGAAATGGACAGCTGATGCTCGTTCCTAATTACGAAGTCGAAAGCTACTGGGTGCGCCTCGAGGGATACGAGCATGTTCGAATGAGTGATGTGCTCGCATTGTATCACGATCATGCGACATGCGAACAGTTTCATAGCGAACTGAAAAGCGACTTAGATTTAGAGCGACTTCCATCAGGGAAGATGAAAACGAATGCGCTCGTGTTAGTCATGGGAGCATTCGTGTACAACCTTCTTCGTCTGATTGGACAAGATCTATTAAGCGATCCGAGACATCCATTACATCATAAAGTGAAACGCCGCCGCATCAAGACGATCATTCAGACGGTGATCACGATGGCAGGTCGACTCGTCCGCCGATCACGACAGATCTGGATGAAACTGACGCGAAGGAGTGGCTATAGCGAGCCCCTTCTGAACATTTACATAAAATGGAGAGAAGGAGCATAACGAACGATTGTTCGTGATTCTGTACTCATCCTAACCCTCTGTCCTTTTTTGTTTTTTCTTTGGTTTATATACCTAAAAAAGATATTTATTTCATTTCTGAGAGTGAAGATGACATCTGTTTTAAACATAAAAAGGGAATGGTGGATCACGCATCCATAAAACCAGCAAAAAAGTCAAAGTCGATGTCAATCCATCACGGATTCAGGTATCTAATAAGCCGTCA